>JAGXNT010000071.1 GCA_019894765.1 Candidatus Heimdallarchaeota archaeon
AGCCACTCGTTGCCAGTTATATGAAACCAAAGAGAAAAGTTGCCCTGTTTACGATACCTATTCAAAAGAAGGACAGAGTAAGCACCGGCTCTTCAAACATAAGATTGAGAATTGTCAGAAGTAATTTTGATAATCTACTAATCCTGAGCATAGTAATTACAAGACTTGCTAATTTTTTTTTCTTCTAAATTTATCAACAGAATCTTTATTTCCTAGTTAGAAAATCAAAAACTTTTTATCTTTTAAAAACTAAAAAGTAATTAACTTGAATTTTTCTTTGAAAAGGAAAAACATTTGTGAGGATTACGTCTTATATTGATGGAAAGAGTGGAATGTGATTCTACTAAAGGAAAGGAAAGAAAATGAAATTGCAGAAATAGGTAGAATACTTGGTGTCGATAGAGCAGTTATTCACATTAACCATTCTCAAGCAAAAAAAAGGCTAGCAATTGAAAAAGTAGCTGAGAGGTCTAAACAATGACAAGTTTTCATTTGAGCGAGTTCGAACAAGAAATCATTAAAAAGATGATCATTAAACAGATTAACTCTGCAATTGACAACCTGCACAATCTGCAAAATGAATTACAGAAAGATCATCAATTCCCTGATGAAGAAATGCTTTTCTTAACACTCTTACTAGTCTACCTTAACAAATACTTCTAACTGCAGGATGTGTTATTATCTTTTACTCGAGTAGAATTTGATAAATTGTTGTATAAACTAAAAAGATTAAAGTGAAAAAGTTGAGACAAAAATTCGATGTCAAAAAGGAACTAATAAAATGCAAATTTTGTAATAAAGTGTTAAGAACCCAAGGTGCCATTTTGGGATCCATTAGGGATTGGGAAGAAAAATACCGGGAGAAAGGTGAGCTAGAATACCAAAGAGCATGTAACATACAAACACGGTTATTAAAAGCAATTTCTCGCTTAACCGAATCGGAAACAAATGCTATTATTACACTTATTGATCCCAATACTTGTTGGGATAGCGAAAATATTAACTCTATTTAGAAAGCGAAAATAAAGGTCTTAAACAACTTGCTGGAATTTTATATCTATTTACACGTCACCCTAAAGAATTACCTGATGTTCTTTGGCGATGTTACGAGAGATATTACAATTACAAATACTCTGGATTCTTCTGGAAAATGAGGAGAGGAGAAATACTGCAGCAACGAGGAAACAAATGCGAGAAGTGTGGTTCAACTGAAAAACTTCATGTCCATCATAAGAAAGGTCGGGATGATATTTTAGATAAGGATTTAGAGGTTCTTTGTCAGAAATGTCATATGACAAAGTCCCAACCTCGGAATGTTCAGCACAAATTAGAGTAAGAATTACCTGAAACAAGTGATTGTTGTTAAAAAATTAATTGGAATAGGTGGTGAATTTATTGTATGAACCCGAATCAAAAGAAGATCTTTACAAATATCACAAGGAAGAATATAAAAGAAATGCAGAGCTTGCTAACAAATTTAATTGGATCAGTTGCTGTATTTGGATACTTATTATTCCCTGGCTTTACTTTTACATTAAAGCCATTAATCATAGGAGTTCTTACAAAGCATTAGAGAAAGAATTATCTGAAACACCCCGTCTCGAGTGAAGCGAAAGTTTCACTTCTTTTTTTTCTTAAATGCCTATTTATACTTTGTCTCTAGTGAAAGTGAATCCTGAAACCAGTTGTTTTTTCTTCTAAATTTCTCACCAGAAAAGAATAGTTTCAGTAAAACAATAATTACCACTCATGAACAATCAAATATGAGTTACTGGACAAAGATTTTTAGGATTCAAAAAGACATTATTATGGGATTCGAGCAACTTGAGGGAAAAAATCCATTACAGGAAAAAGGAAGATGTTAAATTCTTTACCCCAGGAGATAGATTTTTTCTGAGCTGGATTTCTAGATCAAGTTGCACAAATATCCCAAGACTATCCAATGGAAAGTCAAATCTTAACCTGAGGATGCTCCCATAAACTCCAGCCCCTATTATACGCAACAGGATTTTATTCTGAAGGGAGCACCCAGGTTCTTATTCTACTAGCCTTTTGTTTGTTATTAATCTTGAGCTTTACAATCTAAAGAGAGTTTTTTTCTTTCATACATCCACCTCTCTTGAGCTTCTCTCTAAATAAGTCTAGAGAATTAGTTGTTGAATAGGAGTTCCCCTGAATCTTGTATTGAAAAGACGCTTATTTTTGTTTCAACTATCCTTTTCATCTTTCAATCATTTTTTTAATATTACTCAACAATTTATCCCGAAAAAATAATTATATGCTTAGTAGTTTATAGTTGACTGCTTTTACAGTAGGAAAAGGAAATATATGATAGACAAAACAGATGATCAAAGATTTCTCTGCCCTCTTATCAAAGGTTTCTGCCCTCATTATCAATCATCTATAAACAAACAAGATAAAAAACCAACTTCTCATTGCCAGTTATATGAAACCAAAGAGAAAAGTTGCCTTGTTTAC
>JAGXNT010000072.1 GCA_019894765.1 Candidatus Heimdallarchaeota archaeon
AACCAATTCTGCTATTTTTCTTATAAGACTAATTCTGCTAGTTCTTCTAAGGAAGACTCAAGCAAGAATGGATTAAATTGCTTTCCTAAGACATCAGTGAGTTCTATAAGTCGTTTATGTTTTTCAGTTGTTTTTTGGAATGGCCATTTGTGTTCTGGTTTCGGTGTAATTCCTAGTTGTTCACAAGTCTCAACGCACCCAACAATACCGTCAAAAACAACTTTAGGAGTTAGGTTTTCCGGTCTTTTTTCGCGGGAATGCATTATGATACCTTTGATTTTCTTGTCATATTCATAATAGACAGAAGGAGCGTGACCAAACTTGATGAAGGGCGTAAATGTATGCTTCATTAAGGAAGCATTGATAGTTGTAATTATCTCTTCAAATCGGAGAAGATTCTCACCATAGATTCCATAGCCTTCAAACAATGCCATCTGGAATCCTTCGGGTGGATTCCTTTTCGCCATTTTTACTCGAATTTCTGCCATTCGTTCAAATTCTTCGAGGTCAACTGAAGCAAAATCAACATTATCGATGTTGTTGCAAATTGACTGTACTTTTTCCTCATATTCTGTTGGATATTTCAAGATGAACATTGGAGGATTTGTTGGACCAGAGATGTCTGGATGTCTTGCTTCAACTATAGTTTCTCCATAGGTTAATGGAACATCATGTTCAATTAGTCCATAGATGATTTTTCCAAAATTATCAAGATTGTTCGCATGGATTACTGCATAGCTTTCTTTTCCTGCTTCTGGCATTGGTTTTATCATTACTTTAAGCTTTGAAATAAATCCTAACACCCCATGGGATCCAGCAACGTCAAGTAGCGAAAACCCCTTGTCTATTAGTTGTTTTTCTAATTCCTTATCCTCACAAGTTACTTTTGATTTGCTTAAATCATCACCAGTTCGTTCTATAATGATTTTATTGTTGTTAATATCAATTAATTCCACAGATAGGATACTATCAACCATTGTTCCAGCAAGCCAAGCATCATTTCCTCCACCATCGGTGCTCATCATTCCTCCGAGAGTTGCTACGTCTCTGCTTGATGGTGAGACAAAGAACTTCCAGTTAGGTTGTTCTTTCTGGATTCGCTCATTAAACTCGTCAGGTGTTAATCCAGGACCTACAATAGCGTATCCTTTTCCAAAATTAAGTTCATAGATATGTTTTAATCTCAAAGTGCTGATAATGACTTTTTCTCTTATCCCGCCAGTACACGCACCACTCATTCCTGAACCTCCACCTTTCGTGGTTATTGGCAGGTTTTTCTCTCGAGCATAAGTTATTGCTTCTTTGATTTCTTCTTCATTTGTTGGAAGAAATACTTCTACATTTGTAGTTGGATCTATTCTTTGAAAGATAGAAGCATTAGAACCCATAATGTATCGATTGAGTCTTTCCATGTTATTTTTCCTCCTCCAAATTTAGCGCTTTTACAAGGTATTCTGCAATATCCCCAGTAGTCACACCATTTTGTTCAAATTGTTCCAAGCAAGAGGGACAGCATGTTACAACACAGGCTCCTTCCACTCCTAATTCTTCTTTCTCAATTCGTTGTTTCATGATATCTTGTGCTATTTTGTCATCTGTTACACGAAGCATTCCACCGCCCCCGCAGCAAGATGGTTCCATTTCTACTACTTCGATGCCCATCTTCTGCATCAAGGATCTTGGAGCTTTTGTTACTTCGTTATTTCTGAATAATTCACAAGGATCATGATACTTGAGTTTGATATTCAATTTGTTAGGAACAGTCTCAATTTTCTCATCAAAATACTCAGTCATATGAAGTACTTTTACTGAAGGATCTAATTTATGATGGTCAATTAACGCTTCCAAGCAACCAGGACAATCAGTTACTACTGTTTTTGCACCTACTTTATGGATTACTTCGGTATTGTGTTCCCTCATTTTGTCTGCTTGCTCTACTTTGCCTAAGAGATCCAAGGGGTGACCGCAGCAATATTCTTCCCCTCCTAAAATCAGGTAGTTTTCATCAATATGTTCCATGACTTTCAGGATGGATTTCAGAACGTTGGTATGCCTACTTCTAAAAGACATCAAACACCCAACGAATAAAATGGTGTCAGCAGTCATTCCTTCACTGTACACTCGATCATCGATATCAGGGAAGTCATCGTATAATTCCATAGTCCAGGTTTCGGCTCGCATTTCATTATCTAACCCATAGACATTCATTTCGTCAATAATGTTATCACCAATCTGAACCAATTTAGGGAATTGATCAACAGAAGCTAATCTTTCTTCTCTAAAAATATCTACTAATTTCACTTCTGATGTACAACTCTCAACGCAGCGGCTACAGACGGCACAAGTAAAAATCGTTTTAGCATAATCTTTCGCAAGCTCTTCATCGAATTTCTCGGGAAAAGCATTCTTCAATTTAAGGTAATATAATTTCCCTCTCGGGGAAAACGCTTCATTTTCTGTGGCTCTATAAATGGGACAAACGACCAGACAAGATCCACATTGCGTGCATTTTTTTAACAATTCGTCTATTTCTTCAGTTTTGGAAGTCATAGTTTTTTGGTCCTTCCGGTATTTACTATTCGCTCTTAATAGCAAGAAAATGGAATTAATAAAGTTAATCTTAGTTTTAATTCTTCAGCTTCTGAAAATGAAATACTCGTTGTTGTGTTTAAATAACTTCAACTTGACTTATTTTTGCCGCAAGAATATTGGTTAAAAATCTAAAAGCAGTTATTCTATAAGCGAATACGTTTAGATAGGATGGTCTTCCAGAGTTTGACTTCTCAAGAAATTGAACTAACTAAGCTTGCAGAACAATTCTATAATGCTATGCGCGGGTTTATTGTTATAGAGGAATCTGGGTTACCAAAATATATTGAGTTTCTTACTGAAGAACAAATTGATGTTGTTTTATTGGCTGGTTTACTCTCTGGTTTGCAATCTCTCGCTGAAGTTATTAGTGAAGAGAAAATAAATTCCATTGAGACAAGTAATTCCAAATTCATTTTTGTTACTCGAGAGAAATATTTCTATGTTCTTTGGATTGAGAAAAGAATTTCTGACTTAGAGTTATATAATCCTATTATTATGAAGATAATTTCTCGATTTGAAGGTGCAAGTAGTTCAGATATTGAAAACACATTATTGATTTCTAATCTTACTGAAACACCTGATTATGAGAAAATTGGTCAAAGAATTACAAAATTCAGATCTATGGATGCGAGTTATACTGAGGCATATAGAAAACTTGATTCTGAAAGTTTAAGCTCTGAAGACGCGAAAACAATCGCTGATGAGCTTGTTGGTATTGACGGTGTTCTAATTATAACCGAAGATGGTGTGATTGAGCATTTTGAGTTTTCGAAAGGAGACCCAATCTTTGATATCAATATTTTAACAAATTTTCTTACAGGATTACGAAAATCGATAAGAAATCTTGATCCGGGCAGACTTATTGAAGTTACCACAAAGAATTATCGATTTATTATTCATGATAGTGGTGATTATTTCTATGTCTTTGAGGTTATCAAGGGATTGGCAGAGGAAAAGCAACTAGAAAACATAATGCAAAGAATCGTAAGCAGATACGAAGGGTTGCGAAGAAAATCAGAAGGACCAATTGTGCTTCTGAAGGATTTTGAGTCTGTTCCTGAGCACGAATTATTAGGACAACTCTCACTTGAAATGAGAGATCTACAAGGCAATAATGGAGATACTACTGCTTCTTTGGGTAGACAAACTAGTAAAGTCTCTTTTGGGGATGACGATCGTAAATGGCTTAAAGAGGAAGATCAATTGTGTTCTTTCATGGACATTTATACTGAAGTATTCATGGCTGGAGTTGTTTGTCCAGATAACAAATTTTTTGTGATTAAGAAAACTCCTGATATTAATACTTGGATTAAGTCAGTTAAAGATTTAGAATTGAATAAATTACTAGAACTTACAGAGCATACAGAACCTAATCAAGTCATTCAGTTATCTCAAAGAGACAAGATTTTTCTCTTGCACAGAATAACAGATAATACAATTATATTTGCAGTTTCAGATAAATCGAATTCTGCTGTTGAAGGATATTTGATTCGTTTGTCTAAAATTATTAAGAAAATCAGCAAGAATATCAGTTAGTGAAATCATCTAGTGTGAATTGTTGACTTTGCTTTAGATTTCCTTTTTCGATCTTGATACCGTGATATTGTGAGGTTTGTCCTATGGTTAATTCTCCATAGCTCCCATCAAATCCAGGTGGTGAAAAGCAGAAATTACCTTTACGAACTTCGATTATTGCTTCTGCTATTTTTTCATCGACTAGACCATTCAAAATTTGTTCTAAAGCTGATAGTTTTGTTGTCCATAATTTACACTCGTTGCCAATTGAATTAACTATCACATAGTATAATTGTCGAACACTTTTAGCGTTGGGATTTTTAATACCAATACCATTTGCAATGATTTCTGCAAGAGGAACCATTCGATAGAAATTCTTTTTCTTACCGTATAGTTTCCCATATTCCCTATCACTACCTTGGAATTTTGATAATTCAATAGCTCTTTGTAATACCCCGGGTTCTAGTGTTAAATCGCAAATTGGACATATTTTGTTCTTTGGTACCATATCTGGAGAATAAACACAGAATTCATCTTGTTTATGATTTCTAATACCGCCTCTGTGTCCTGTTAAGAAGTATCGCCCTTCAGAGGGGTGGAATTCTGCCGTATAGCAAACTCGATTATTTCTCAACGCATCGATAATTTCTTTGTAAGTGATTTTGCTTAAATCTAAGCTCGTTAATTCTCTTCCTAGTCTATTTAATGCTGCAGAATGAGCATCACTGTTTGATATTAATGTTAAGTCATCTAACTCTGGTATTAATGAGGTAACGGTTGGATCAGCACTTAGTCCTGTCTCAAACGCATGTATTCTTTCCGTCGCTTCTCCAAAGAAATCCGACATGTAAACTATTGATGGTTTTGGACCATAAATTCCTAAAGGAACTAAAATATGAGCTGGAATGAATTCTATAAGGGGGTTGATATCCAAAATAGCATTAATTCGCTCACCAACTTCTTCTATACTATTATTGGTTAGGAATGGTCTACCCATTGAATTCTTTACCCCAAATTTCTCAATGAGAGTTATAGCTTTTTCTATTGACTGATAATCAGGCCAAAGAAAAATACAGTGCACGATTTTCCTATTTACCCCTATCGGAGCAGTTACAGCAATTTCTGTTTGCAAGACAAATTTTGTTTGGGTTTCCTCCTCAGTAGCGTTTTTTAATTCGAAAACTCCATTCTCATCTTCATCAACAAGCTGCTCCTTCAATATTTTTAACCAAGGTTGATAAAGACAATCCCCGGTTCCAACAACTCGAACACCTTTTTTGGGCATGTTTTCAACAGCAGTTCTTAGGTCTAAACTACCTGTTCCCCCTGCGTACGAGGAATGGGAATGCAAATCGCACACAATGCCTTTTTGGAATTCATCTGACAAATCAATTTGGTCTTGCAAAGAATTCATTTCCAATCAAAAATGAATTGTCACTGTAGTTTAATAATTCTTCTTGAAAATCATTAAAAAGGTAAGAGGGATACTTGTAAAAATTAAGATTATATTTAGCTAAAGGGTAAGATATCATGAATCAAGAAGAAACAGCCAAAATAGAGGTAGGTAATTCTGTAGGAGAAAAATCCTCTACTGATGAACTTGATTCATCAAATATTTTAACTCCGAAAATTGCGGAAAGTGATCCTAGAATTACCCTAAAACAAGCCATTTTAGCGAATCTAATTGTTGGACCATTAGCTTTAGCAGTGTATTTTCCTTTGGAATATGGTGGATTTCGAATATTAGGGGAGGAGTATTATTTTCATGCGCTTCTTTCATTCATTTGCTTTGCAACCATACCTTGCATTTATCTGGTTTTTTTCCGAATAAAAACAGGAAAAGGTTTTCTCTTCTTCATGGCAACAAAGAATGGTTTACGTCCCAAGAATATTATTAGTAGTTTAGTACAAGGATTAGCAATGCATGCGGGAATTTTCTTTCCGTGGGTCGTACTCTCACAAAAATACGTCGATAATGTCTATCCACTCTACTATTTACTCAGTAATTCACAAGAATGGTTTTGGTGGATATTTTTTGTATCACTAAATGTCATTATGTTTGAATATTACTCAAAAGCATTTATTCAGATTCAATTCTCAGAAATACAAAATCATTTTACTATCCTAGGTCGAAAAATCACATTAAAAGATGGAAGGTTCTTAGGATTTATGTTGCAATTCGTTGTATGGATGTTTGGACATATCCAAGAACTAAGATGGTTACCGACTTACATTGGATCTGTTAATGCAGTGTTTTTCATAATAATCTCAGGAATATTAACAGGTTGGACAGTCTACAAAACAGAAAACATCTTCGGAGTAACGCTTGGACATATTATGTTGAACGTCTTCATAGCGATAACTTTTAATTTATGAAGAGAAAATTTTTCCTAATCACAAGATTCAAAAATAGGAACTGTAAGGAAAAATAACTAAGAATGGGCCGATAGATCAGACTGGTAGATCGCCTGATTTGCATTCAGGAGGCCGCGGATTCAAATTCCGCTCGGTCCACCATTTCTTCTATTTCTTAAAAATCAATTATCCCACGTGGTCGACGCTTTTTCCTCGATTATGTAATCTCATCTTTAATTCTGCCATGAGGTCCACTCTTTTGAAGGAGTCTTCATCTCCTCCTTCTGGCGAGATACTCAATGCCTGATTTAGGTATTTATTGAGTTGTAGGATGTTCCTTAATGTGTCTTCTTCTAATGTTGAGCATATTACTGTGCTTAGGTGTACTGGTGATACTTTCTCGAAGAAAATATCGAATGTGTCTATTTTTATGTGTCCTTCTCCTCCCTCTCTTACTTTCCCTAATCTACTCATGTATTCTTCTAGGTTTATTTTCATCAATGTTGCTTCTATTGATTTCAATATTTGTGGGTTTCCGCCTTGTTGCACTGCTCCAACTAATAGTTCTACGTTTTCGGAATATACTGCTATTGCTACAAATCCGGGATTATTATCGAGTGTTGCATCTATGATATCTGATAGTCTTTCTGCCATTTTTGTTTTCATTAAGTCTGCTTCTGCTTTCTCCATTGGAGATGATATTGCTGGTGGTTTGATTGTAAGTTCGCTTGTATTTGTTGGTTCTGCTAATCTTGGTGGTGTTACAGGTGGTTGGGTAACTTGTGGTGGTGTTATTGTTGGTGGTACTGTGGTTTTACTTTCTACAGCTTTTATTGTTTGGGTTATATATGATTCCTCTACCACTGGTGGTGAAACTGCTGGGGTTGTTGGTGTAGTTGCTGGTGTAGAGTCTATTCGTCTTAGTGTGTCTGGCACTGACATCCTTTTTGGCATCAAATCTAAGAGCATTCTTTGGAAAATTTGATTTGTCGCATCAGAATAAATACTTGTTAGTGTTTTTACCATTTCTCCGGGGAACAATCTTTCAACAGGTGCTAGTAGTTGAGCAATATGAGCTAATCCTTGCTTCACTTGTCCTTCTTTTCCTGGATCAATTTTGTTGTAGAGTAAATACCCTTTAACTCCCTTGAGATGGTTTGCAATGCTTTTTATCCACACAGTGAAGAAGTTTGCTGTTTCCTGAAATTTCGAGGTGTTTTGTGCATCTACTACAAAAACTACTGCACTCAAATCTTTTACCAGTTCAGTGTTTCCAACATATCCTTGTCGGAACTCCTTTCCTCCTCCAGCATCAATGATTGTATAATCGGTTCTAAGAAAATCGTGACTATATTTTGCAATCCCTCTTGTCGGAGGTATTTTTAGTAATTGCGTGGGGTCTTTTTTCAAAAAGAATTTTTGATATAGTGCGGTTTTTCCTACTCCGTCCAAACCAATTAGTAATATTTTTTGCATCATTGATCACTAGCAGCAGTTTTAGTTTTTGTTGTGCTTTCTCAAGAAGCTAACTATTTCCGAGTTTTTTTGAGTGTTTCTTGTTTTTCACTGTCATTTTTATTTCTTTCGACTAAAAACACTTACTATGTAGGTAATTACATACGAGGTTTGATTATATAATTCTAATCTTTGCACGATTTCCCAGTTCATTCGTATAATGATGAACACTTTTTCTTGTTTCCGTTTCATTTGTCCCATTTGGAATGATTTTTATTATTATTCGTCTGAATTGATTATTATCTTATTGTGAACCTACACAATATTTGAGGATATTCTATTATTGGAGGTATTGAATTGATTCAAGCAATATGGATTATTACTGATACTGGTCAGTGTATTTTCAGTCATAAATATATAGAACTTGGTATTGATGATCAGCTCATTGCTGGACTGCTTACTGCTTTTGATGCTTTTTCATCTGAAAGTGGTATCGGTGGTGTGCAACAGATCGGCGGTGAAGATAATCAATTCATTTATGGTTCTTCTCAGAAGCTCTTAGTGGCTGCGCTTGCAGATAAAAGAGATAATGCGGATCTTGTAGAAAAACTCATGGTGAAAATATCTAATTTATTCCAAGAAAAATATGCCCCTTATTTGAAAGATCTTGCTTTTGTTGACTTGAATGTTTTCAATGGTTTTGAGGAGGAAATTGATCAAATCTTGAAACCAAAAGTCTATAAAAGAGGTGCTGGGTCGACGTTTTTTGCTACCTTTATTTCACTTGCTTTATCCGCAGGTGTTTTTATGCTCTTATTGAATATTCTTGATGAAGCTGTTTTCTTAGTATTCCTAGCATTTATTCCTGGTTTATTTGTAGGAGCTCTTATTGCTGGCAAAAGCACTTATGGTTTGATTTCTTCGATTATTACTGTTTTACCAATTATTGGCTATTACTCTTATACGTTGATTAGTACTAATTGGGGAACTGAAGCAATATTAAACAGTATTTTTGATATTTTCCTAATGGCTGTCACTTACATTACTATTGCAATGCTTTGTGGAATTGGTGGAGGAAGCATAATTGATAGGCGAAGATTATTCCCACTCGTTGAAGAAACAGAACAACTTGCAGTAATTCCTTCCCAAGTTACAGTTGCCCAACCTGATTTAAGAACTCAATTGACTCAACAACAAGAGACATATCAGCAAGAAACTTATCCACAGGAAACCTATCAAGAAGAAGAAGTTCAGGTAGAAGAACAGTATTATGATAGTTCTTCTATTGTTGAAGAGAAGAAAGATGAATGGGACAGCTAACTCCCATTATAGTTTTTTATAGATGGTATGACGCATGGCTGGTAAAAGAAAATCTTCAACTACTTCAAAACCAGAAGTTTTTGAGGAAACAATCGATTCAATCGAAGAAGAAGTCGTTTACGCAGCCCTTAGTAGTCAAATTCGAAGAGATATCATTAGTTTCATTTATACTAATAATAAAGTCGGTTTTTTAGAGCTAAATAAAAAGTTTGATGTAAAGATTGGTTCTCTTTATCATCAATTAAATTCCATGAAGGAATTGTGGGCTCAAGATGAAAACAAGAAATATTACTTAACTGATTTAGGGAAAGTCGCTCACAATTTATTGATACTTAATAGGGATCATATTGCTTCCTCTAATGTCAAACTTACTATTGAAAGCGAAAAAGATGTTGATTCTTCCTTCTTCAAGAAAATCTCCCGTGGGATAATTTTCCTGTTCCTTCCTCGAAGAGTCTTTCAATATCTTGCTTCTGAAACATTAAGAACATTCTTTGAAGGATTAATCATTATTGGAGCAATGCTTTATTTCTCAATTGATAGTCAAATTGTTTTAGTTGGATTTTATCCTTTGGAAGTTGTTGAGTGGTATTATTCGTTAATTGGCGTTTTTGGTTTGTGGATTTTTCTTGCATTAATGACCGTTGGTTTCAAAGCTATTTTTTACAAGCGAAAATTTAATCCACTAAAGCTCTTCTCTATTATTCCTTTTACATTAATTCCGAGCTTACTTGTATTATTCTTGATTTGGTTACAAACAAAGGTGACTGCTACTTTTCTGTTCCTTGATGGCCAGATACTAAGTATTATTAGTCAAGTTTGGATTCTACCATTAATGACTACTGCCGTTAGTCAAACTGAAGAATTAACTATGAATAGGTCAAGCTTGATTGTTCTATTCACATTCTATTTTACATATGTGATCGCTTTCGTTCTCTATGGAATTAATGGATAAGAAAAATTAACCTATTTTTTAGTGGTGGTTTTCTTTGTGGTTGATTTCTTTGTAGTGGTGGCTTTTTTCTTGGGAGTCGATTTAGTTGTTGTATCTTTCTTTATTGTTTGTTTGCTTAAAGGTTGATCAGTAAGTATTTGGTAAAACCATTGCCCATCATCATACCCTACCCATCGACCTGGTAGAGTTCCAATATAGATCAAATCTTGGGTTAGATAATACGATTCCCCTTCTGTCAAACCGATGACTTCTTGTATCTCCACTAATGATGCGTATGACTTTCCATCTAAGAAAGATACCACTTTCTTTACAGCTTCAGGATCCCAGCGTTCCATTATAGATGTTTCAACCTCTACAACTTCTTCTGTATCTGTCTTCTTTTTACCCCTCTTTTTCTTCTTTTTTGCTGGTTCGGGTTCAGGTTCGATATCTTCTCCCCGCTTAATTTCATCTAAGAAACTATCTACGATCTCAGGATTTTCTAAATATGATACAAGGAACGTACCTGCAAATTCTTTCATATTAAAGTCAGCAGTGGATTGCATAAGTGATTCTCGTTGCTTCTTTCTCGCTTCAGGTGTTATGATTAGACGAATCATTTCTTCTTTTTCATCTACGATCATTCCTACTGGAACACCTTTCAATTCATCTGGTTCACATTCTACGAGTTTTTTGCCGACTAAGGAATAGACTTTCAAACCATTTTCCATCCAAATTTTTATTATAAAATAAATCGGTATGAAGAAATATTAGTGTTATTAATAGTACATAAAAGACAGTTTTTATACTTTTATGGATATAAGTACTATAGAAAAGCCGTGAAAACCTCATGACTTCGGATGTAACCAAAAAAGGAAAGAAACCTCAATTCAAAGAGGAGGTCACACTCAAAGATCTAGGAATAGAGCCTAGTTGTTCCTATTGTGGCAGTGAATACGTTTTTGGTATGAGTCGAATCGTAGGCTACTTTTCTGTTATTGAAAGCTGGAATAAGTCGAAACAGGCTGAATTAAAACAAAGACAGAAAGGAAATTATTGGCCCAAAGAGTAATTATAGAATCCATTTTTTCTTCAAAAATAGCTTGTTTTTGTCAAAATGAAAAGTCTTAAAGGTAATTTGTCACTTATTTTATTTACTTATTAGGAGATATAGAAATGATTTCGCAAAAGCAATTCCAAGCTACACTTAAGAAACTCGCTGGATTCGAAGGCGTTAGAGGTGTAATTATTACCACTAAAGAAGGATTACCAATATCCAGTGATATTGAAACAGATAAGACTGAATCTGTTGCCGCACTTGTTTCTTCATTAGTAGGGAAAGCAACTCAAGCTGTTGAGCAGTTGAATGAGGGTGATTTAAATTTCTTCACCATTGATACAACAAAAGGCGAAATCTTGGTTGCTCCTGAAAATGAGTATATTCTCATAGTGTTAAAAGATAAACAAAAATAGAAATATTTGAAGCCTGAATAATCAGAAGCTTCACAATTCTCTTCTTTAAAAAAAAGAAAAAAATGAAATATTATTTTTTAGAATCTCTCTAGTTCTTTAAGAGCTTCTTCTAGATTGTCTTCCATTGATTCATCCGCACTTGCAGCTTGTTCTGCAGCAGTTGTCGGGAATTGTATTTTCTCAGATAGGAATTCATTTAGAAGCTTTTCTATCTCAGAAGCCTCTCGTTTCAATACAAGTCGAACTAATCCGATATTCACATCGTTATCAGTTATAACACAGAGGATCCCTTTACCACAACTCGCAGCGAAAATTTTACCTTTACCAAATTCAGATGAGACAATATCTAGGTCCCCTAAATCCAGGTTAACTCCTTGTTCTTCACTTGCAACAAAAACTGCGCTAGCAATAGCACCTACTCCGTCTACGTCTATTGGAAAGTACGAGAATTTTGAGACATGAGCAATTGTTAATCCTGTCCTATCGACTAGGATAACTTTTCTAATGCCAGCTTCTGCTTTAATTATTTTACTTAAGACATTGTCAAAGGCTTTTACGTTTATCATTGTAGGACCAACCGTTTTTTTATCGGTTCACTTCTCTGCCTATACCTCAAGCCTCTTTCCGCATCGAGTTGGTAGGACTCTTGGATTCAGCATTATTATGTTCAGGGAAGGAATGCTTCTCAGCATCCGTAGCAGTGACGAGTTCGTCTCCTTCACTTGCCGATGAAGAGATATTGTGTTTTCCACGTTTTTTTATCTTTCCATTCATGACCTCTATTCGTTTATCATAGAAGTCATTGATAGTTAAGTTCACCATTAACAATAAATGGTTCCTTAAATTGCTTCTGCTATAATGTAATGATTCTACAATTCTTCTTAAATCTTGTGAATGGTGAATAAACGAATATAGCTTTACGGGACAGTTTTGTCTTGCTTCGATTTCCTTCTTCAGTTCCTCGAAATTTATCTCACCGTTCCACTTATCGTAGCGATAAGTAGTTTGTGAAGGTTTTTTCCTACTCATATGGGAAGCGAGACCGTCATAGTATTGTAGGAGAGCATGGTATTTATTGTCACCCTCTAAAGCTTCGTGGTGATACTGGCAGGTTTCTCTAATTTCCGCGTCCGCAATTTCTGTACAAAATATTTTTCAGTGTTTTTCCACATTGGGTAGTTTTTTATTACGATATGAAATTATTATCGTGTGATATCAAATACAGTGCTTATGTTTGGAGAGACCGTAATTTTGAGTAAAGATAAGAAAGAGAAAGAAGCAACTTCGATCATTGATGTTAGAACCATGTGTGATATATGTAAAAAGGTGGATGTTTTTCAAATTCCAACCAAAGAACTCCTCCCTCACATAGGTGGCCTTTATCAAGTTTCGACACTTCACCAATGTAAAGAAGATAAAGAAATGGTAATGACAATTGTTCTTGATCGTAATCATGCTGTAAGGCAAACTACTGTATCACCTTTTGTTGCTGAGAGAGAAGTGGAAAGATGGTCTCCTGAAAAAGTAGCTGACATCAAGTTTCTCGTTAAACAAATTCGAGATGCTGATAGGATTTTTCATGCTGTGCTCGCTGGTAGAGTTGTTGTTATTGCTAGCACAAATATGACTTTTGTTAAACGTATAATTCACACTCTAGAATTATTCTCCCCGACTAAGTATCCACAATCCATCGATTGGACTACTCAATTAGTTAAAGACAAAAAGATTATTGGTACTACACCAAAATTGGCTGAAGAGTACAAAGGAGCTGTTATCGCTAATTTAGACACTAATAAAATAGCTAATAGTAAACCATCAAATTATGGTCGAGAATTCTTAGATGACCTCATAACACTTGAACCAAAAGGTATGGCTTATGCTGCCAGATTAAGAATTGCTATGTTGGTGGAATTCGCTAAAATGATTATAGAATTAAGTAAAGAACCAGACATTGGTCCTAAAGTTATTGATTTAGTTAGAATGGATGTTAGTGCAGATGCACTAGAACTTATCCTAGATATTGTTCATGGATTTGATCCAACTACTACAGAGATAATTAAAGAAAACTGGTTATGAAAAATAAAGTAATCTAAAGCACTTAATTTTTCTTTACTTCATTTTTTCCATTATAATTTCAAAGATTATCTCTAAATCCTTTTCAGGATTTTTTGTTGATACCTGAGCAACAGCTGGAGATCCTCCTCCTTTATTATCTGTTTTTTCACAAAATATTTTTACAATATCGTTTGCAGCCAAGTGTTTTATTGATGAAACAACAACTATTATTGGTCCTTTCACAACAAATATTGCAGTTTGGTTTTCATTGAGTTTTCCTAATTCCTGTAAAACAAATTTCTTTTCTGCGAACTGGAAATTTTCTTTAAAAACATCAACTGAACCGATTTTTTGAGGTGTTTTCTTAACATTGTTCATCAGTTGTTTCAGTAAAATTTTGTTTAGTTGATTGTTATCTTCTTTTAGTTCTTTTAATTCATTAATTATCTTGGGTATTCTATTTACAACTTCCTTAGGTTTTGATGCTAATAATTTTGAAACACCAATTACTCCTATACTTAAAGATGCAATTCTTTCCAGAGCAGTATCACCAAATGTATAATTTATGATTTCTCCTTTAGCATCATCCAAAAACAAAATGCCAATTTCCTTGGTATTTTGACAATGAGTACCACCACACAAGGAATAGTCTAAGTCCTCTATTGTCATTATTCGAACTTTATTGTGTTCTACTTTGCTTAATTCTCCTCTTAGTTTCGATTTTATTTTCGCAGGAATTTCGTTTTTCTCATAAATCATTGATTCTACTTTCTTTCCAGTAATGAGAAGATTATTTACAAGAATCATTGCTTTTACTAGTTCTGCTTCTGTTATTTTTCTCTCTAAGTGAATCGCAACCATTTTTTCATCAATAACTGCTTTTATTGTCTTTATACTGAATTGATCTTCAATAACAGCTGAAAGAACATGTTGGGAAGTATGGGCTCGCATCAAATTACTTCTTCTTTCCCAATTTATTTTACCTGTTACTTTTTGACCTGCTTTATAATCGGGTGGAATTTTACCTGAAATATAATGAATTACTTTTCCATTTAATTTCTCAACAAATATTACCTGTAATTTATTTTTCTTATCCTTATCTAATATGAACTGCCCAGTATCAGATAGTTGCCCACCACTCTCTGGATAAAAAGCTGTTTTATTAAGAATAATTCCTTTATCTCTTATTTCCTCAATTATTGCTTCAAACTCACTTAGATTTTGATCGGCCCAAAAAAGTAGTTCAGTTGATTCAGACATTTTACTCATATTAACTAAAAGCTAATCTCTACTTAACAATTACGAGTTTACAATCAACTATAGCGAAGCAGAAATTATGCCTATGAGTACAACAAAGTCTTTTATTGGTAGTTCATCAACTTTTTTGCCTTGAGATACTTTCACACTCTGTGTTTTACAGAATGCAGAGAAATTGTAAAGATCTTTTGTAAGCTGTCGAACCTCACCTTTCAAGGTATCAATGACAGCATTAAATATTTCAGCTGAATTTTTGGAATGCTTTTCAGCTTCTATAAACAGTTTTTCAGCTTTTGCTCGTTCCTTTATATTTGCAAATTCTTGAGCTTGAACTATTGCTTGACATGATTTGTAGAAGAGCATGGCTCCTTTTGTGTGATAAAACTTCTTTTCTATATATTGCCAATTTATGATATCATCAGTGGTTAGTTGATATTTTTCTCTATGCTTAAGAATGGCTTCATAATGAGAAGTTAATCTTTCCCAGATTGAAATCATTGAATCAAACATAGCACCATGATTTTCAATAATTAGAGATGCAATTTCAGTAGGTACTTTACTCAGATCGATGGTTCCAAGAATATCAGGTAGAGTACGTAACAAATATCTTGCAAAGAAGTATTGATTACCTGTTTGAAGAATAGAGGCTTCTTTCAAATGACTCTGGACAAAGGTTTTACTGAATTCCTCAATTACAAATGAATGTAGTTCTTCTAATACGTCCCCTTTTTCCAAATTGTCAAATGATTCTTTTGCTCCGATGAAGCTTTTAACAAGTAAACAAAGCGCTTTTGTTGAGTTCTTTTCTTTTAATCCTCTAAGTCTATGAGCTCCACTATTTACTATATTTAATAATGCCTTGCTTTTCGAGACTAAGATTTTCCTATCTTTTACAAATGATGGTATTAGAAGTATTGAAATTAAAATGTCTTGCAATTTTACTGTTTCCGTCTCGCAGAAAGCATTTTTGATTTCCAAGTCCTTCTGATCGTCCTCCCACGGGAGTTGTAGAAATGCTCTGCTAAGATTGTCAATTCTACCCTTGAAAATCACCCCTAACCGTCGGAATCCTTTCTTTATTTCATCTTTAATTCGTTTTATAGATAATTTCTCGTGTTCTGCTAGTATCTTCAAATTCTCAAGAACAAATCCTACTGTATTCAGAAACTCGGATTGATTATAAAATTCTATATTGGCTAATGGTGCTTCGGAAAGAGATGTCAAACTAGTTATTCGTGCTCGTAATTCCTTAGCTGGTAGCACCTGAGAAGATATTTCAATAATAGAACATGATAATGCAACTAATGTTGTGAAAACTTCTGTGAATTCAATATTTGCTTCTATTTGATCAACTAAATCTTGGGAGACAGTTGATTCCACTGGAAGCTGATTCATTTCTTTTAAGCTTTCATTGAACTCCTTGTTTGCGATCATAAAATAATCATAAGCTTGCGGATGATTATCACGCATGAGAGAGTTAACAGCTAACTCGAGGTAATAAGAGCCAATAGCTAGCTTTGCTTGCCCTTTACAAAGGGCTATTTCGAAATCAATGGTTAATAATAAACTAGGATCAAGAGGATTTTTTGTTAGGATTTCTCTTGCTTCTGAAAAGAATTTATCAGCTCGTGTGTAAATGAAGAATTTGAGAAGCTGATCATCAAACCAAAAGCTCTCTTTAGCAATCTCAAGAACTTTCGAATAACTATCTTTGTATAACGTGCCTTTATATCGTAAATTTTTGATTTTACGTTCTAGAATTATTTCTTTGTGTTTCTCTTTCTTTGATTTGATAGATTCAAGGCTACCTAGTAAATATGATTCGAAGTTTATTTTTCCAATAGATGACATCATTTTCAGATATTCTTCATCAATTAGCAATTCTTTTCCTAGACTAAACAAAACGATTTCTGAAAGCTCATGAGTTTGCTGTGCATATTCAGTGAATATTGAAGTGTCTTTTGTTGTTTTGAAGACACCCTCTAAAATTGTTTCATAGTAGAGAAGGGAGAGCATTCGAGCAAAGAACTCTAGAAGAATGGATTGATCTCGAGAGCGAGAAACAACCTCCAACGCTTTGGGATTGTTTTTCAATGATTTAATATTATCAGTTAGTGTTTCTTGATATTCGTATCGTTCGAGGCGGGAAGCTGTAGCAATTTGATTTAAAGAGAGAGCGCAGCTCTTTGCAAAATCAGGCCAAGAAGCACAAATATCTTCAATTTTAGCACTGTTCACTGCAGAGAAAAGCTCTTTTCGTTGTGCATCGAAACTGATGAGTCTATCAAATAATTGCTCTTTTAAAACGTCAAATAATTCTGCTTTTGTCATTTAGTAAACTCCGGCTAATACTAAACCCATGAATTCTACACGAGAATATGAGCTAATTAATGCGTTCTTAAATTAAATTGTTCCTCAAGAGGCAAAAGATGAGAGATATTTGGATAATTAGTATCTATCTTGAGGGATTATTTTCCGCTCTTTGAATAGGATTATTTCTCCACAATTAGGGCAACTAAAATACACTCGAGGATACTGATAGGAATAAACCTTTAATTTGACTAGATTTCCGCAAATATGACAGAAACGAAGTTTCTTTATTTCTTTTTCTGCAGCTCTTTCCATCTCAGTGGACATTGATTTCACTATTCCTTGTAACAAGATATTTACTAGTTAGCATTCTGAATATTTTAACAGCAGCTTGTCTCGGAGAGATAAACGAAAGTATCTGGTTATAGGTTACTCTGTTGGTGAGTCTTTATGTTTGAACTCTTTCTTTCCATCATTTGAAACTCGCCAAGTAGCAGAAGCAGATTGTATCCTAATTGCTTGTAAAGCCCGGATGAATATCATTGCAAACATTGCTAAGAGTATTAGCGGTAATTTTACTTGCATAAACCAAGGAGTCCAAGGGAATCTGAAATTCGGCATATTACTCCAGGGAGGATTTATTCGGATAAACATGACCAGGATTATATCAAGAATGATTACAACAAGAGTACCAATTCTAACATTTGCTTTGAAAAACAGCATTGCTGATATTATTCCTAATCCGTAAAAAACAAAGAGTATTGGATTGAGATAATATATAACACCTAGAAAGACACCTAGACCTTGTCCTCCTTTAAATTTTAAAAAGATGGAATAATTGTGTCCAAGAATACAACAAGCTGGACCTAGAATACTTGCAAGTGTATGCCAGATATTGGTTCCTTCTGGACTGATGAAAAAATCAAGAGCAAAGAGCTGATCAACTAATAATATTGTAGTTGTTCCTTTTAAGAAATCAAGTAATATTATTGGTAAGCCAATTTTCAAACCATAAGTCGAAACAGCATTCATACCTCCCGGATTCTTAACTCCATGGTTTCTAAGATCAACTCCTGTTGCCAGTTTTCCAATCCACACAGAAAAAGGGAGGGAGCCTAACACATATCCAACTAGACAAGCTAGAATTACACAAGTAATATAGACAGCTATCATACAAATCAAATCATTGGAAATTGGTAGATAAATGTATAATTAAGATTAATTCCTTTGTTATATTTTTTGCTGGTTTACTTGTAAAAAAATAATGAAAAAAAGATAGCTAACTAAAGAGAAAAGAGAGTTTGAAGTAATAAAAAAATATTACTTCTTCAAAATTTGAGTATGAATACCGCATTCTCCACCGCATTTACTTGTACCAAGCCAACGACCTTCTCGCTCAAGAGCATCATCATTAATGAGTTTAGTACAAGGTTCACAACCCAAGCTTCGATAACCTCTTGCATAGAAGGGATGTATTGGAATACTGTTTATAGCCAAATAACGCCAAATATCAAGTTCAGTCCAATTCAGAATTGGATTAATTTTGATTAATCCACCTTTTTCCTCAATTTCTTTGTAATCCTTACGAGTTCTTCCCTCAGTATTTCTTAAGCCGCAAATCCATGCTTGTAGGTCCTTTACTGCTTCTTTAGTTGGTTCAACCTTCAAGATACGACAGCATTCATCAGGGTCAGTCTTAGGAAGATCAGGATCCACGGTCTCCTTTGACATGTATTCAACAATATTTAGGTTGTAATATTGAATCATTTTATCCTTGTACTCAAAAGTTTCTTGAGGTTTAAAGGGAGTCATAACAGAAAAAATTCTGATGTCGGGTTTGACTTGTAGTGCTAAATGAACTACAACCATACTATCTTTCCCAAAACTGCAAGCAACCTCTACTTCATCACCATACTCCTTAACAGCATCAGAAATGATTTGTTTCGCATGATCTATCTTATCAACGATCGTATTCTTAATTGGTTCTTTATGTGATTTTTTTAGAAGGGTTAAATCCATTGCCAAAACCTTTCTTTTTGAATTATGGTTTTGAAAAATTCAAAAGAATTTTCCAGATGAGTCGTTCTAGAAAATCCTTCTTGACTATATAACAATTACTTCTTTTTACCGAAAGTGAGTAGAACAAAGAGATAAAGAAATCAAATGGCGGGCGTGGCGCGATTCGAATTCGCGGAACCAGGAACACATCCTAAGTTCTCACGCGGCCACCTAGTTAAAAGCCAGGTGCTCTACCTAGCTGAGCTACACGCCCTACGTATTTTTTACGTTATCTTTTCCTTTTTAAATTTGCTGTTTTGTTTCTTTTGTTGTGTTTTTTGGTTCGAAAAGTCTTATATCAAAGTCTTTTTTAATTTCAAAAATGAAGTTAGAAGCAAATTTTAACTTTATGGAGATCCTACAAGATGAGTGACTCTGATGATCGTGAACTTGAGCTTTTACTTCAGCAATTGAAGGAAAATACTGATATTGATCTTCGTTGCCATGCTGCGCAACAACTTGGTATGAAGAAATCCCAAGCAAAAATTGCTGTTCCAGCTTTAATTGAAGCCCTTAATGATGATAATTGGCTTGTTCGTGTGGAAGCAGCTACTGCTCTTAGTAAGCTTGGTCGTGCTGCTGAATCTGCTATTGAACCCTTAACTGATACTATGAATGAACCTCGCAACAGATCAAAACGTGGTATTTATTATGAAGCAATTCAAGCTTTGAAAATTGCTCAAAGTGAAGAACCTGAAGTAACTCCGAGTGTGATTGTTGAGGAGCCAAAGGAAGAGTTTATTCCTGAGGAGATAGTAGAAGAATCTGTTATTGTTGAGGAAACACCTGTAGAACTAGATGTCGAACCAATTGTTGAATCATCTTTTGAAGCTCTTGAAGAAGAAGTTATTGAGGATGCTGTTGAGGAACCCATTGTTGAAGATACAGTTGTAGAAGTTACTACAGAAGTCGTCGAAGAAGCAAAAGTCGTTGATGATTTTGTTATGGACGAGGAAACTGAGGATCTCGCAGAAGAAATTATCGATGAAGCCTTTGATGACGCCGATGAAGAATTTCAAACCGATACAACTCCAGAAGTTGTCGATGAAATTGCCGAAGATATTGCTGAAGAAATCACATACTCCGAACCTGTTATAGTTGCTGAACCAGAAGTACAAGAAGAAGTTACTATCGGTGAAGACATCACAGAAATCGTCGAAGATATCGCAGATGACATATCTGAAGATACAACAGATGAGGAAATTATAGAGGAAGCAATCGAAGAGATCGCTGAAGAAGTATTGGAAGATGTTCTTGAAGATGCTGTTGGCGATACAGTCGATCATGAAATTATTGATGACATCGCTGAGGAAATTACAGAAGAAGTTCTCGAAAAAGAAGAGGATGATGACGAAGAAGAACTAGAAAAACCAGTAGAACTTGAGGAACCTACTGAATCTTTTCAAGCTCCAATTGTAGAAGACCCTGTAATTGAACCAGAAGAAGAAGTAACTGAAGCAGTTTCACTTGATGAAGTCTTAGAGTTTGAAGACGATAAAAAAAAACTTGATGACCAACCTCCTTCTATAGTAGCACCTACTGTTGAAGATGTTAAAACTGTTAAAATGTCTACAGCTTTACTAAAGATTGTTCTAGTTGGTGATGCTGCTGTCGGTAAAACAGCATTTCGAAAGAAATACTGCGATGTTGAATTTAGTGAAGAATACAGAGATATTATCGGTGCTGACTTCGCTACTAAGCATTTCACAAAGAATGGTGAAAATTTCGCTATGCAAATTTGGGATATTGCAGCAAAAGAGCGTTTCCAAAATAGCAAAGAACTTTTCTTTAAGAGTCTTTACGGTGCGGTTTTGATTTTTGATGTTACAAATAGAGAGTCCTTTAAGAACATTCACAATTGGTTAGCAGATATACAATCAGTTGAGAGCAAAGAAATTGCTGTAGTTCTTGTAGGAAATAAGATCGATTTGCGACCCGACCAAGAAGGTGCAAGTATTACCCGTGAAGAAGGTCAAGAATTAGCAGCTAAACTCTCAGAAAAAACTGGTTTCTCCATATCCTATGTTGAAACTAGTGTAGAAACTGGTGCAGGCGTAGAAGTAGCTTTTAGAATGTTAGAAGAAAGAGCAGCAGAATTATTCTTTAGTGCGCGAGATAAATAGATTAGTAATTCAATTTATCTCCAAAATTTTTCTTTATCAATGCAAATATTTTATCCGCTATTTCATTTGATCCTCCGGAATCATCCCATACACTTGTCGGAGCAAAAATCCCCCATAACTCGAAAACATCTATTTCTTCTTTTTGTTCTAATTTCGCAACAATTTCTTGTAAGTAAATCCCCAAATTTTCGCTTGTATCATACTCAGTTATAGTAGAGATTGGACCTTTTGTGATCATTTCTTGCGATGCTTGTTTAAGTAAGTCAGTTAATTCTTGCAGTTCTTGTTCAGTATCTGGCATAAATTAATGATTAAATCATTATTTTAAAAAATTCTTGGTGAAAAACGATCCAAAAATGCTTTCTTAGTCACAACTTGTGACCTCTTTTTGAGTCTTGTTTTTGAGTCTCTAAAAAGTGAATCCGCTTTAAATACTATTGAGATAGTAGTATAATTAAGAACAAAACTCGGAGAAGAAAAAAAATGAACAGAACCAAACAAAAAATCGAACAAAA
>JAGXNT010000073.1 GCA_019894765.1 Candidatus Heimdallarchaeota archaeon
ATTTCCCATTTCTTGGTTAAGCGTCTCATGAATTTTGTTGTTCCATTAAAGAATCGTAGAAGAATTCCTTGGCAATGGGTTTCCCTTGGTGGTATTTCGTCTTTTAAGACTGAAAAAAATGTTGCTCTAATTGAATGTGTAAATGGCTATCTCGAAATCAAACTTGTTTCACCTACTATTTGGCGAGTTCGAGCTTCTAAGAGTAAAATAACTCGAGAGCATAAATCATGGGCTACAACTGAACCTCCATCTTCTATGAATATAAAACTAAAACAAGAACGCGGATATATTACCCTAAAAGCTGATAAAAACATCTCAAGCAAAAATGACATTCTAATTAAAATTAATGAAATTGATTCTACAGTTACTTTTCAAAAGATTAATGATGAAATTTTGAATGATGAAGAAAAAGCAATCTCCTTCGGTCGATATAGTTCCTGGAGTTCTATGCGAAAGGTTTCTCCAGAGAAAGAAATACACATAGGATTTGGAGAACGAACTGGTAAGTTAGCCAAAAATGGAAAGAAGATGATTTTCTGGAATACTGATCCTACATCTTTTGGTAAAAACGATGATCCCCTTTATCAAAGCGAACCCATTCAAATCAGTGTTAGAAAGGATGGTTCGGCTTACGGTATTTTTTATGATAATCACCATTATTCAATAATTAAGCCAAAAAATGATCGTAAAAGCACTATAGAGTATTTTACAGAAAGTGGACCTCTTTGTTATTACTTCTTTACTGGTCCTACTTTGAAAGAAGTCTGTAAACAAATCTCGTCTATTAATGGAACTCTTCCTCTCCCTCCAAAATGGGTTCTCGGGCATCATCAATGCCGCTGGAGTTATTATCCCGAAGAAAAGGTTCGTGATATTGCTCGTAATTTTCGAGAAAGAAATATCCCTTGTGATAGCGTCCATTTAGATATTGATTACATGGACGGTTTCAGGTGTTTTACATGGGACAAAGATCGCTTTCCAGATCCTAAGAAGATGATTAGTGATCTTGGAGAAGATGGTTTCAAGATTATAGTAATAACTGATCCGGGATTAAAAGTAGATCAAGAATACAAAGTTTTCGCTGATTGCATTAAGAATGATTACCAATGCAAACTCCCGAATCAAAATTCTTATGTAACTCGAGTTTGGCCGGGAAAAAGCATCTTCCCTGATTTCACAAATCCGGATGTTCGTGAATGGTGGGGGAGCCAATTTAAGACACTTTTTGATGTAGGTGTAGAAGGTTTTTGGATAGATATGAATGAACCCTCAACTTTTACGTTTAAAAGAACTGCTCTTGATGATGTAGAACATAACATGGATGGACGAGGTGGAGATCATCAAGATGCTCACAATATTTTTGGGCAAAGCATGATGATAGCTACTCGAGAGGGGGTTGATAAGCTTCGAGGGAATAAGAGAACCTTTCTCTTTACTCGCAGCTGTTATGCAGGAATCCAGAGATATTCTGCAAGTTGGACTGGTGATAACAATAGTAATTGGGTAGGTTTACAGCAAACTATTCCTATGCTTCTCAACATGGGACTTGTTGGTCAACCATTAGTTGCTGTTGATATTGGAGGTTTCTCTCTTAATTGTAATGCTGAATTACTTACTAGATGGTATCAACTTGGGATTTTTTATCCCTTTGTTAGAAATCATTCAGCAAAAGGAACAGTACCACAGGAACCATGGTCTTTTGGTGAAGAAACTGAAAAGATAATCAGAAAATATATTGAATTAAGATATCAATTAATTCCTTATCTCTATACGCTTACCTGGGAAGCAATTCTTACTGGAATTCCATTAATGCGTCCATTGTTCATGGAGTTTCCATCTGACATTGAGACATATAATGAAAAGTGGCAGAATACAGAATTCCTTGTTGGTGATAAATTACTAGTTGCACCCATTCTTGTGAAAGCTGTTAAAGGAAAGAACTCAGTTAGCAGAGATATTTATCTTCCGAAAGGCAAGTGGTATGATTATTGGACTAAAGAATTACTTGTGGGAGGAAAAATCATTCAGAGAGATGTGGATATTGATCAATTACCGCTTTTTGTTAAAGCTGGAAGTATTTTGCCTTTTGGACCCATAGTTCAATCTGTCGAAAAAGCAATTGATTATCCTTTATTCATAGAGATTTTTCCAGATGAGGAAATGATTGGTAATGTTTACTTAGATGATGGTTTAACTAAGGCTTTTGAGCAAGGCGAATATTCTTTCCTTACATTTCAAGGAATTGATAAGAGAAAAAGCATTTCATTAGATTTCTCAAAGAAAGGAAATCTTCAAGGTTTACCATCAACCAATAATTCAATACATATTGGAATTTACGATAATCGAATTCCAAGTACTGTATTAGTTAATGATAAGAAGCTCAAAAGTAATGACAATTCTCTTGAGAATTACTGGGAAGTTAACACAAAAGAAGGAATACTTCTTATTGTCATTAAGAATCCTGAATTTCCAATGAATATAGAGATTACTTACTGAGTCTCTGTTTCATTTTCACTTAATCCAGGAAAATAATACTTGATTCCTGTAGAATAGCTAGTATCTTTGATCGCACATCCTGCTTTCACAAATTTTTCTAATTCTTCAGCTGCTTTCTTGAGAGACCAACTTGTTTCCATGATGACTTCTTCTATTGTAAGATAACCTTTAGCTTCAGCCATTCTGAGGATGATATTTGATGCACTCTCTGATGGACTTAACTGTATCCAATACAATCCTTCTTGATCTTGATTCAAAATAAGCAGACCATTCTCATCCAGAATCTCAACTGCTTTTATGACATCTCTGAGATCAGCTTTTACTCGAGGATATTCTCTATTTAGAATCGCATTTATTGCTCTAATCGCAATTGGAGTATCATGTGATTCTAAGTCGAAAGTCATTGCAATTTTTAGTATGAAATTTCCCAATTGATCGTAGTACTTATCTTTTCCAAGAAATTTTGGTTTCTCCAACTTAAGAATTCCTTTCAAAGCCCCTGCTTGTTCAGCAATTGCCATTTCTTGGTCGAATCTTTCAATTAGAATAGCTGCTACCTCTTCAGAAGACTGAATATTTGTTTTTGCATGATCTTTTTGTGTGAATAACTCATCTATTGTTTGAATATGTTCTAACACGTTTTTCGCGAGATCCTTTATCTTGTCTACTTCTCCAAAAACAAGTAATGAATCCAGTTCTTTGAGCTCTTCTTTCAAATCCCAACTTCGACTGAAAATGATGAAATCAAATAACAAGCTATTATTAACCATTAACTTCTGAGTTTTCTCTGTGGTTCCAGGTCTAATTCGCAAGTCTTGAGTTCTGGCTCTATCAATAAGAGATTCAACTCGAGTTCTAATCTGAGGAACTATCCGAGCAGCTCCTACTAATGATTTACTAGATGCTTCAGAATTAATCACAATTTTTCGACAACCAAAGAGAAGATTCGTGCATGCTTGATTCATTTTCCCCTCGTAGATCTTTAGCTTGTGTAAATCCTTTGGAGTATCAATCAGGTTTTTTAAAGCAGAAAGCTTGTCTTGACTCATAGTATCAACCAAGTGATTATATCCTATGTATGAATTTCTTATCTTGAATCTTAAAAACATATGGTAATTTGCTGTTTTTGTGAAAAAGAAATAGAAAATAGAGAAGGAAATTCTTCAGCAACAATTTTTAATAATAGTTAATGAGTATATGATTTGTTATATTACTGAGGTAAAACTGATGATAGACATTCAAAGATTAATTAAAAGTAAGACAGCAAAGAGTAAGAAATCTATCATTGGTTGGATAGTAGCAATTGTTGTTGGTGGCATAATTGCTATGTTTGTTTTTGGAAGTGGTACAAGCGCTATGGGGATTATTTTAGGTATAGGTGTATTTGTAGCGATAGCAGTAGGGGTATTTTTCATCTTAAAACACATCGATGATTTACCTGAAGCATTAAACTGAGATGAAAAACACGAGTTTTACAATGTTTTGACATTACTTCACTTATTATCTAATTAATTAAGCAAAAAGAATGTGTAAATCAATTTAGAATTAGTCGAAATAATTAATCAATTAGTTAATCAAACTATTGAACAATTCAAAATCAGCTGGAAGATAACATTTATATTTCTAGTAAGCGTATGTTAATTAGCGTGCATAATGCCATTTGGCACGCCATTTTGAATATTGACTATCTCCTGTTTCGACGCGGGTCGGTTCTACTCGAATCGGTCCCGCGTTTTTGATTTCGAACAAAATTTTTTTTGAAAATCTTTGCAATATAAAGTTGGAATACTCTAAAATAGGATTAAAAACTATGATAGTTTGGATAAGTTAACTTCTAACGAGTTAAACCTTGGTGATTCAAAATATGATTGATGTTGAAATTAAAGCTAGATATGAAGATCATTCTCGCGTTAGGAATATTTTGAAGAAAAAAGGAGCTCTATTTGGCGGGGAAGACCATCAAATTGATGTTTACTTCAATAGTCCAAAAGGCAGATTGAAATTGCGTAAAAGCACTATTGAAAGTGTATTAGTCTATTACATTCGAGATAACATAAAGGGTATCAAACCAAGCGAGTATTATCTCTCCAAAGCTCCGGAACCGGAAAAACTGGAGGAACTTCTCAAAATTGCTCTCGGGGAACTTGTAACCGTTGAGAAGAAACGCGAGGTTTACTTCATTGATAATATAAAATTCAATATTGATGATGTCAAGGGTTTAGGGAAATTTGTAGAAATTGAAGCGATAACAACTAATCCTGATGACATAGAACATATGGATGAAATTGTTCGGTCTTATGTTAAATTATTCGAAATTAAAGAAAGCGATATTCAAAGTCATTCTTATAGCGATTTATTACTCGAGAAGAAAAATTAGAAAAGCTGACCCCCCAGTTGCTTGAGGGGGCAGCTTATTCTTTCCCCTATGGAGATGGATGGATAGACGCTTTATTCCTTTTCCTCTGCGACGCCAAGCTTATCTGTAATAAGCTTTTGCTGGCAAACAGGACAAGTCCCTTTTACTTTCACCCACTCAAGCAAGTGCTCTCTATGGGCTACATTTTGGCAGTGGTAGCATTCTAGATGTTCTGACCCGAAACTAATAGGTAGTTTGCAGACAGAACACAGAACAGTGTCAATTCCACAGTTAGGGCAAATCTCGTTGATATTTGTCCTTTCTTCTCCACATGAATAGCATCGTACAACTCTTTTCTCAATTCTCTCCCTTATAGCATCATGGTCTACTGGCATTGCAAACTCAGTAGGAGTAACTCCCAAGCTAATCAAACCAGTTATCTCAGTAACGATTCTGTTCTTGAATTTCTCAGGGGCACCTTGATATGCTAATTGTAAGTAGTTGAGTGATGCTTGTAGGTCGTTTGCATCTCTTAGAGCAATCCCCAATTCTTCTGCAACAAGATAAAGTGGTATATCAAGCTTAATACTTAATATTACGAATTCTTGATCTCTCATGCTGTTGAGATTCTGGAATTCCTTTTCTAATGCAGCTGCCTTTTCAGTCCCTTTCATTGCGCTAATTTCTACGATTCTTTGTAGTGGATCGATTAGCCAATTTACTGTGTCTATCCATTCATGTTTACCAATCACATCTAGTGATTCTCTTGCCTCTTGCCAATAAGTTAAGCCGTCATCAAATTTGCCTTGATCCATCAGTTCTTGTCCTGACATCAATTGTTCTTTAACCTTGAACTTATGGAAATATGGAACATATTTTGGCTTGAATTCCTTTGCCATATTTATTCCTGCTTTCCAATTCCCTTCATCTGAATACTTCTGTATTAAATTGTTGAGTGCTTTTCCTTTGAATACTTTGAAATCTAATCTAACTGGATCTTCTGTTGTGAAGTGTTTATCAAATGCTTCTTCTGTCTTTCGTAAAATAATAATTGCTAATCCAATGTAAATTATTACAATTAATACAGCAATGATTCCAAAAATAATGAATAAATCATTAACTGTTACATGGAAAAGATTCGTTACAAGAACTTGAAATTCATACTTAATGACACCAGCTTCTGTTTTGACAGTTATAATTACGGTTTCTTCATACTTTGATTCGGGATCTGAACCAAAAAATTCGAAATCTATAGGTTGATTTATTGTAATGCTTTCTCCAAGTAGTATGTAATCTATTGATGAATAATTTGATACCGTCCCAGAAATCTCAATTGTACCATTGAGTTCTTGTGACAATGTATTCTCAACTAGAACATCATAGGTTTGTATTTGTGTCAATTCGTTACGTAATTGTATCGGTACAGGAGGAGTAAAAACCGCTGTGTTCAGAGGGTAATCTATTCTAATCGGTATATTATCAATATTTAACTCAACTGCTCCTTTTGTTATGTTCAAACTTATTTCTTCGAATTCATAAACTGAAACTATTGCGTTTAAATCAAAGGTGAAATTATTTGGCATAGAAACTAAAATTTCATCTATTGTTGGATCTACAGTTAGCCCTGCATGGAGAATTATGTCTGTCCTTGGATTATTATAACCAGCTAAGTTAGTTGTTTCAATATACATGGTATTATTAGAACCATTAATTAAAACCTCAGCACTGCCATATAACCGATAAGAAACATGATGAGGAAAATAGAATTCAATAGCATAATTATGTAAATCATTCTTACCAATCCATGAAGATATTTGGAATCCAGATAGAACCAACCTTGCGCTTGATTTTATTTGATAAAGTTCAGTAGTATCACTATTAACTTCTGATAACCCACCACTTGTTAATACAACATAATCGCTTTTTATTGAACCTGGTAAATCATATGTTGTTTGGACTATCTCATCAATTCCATCATAGTCAATGTCCACAATCATTCCATCAAAAGACCAACTTGGATTATAATTTAAGCTTACGTCGTCTGATCCAGAACCAGGATTTAAAACATCAACAATTGTGATACATGTTGGAAAAGTATCTGAAACGCCAACACTTTTTGAACCGAATAAAGCAACCCTTCGAGGATTGGTAATACCAGCACTATATGTTTTCATTCCATATACTCTAAATGAATCAGAACCAAATCCATAATGACCAAAACTCCTTTGACTAAAACTTCGAGTTATATCTCTATTAATTGAGATAATTTGCACGAATGTCTCAAGTACAGGTATATCAATTCCAGTTAAGACAAAATGAAGGTCAGTTGGTTCAGTAATTAACTCCATCTCAACTATGTTATAATCTGTTCCATTCCAATTGTAAGTATTTGTAAGATTGTATATTGCAGCAGTTGAATTATAGCTATATTCTGCAAGTGAATAATCTTGTGGACTTGTAGCATTTCTTCCTAGAACATACAATTCATATTTACTATCGCTATCGATATCGATGATTTCGAAATCAAATATCTTCTCAAAATGATTTTGAGGTATTGTATAAGTATAATTGAACAAAAGATTACTCGAAGAAATCTCCAGAAAATCAATCCAGAATGTGTTATTTAGTGGTATTTCTTTTAGTAATGCAACCATAGGATTACCAATTTCACCATCATAACGATTGCTGATACCTTTTCCAGCTAAGTAATTGGTTTCATTATACAGAATTGTATCAACATATGATGCAGTATTCTGATAATTTATTGTGTCTAAGGTTTTTGTAAATGTAAATAATTCAATGACTCCATGTTTCATATTTGTTGCATTTTCAATACTTCCATATATTGCCATACCGCCTTCGAAGCTTTGGGCGGGATCCAAATTGATTGTTTCTGCAAAATTATACGAACTATTGAAATCAATCTTAGCAATTTTATCATTGTTAAAATCGTATTGAGTATTATCATGGATGAGGAATGAATTATCCATTACCAATTCAGGTTCAGATAAGAGTTCACTTTTTCTCGACAAATCAACAGCAAATGCAGATATGAGAATTGAAACTATTAAAACACTTGAGACAATAACGTAAGCAAAGAATTTCTTCCTCATATTATTTTCTCCTTTTCTTTATTGCAAGTGCACTCATAGCTAGTAGTGATAATGTGAAAATGGATATAATCGAAGCTAATGATGGCCCATAAGCAACGGTTTGATAAGGATCATCTGTTGTTTGTGGTGTACTACCAATATACAATGAGAATCTTCCAGTTCGTAAGATTGTTTCTACCCAGAAGTAATATGTACCAGTATCTAGTGCAAGTGCTTCAGCTGCAGTAGCAATACCAATCTTGTTCCATGAAGAATCGTATACATGGACTCTTACAATTAATTGGCTATCATACATTATTACCGATAAGAATCCGCCTTCTGAATCAGTTACTTCGGATTGGACAAGAATATTTGTAACATCTTCATCAATGAGCCATTGTATATGATTTATATCTTCTCTAGAAACAACGTGAACATAATCCCATTGTACTTTAATTGTAGTCAAACTTGTATCACCATAGAATTTTACAGAGACAAATTTATTTGAACCAAGAGCAGTTATTTGATAAATCGAGTAATCTCCTTCTTGGTGCAAGAGTAGAGTGCTAAAGTCCACTAAAGGTAGGAATTCAAATGTTAAAGCTTGCTCGGATTCAATCCATAAATAACCAATTATTTCTGTATCCATGTCAAAGCTAATTGTTTTATTAGAATCATCACTTGTAAACAAGAATTCTACAATTGTACCGAATGGTTTTGGATTATATTGGATTGTTAAATTATAGATTTGAGTAATTCCCAGATTACTCATTGTATCTAATGCAGTTATATAAAACGAGAAGTTTTGTCCTTCTGTCAAACCAGTAAATGACTCAATATAGGAATCACCTATTTTTGTAGTTAGAGCTACAAAATGCCACGTAGGATCTGGTGGGGTATTAAGATCATCATCTGTCCAATACAAACTTGCGGAGAGTATTCCTGAGAGATCTCTTGGGGTAATTGTCAAATCTAAGGTAAAATCATTCACTGATTCCTCGGTTATGATATATGAAACTTGGATTGAGGGGGGAGCCAAGTCTATAATTACATACAAGGAAACTTGTGTATTATGAATAGGATTCATATCTCCATCTAATTCAGTCCAAGTAACATTTGCATAGAGATTTACAAAAAATTCTCGAGTCAATGACATAGTCCAACTTTCAATGATTTCTGGTAAATCAATTGGTTCTGGCAAGGATTGTAAATCTTCTAAATTAACACATTCTCCACCTGTATAGTCTGCGATCCAATTAAATTGGTTCTCCACTATTCCACTTATCCCAGTTATGACGGAGTTTATCTTGATACCTTTCTCTTTTAGATTTGTTACAGCATTTAGTAATTGAGATCCATTAATGTAATCAGCTGTACTCCCTACACCTACAACTAGCCCTGGATCACAGTCTTCATCTCCTACAATTATGAGAAGTTTTGGAACTTCGTCTCGCCAATCCCAAGTATTTGCTAAGTATAAGGCATCACCCCATGGTTCTGTACCACCATTTGCAGTGAGCTCATTGATTAAATCATTCACAGTATTAAAATCATCAGTGAATTCAACATAGTTATTTGGACTAGCAGTTGGATATTCTGAGTATTTACTCCAACCATACACAATCATACCTATACGTAATGAAGTTATGGTTTGTGTAAGACGGCTAGTCATTGCTAAGAATTCAGCTTTTACGGAATCAATCTCATCACTCATTGAACCACTCGAGTCAAATACTAAACAGACATCTGCTGAATCAAATTGCTCATCACCTGTTAGTGAACTATTTAACATGGCTTCAATGTTTAAAATCAGAGAGGATCCAGGATTAATTAAGGCGACATTTTGCTGAATAGGATATGTTGGGGAAAACTCAGCATATTCGCCATCTAAACCAAAATCAACCTGAACGCCACTAGCAGGATTAATTCCTTGATTATCAAGAGTTAAATTCGCTAAAACCCCACCACCTTTCCCAATTGTTGTAGTGTTTGTTTCCAAAGTGATAACTAGATCCTCTTTAGCTTCAATTGCTACAACATCGTCTGTGGTGTTAGCTTTAGATTCACTCTTCAGAAAATTCATACACAGACTTGTTAAAAATAAAGTAAAAATTAAAACAGCGATCATTTTTCTTTTTCGCAACTTCTTTCATCCACCCAATTTATTACACGAATGCTAACTCTTCTTGCCTTCGCATTGTATAGTATATACTCATGATTTAATTTAAAATATCCCCATGGATAGTTTCAGAACTGTTTCGAACCAATAAATTGAAGAAAAAAGAAGAAAAAAAAAGAGAAAATCTAGCACTTCACATTATAGTTGAGTTCTTTTCCATCCAATGTGAAATACTTCTTCATTGCATTAGCAGTTAAACAGGAATGAATTGGTAAGATATACATTATATCGCCTATTTTGATTTTCTTAATAATCTCAGGTGTTGTCTTAATTATTCCGTGTTCTTGACTAATTGATTTAACAAAGGTCTCTTTGAGTGATTTGCTCCAACCTTTCCCTTCTGGTAATGCTACTAATCCATAAGAATAGGTTTTGTCTTCTCGATAAATACTGTCTTTTGATAGATGTATTGCTCCACCATACAAGACGATCTCATTTCTATCTTCATGTATTGCTACGACTGGGCAAGCTAGAGCTACTGCAATTTCACTTTCATCACAAACTCCAAGTTCGAGTTGTAACACATCATAAAAAACAAAGTTACCAGGACGTATCTCATCAACCTCGGAGAAATCAGAGATAACACTACAAGTAGGAGTATCACCAATGGATAATTTTATTGAGGGAAATCCTTGTAGGAATAATCTCTCTTTAATATCTCTTAGTTTGATTACTGTATCAGCATAAACTTCCTCAATCTCACAGATATTTTTTGCATAATACGAATGACCTGAATGAGTCAGTAATCCAACAAAACGAAGTTTCTCGATATCTCTTATATTTCGAAGTAACTTAGATAATACTGCTTCATTATCCCAGTGAATACCAGTTCGATGATAATCTGTATCAATTTTAATCCAGATGTTTACTGGAGAAGTTAAATTTTTTTCTAAAAAGTCAACTGCTTCTTGTGATTCAATTAGTAAACCAAGATCAATTTTCTCAGCTAATTTATTGATCCTCTTAATTTGCTTAATATTCACAGAAAAAGCTAACGTAATATCTTTCCAAGCATTTTCTGCAAAGTATTCTGCCATATCCATAGAAGAGACAGCAATTGCTTCAACTCCATTTTGCTTAAACCATTCACCAATATCTGCTGAATGATGTGCTTTAAAATGTGGTCGAAACAAGACTTTGCTTTCTCTTGCTTTTTCAGCCATCTTTTCGATATTTTTTAGCACTTTATCTTTATCAACAAAAAGAGTTGGTTGGGTTACTTCCATTATCTTCACACACATCTAATATACATTCTACAAGTAATAAATTGACTGAAAAAAGTTGTTATTAAATAAGTGAATAAAAAAAGAGGATCAAAGGAGCAAATATAGATTACTTACTCCTTGATTATTCTAGTTTCGTCGTTTTCTATAAATGACAGCTGCTACTGTAATACCTATTATTGTAGTCAAAATTACAGATGTGAAGATAATCCCTGCTTGAACTGTAGTTGTAACTGTATTGTTTACAGTTGTTGGGGGTAGAGTTATTGTATCTATTATCCAATCAATTCCTAAATCATAATCTAAGACTGCATCTGGATACCAGGATTTTGTAGCAGTTACTATGATATTCTCTACTACATTAGATGCTGGAAGGTCTACTTCGTAAACACCAACACCAATATGAGCCGCTGGATAGTCTGAACCATCATAGTTAACGTTAACTGCTGCATCTACTATCGGGGTATTTGCTTCATCATAAACTAAGTATTGAATTGTATGTGTTGGCATAGCTAAGTCTTCATCTACGACATCAATGTATAAGGCTGGTGAAGCATACGGGACGTAGATATGGATATACTGTATAAGTAGCACAGGTACGAAGAAAATCACTGGAATAAAGACAGGTACAATTACTGGTATGAAAACGAATCGAATTGGTTGTACAATGATATTCACTGTTATGTCGATAATAGTAATTATTTCAATAAACCAGAATTCAAAGTGGAAAATAAAAGTAAGTTCCCAAATGATTACCGATATGAATAAGAAGATAATTTCAATAAACATGTAGACAATTACTATCGACGTCTCATAGATTTTTATTTCATAGGTATAGTAAATAATTACTATCAATAGCTCAATGATTGTTAAGTAGATGATTATTGTAATATCCCAAATAACGAACACTATTCTTTCTATGAATAACCATGCAAAGTACCATGTTATGATGATATAATCCCAAATTAGTACCAATGTATAAGCACTAATCAAGATTGAATATCCTATGCCACCAATGGTAATACTGTTACCATCCCAACCAATGCTAATGACTGCATCAAGGTAGAAAGGTGGAACCGGTACACCAGGCGGAGCTCCGTAATAGACTGGTGCCATGTATTCAAGACCCATATAGCCTGCACCAGGATTAAAGTTTGCAACAACTAAACCAGTAGGTGTAAATATATCCCAAGCAGTTTCGTTAATTCTACTGAGATTCATAGCACCGTCGATCTGTAGAACTCCATTTTCTAATTCGAGTTCATGTACTCCATCAGACCACCAGAAGTCTCCGTCGGTTGTGTTATAACTTAATGACATAGCTTCTGCGCCAACAATAGTAGCATTCCACTCGTCGTTATTGGGACCACCACTACTTAGTTCAAAAGACATACCAGGTACTGATACATCTAAGGTTTGACCATCAGTTGGATCGGTTTCAAAATTCACATCAAAGAGCATTTCATCCGCTTCGACTGTGGTTCCACCTAAGTCTAATTTTGTACACAACACACCCACATTTGTAGCATTGTGCTCTAGCTGTAACTCATAAGTACCATTTAGTAGAATTATTGTTTTTTGTGGATTTTGTTCTAAAATTTCGATGGTATTCCCATCATAATCATATAATGCATTTGGAGTAACATTATTGCCACCAACTTCTTCTGGAGCTACTTGAGCGTCTCCTATAAATGCTGGAAGAAAGAGAAGAAGGGACATTATTGCTACTGCATAGATAATTTTCTTGTTCAAAATTATTTACTCCTCAATAATTTCATCTTAAAGATGCTTTTAGCATCTAGCTAATATTATCAAAGTACGAACTTTGCATATTTTAACTTTTCATAGCTGACATAAGAGTGTGTATATTTAATTAATCAATAATTTAATTAGGAACAAACATAGAATCCCACTGTAAAAATCAAGTATTTACCAATAAAATGTATGATTTCAAGTAAAACGGTGTATTTCCCATGAGATATTTAGTATTAGGATCCGGATTAATGGGTCGAGCAGCAGCATTTGACCTACTTAGACATGATGACACTAAAGAATTAGTATTAGCTGATATTGATGAAAGCAATTTAAAATCAGTAGCTGATTTTCTTGATGATTCTCGAGTAAAATCAGTAGTACTTGATGCAAAAGACAAAGATCAAGTTCTTGAAGTAATGAAAGGAATTGATTCAGTAATGTCATGCATTTCTTATACATTAAATTATGATTTAACAAAAGCAGCTATAAAATCTGGAGCTAATTTCTGTGATCTTGGAGGGAATAATACTGTCGTTGCAAAACAATTCACGTTATCAGAAGAGGCCGAAAAAGCTAACGTAACCGTTATACCAGATTGTGGTTTTGCTCCCGGTGTTGTTAGTATTTTTGTGGAAAATGGAGCTTCTAAGTTAGATACTGTTGAGGAAATTCACATTCGCGTTGGAGGATTACCTCAGGATCCAAAACCACCTTTGAATTATTCTCTTATTTTTTCAGTTCAAGGCTTGACAAATGAATATATCGAGATTGTTGAAGTAATAAGAGATGGAAAATTAACTAAAATAGAACCCTTAACTGAAATTGAAGAAATTGAATTTCCAGAACCTTTTGGGAAACTCGAAGCATTTCAAACTTCTGGTGGAACATCTACACTTCCTCAAACTTTCCTTGGCAAAGTAAAAGAATTAGACTACAAAACAATCCGATACATAGGTCATTGCGAAAAAATGAAAGCAATTTTAGATCTTGGTTTCAAAAGCTATGATAAAATCGATTTCCAAGGGAATAAAATTTCACCTCGTGAATTTCTAGAGACAATGCTTGTGAAGAATTTAACACATGAAAACACAAAAGATCTCTCTTTGATGAGAATAGAAGTAATCGGTATAAAAGACAAGAAGAAAATGAAAATCACTTATCAAGTAATAGACTACTATGACGAAGAGAATAATCTCACATCTATGATGCGTATGACTTCGTACCCAGCTGCAATTATCGCTCGAATGATGGCTATTGGCGATATCAAAAAGAAAGGTGTTGTCAGACAAGAATACAATGTTCCATCCGATTTAATGTTGGAAGAATTACGAAAACGAAATGTCAATATAGAGTATAAAGAAGAAGAGATAAACTAACAGATTGGTCTTTCATATTCCAAAATTAGTTTCTGTTGGTTTGGCGTCTCTATTGCGCATGGTCGGATTTTTCTGACCATTTTTATTGCTTCTTCGCCATCTATTGTTCCATAAATGAACCGCTCTGCTAACGTTAGCATTGTACCTGTTCTACCACAACCTGCTATACAATGAACAAGTACTTTCTTCTTCTCTTTCTGTGCTTTTGAGATTATTTCAAGAAATTGTTCGATTAGTTCTTTGGTTGGAACATCAATATCAGTTATGAATAACTCATGATGTTTAAATTTTGTTTTCATTTCCTCATAATTTGGATGCTCTCGGATTCCCTCATCCAGTGAAATAATTATATCTATTCCTAATTGTTCTATTTGCAGTAAATCTTCCTCAGTTTCAGGTATCACTGAACCATAGAGTTCAAGTTCCTTGTATGCATATATATCATAATTTCGCATTTTTTGTTTCACTCTTTTTTTTGATCGATATCATCGAGTCCCCAGAATTTCTTTTCTGCTCCAGCTGCTTCTCTACGTTTTCGTATAGTTTCAGGATCTAATAACTCCTCGTCTTCTTCATCAGGTTTCCTTTCAAGTTTTTTAGCTCGAATGTAGTACGTGATCACTGAAATAACAAGTATAAATGCTGCAGCAACTCCTATTAACCTTCGTACATTGTTGTTATCATTTGCTGTTGGATCATAATTTAATTCCATTTCAAAATATCCCTCTGATAATCCATCAGAAGATAATGAGAAAAAAATACTTGTGGTATTTAATATGTATAGTACTTCAGTTTCGCTCACTGAGATTTCTTTTGTTACTCCATTTACTGTTGCATTAACTGGATCACCAGTAGTAACAGTTATACTAATACTTCCATTATAATAAACATCTTCAGTTATGTCTAGTAAGATCTTTGTTTCATTATTTACCGTAAATTCTTGTGTTGTATCAGAGGCAGATGCTACAAAATTACTCACGAACACAAAACCAATTATTAAGAGAAATACACTTGAAGTAAGTTTATGTTTTAATTTTATTCTTTTCATTTCTCGCAATTCCTTACTTTTTATCCTTAAGCGATGTGATGGATCCGAGTTCTTCAGGATCATCGAAAAACTCTGCTTCTTCTTTTTCTTTTTCCTCTACCAAATCGAAAATTAATATTTCTTCACCTGATTCAGTTTTAAATATTGTAAAACCATCCTCTTTTGGTTCAGACTCAGATTTCTTCAATTGCTTTATGAGAATCTCTTCATTTACTATCTCGACTCCTAATGGATTTTTCTTTATAATGTTGTAGAGATACCTTCCTAACCGTTCATTTGTTTCAAATTTCATTTCAATTACTTTTTCAAGAAATATTTCTTCTGTAATTCTTGTTTTATCATGAATTCGAGATACTAATGACATGCCTTCATTATTATTAGGAATTTTCAAATGAAATCTATAAGTCTCTAAAATATTTAGAATTTCAGCTCTTAATGACTCAATATTAGTTTGATCTTTAGCGCTTATCCCGATAGGTTGCTTCTTCAGTACTGCTTTTACAATTTCTATTTTTTCATCCACATTTTGTGCAATATCAATTTTATTCAACACGGGAATTAATGGAATAGATTCAGCCTTAATTGAACCTAAAGTATTCATTGAAGCGAGAACTTTCATTCTAATGTTTTCTATTGAGTCATTGCAGTCAATTAATAGTAAAATTAAATCAGCATCCGTCACTTCTTTCAAGGTCGCATAAAATGCAGCCATTAATACGTGAGGGAGTCGAGAAATTAATCCAACGGTATCAGTAATTAGTATTTTTCTTCCTTCTGCATCGAAACTTCTTGTTGTGGTATCTAAAGTCGTAAACATCCTACCACTCACTTCAACTTCTGCTTCTGTAAAGGCATTCATTAGTGTACTTTTTCCCGAGTTTGTGTAACCGGCAATTGCAACTAAGTCAAAGCCTGATTTTAGTCTTCTTTTTCTTCTCAAATCTTTTGACATTTTAATTAGATCAATTTTCTTCTCAAGTTTCTTGATTAAGACATTTCTAGCTGAAACACTTCTATGACTTTCAAAACGTGATCCAACAACTTTCTTTAATGCTGCTAATCGGATCTGAGTGAGTGCTTCTTGTGTACCTGCCTTATTGATAAATATCTCAAGAATAAGTTCGAACCGATCTATGATTTCTACATGCCACATTTTTTTTAAATTCTCTAATTGGTAGTGATCAAGCTTGTTCTCAATAATCACAATATCTGCATTTAGTTCTTTGATTCGACCTTTGATTTGCTTTGCTTTTCCTTTTCCAAACAAATAGGTAGGATGTAATCTATCGACATTTTGTGTTACTCTATCAACTACATCATATCCTGCTACAAATGCTAGTTCAGATAATTCAGCTAAGTGGTCTCCTAACCTTCTATCCACTATCACCTCAGTAAGAATGGCTCTTCTTTTCTGGATTTTGCTAAGCATCAGAGATCACCTATAGTTTTTCTTCTTGTTATTTTCAAGTTCAATTAAATAAAAGTTAGCCGGTAAATTAAACAATTCCTAAAGAAATATTAGTATTAAAATAAAAGAATATACTCATTAAGATGAAAATTAAAAGGATAACAAACAAAATTAAGAAAAAGTTGTCATTTTAGTTGGTTATAAAAAGAATTTCAATAAAGAGTTGAATCATTTGGCTAAAGATATACATGAGAAAAACCCAACGGAAATTGAAGAAAGACTCAAGGAATTAGATGAGATTCTTGGTGAGGATGATAAAAACATTCCAGCACTTTTAGAAAAATCTTCTTGCTTGAGACATCTTGATCGGTATGATGAAGCAATAATTGTCCATGACATTTTACTTTCACTCAATCCTAAAGATATTGATTATTTATTTATGAAGGGACTGGTTTTAATTGAGGTTTCACAAGAAGAAGAAGCAATAAAATTCTTTGATAAAATTCTCAAGATTAATCCCAAACATCGAGATGCAATTTTCAATAAAGGATTAGCTTTGAGAAAACTTGGGAAAGAATCTGAAGCCAAAGCTACTATGAAAGAAGCATTGAAATGAAATAAGTGATATTGAAATCAAAAAGTGTATATTTATAACAATCAATTTGAATGCTTTATTGTAGGGAATGAAACAGAAATGGATGAACAAGAACCGAAAAATTTTGAATCTCATATTACCTCAAAAATTATTATTGCTCGAGATAAACTGCAAAAAATTGTAAAAGAACTTAAGAAAATAGAGTACCCATTTTTTGATTTACCTACTCAAATCAAACCTAGGAAAATTGCTGCTTTAGATGGCGGAGGATTTTCAGAAGATTTTGTTGGATTGACAATTATTCCCTCTCGAGCAGCTGGAGCAATTTTCGAGCAAAATGAGAACCCGATTTGGATAGAAGAGGATGATGTTGAGATTCTAACTATGGATGATGATCCTCGCAATTTTGGATCTCTCTTTCGGGATTTACTCGAGGTAAATGTGGCTTTAAAACTTGCAGAGATGAAACCAGAAATCCTTTTTCTTGACGGATCCATTACAAATTTCGCCTACAAAGGTATTCCTCATAGTTTGAGGTTTCTTTTAGAGGATATAGATAAAATCGATGAGGGATCCTATATTGAGAAATTCTTTACACTTTATCAAAAATTCATACAAACAGCTTATGAATTGATTACAAAATGTATTCTAAATGATATAATTCTAGTAGGAGTTTCCAAAGACTCTCGGGCAGATATATTGATGAAAAATCTGTACAAAGATGCTAAGAACCGTCCACCCATTAATGATGTTTCTTTAATCAATGTAATTTCAAATGGAAAAGCAGGTTTTACTAAACCTATTGAATTTAAACCGAAAATCAGTCCAGTAAGACAAAAAGTTTGGAAAGCAGCAAACGTATTCCAGGAAAAAGAATTGCAATCTTTCTATCTTAGTTATTTTGTTTTAAAAGATGGAGCTCAACCAATACGTGTAGATTCACTGTTACCTCAAAAGAATAAGTTGAAGGAAATTCAAGAAGCTATGGTTACTTATCATGACGGAAGTGGTTTCATAACTCCAGCCTATCTAACTCATAAAAGAGCTCACATGTCACAGGATTATGGTTTACGCATAGTTAATCTTGTAGCCGAGAAAATTTTTGAAGAATCACCAGATGTTTACAAAGCATTTATGTCTAAAAGAAGAAGAGATGTTATTCAATAATAGAAAAGGATCTTCTTTTTTTCACTCTGGTCACTATCGAAATATATTTTATAGATAAATGAAAATATAACTACTATGCCTAAAGTGGGAAAAGAGAAAACAAAAGTCATCTTATTTTGCGGATTATCTAACGCAGGAAAGACAACCGTTCTCAACATTTTTACCAAAGGAGATGTTTTCAAAACAGCACCAACTTTAGGTGTATCTCTTAGTACTTTACAAGCAAAAGATATGAATTTTCGTATTTTCGATTTAGGTGGACAAGAAAAATTCCGAGAAGAAGTAACTCCTCTTCTTCCATTTGCAGATTTGATTGTTTTTGTCGTTGATTCCGGCAATAAACTAGTTTACAAAGAGGTCATAAAGGAATTCAAAAGAATCTTGAGTAAGACACAAAAGAAACTTACACCAATGTGCATTTTAAGACATAAATCTGATCTTAAGAAAACCATCAAAGAAAGTACTATAATTAGTAAATTTGGTTTGAAAGATGTAATTAATCGACCTTGGAAAATTATCAGTACAAGCGCAGTAACTCTAACTGGTTTAATGGATGTTTATAGCTGGATTCTAATGGAAACTACTGGAGAAGTTCCAGAGTTTAAATTGGATATGAAAAAAGAAGAAGAATTTTCATTTCATTATCCTTGTCCTATGTTGAAAGAAATGGATGATGGGTCTACTTTTTGTTTGAATCAGGATCAATTCCTTGAAACTGAATTAATGAGCTTTGGATTTCATGATGAAGTTAGTAAAATGGTCTTGGAAGCAATACCTGATCTTAGAAAGGAATCCATAGAGAATTCAGATAAGGATGTTTGCCCAGATTTTTGCTTATTAAAAAATGGTGAAAAAATCCTAAAATGTCCTGTTACAGAAAAAGTGATAGAGACTAGGAATATCAAGGTTACTCCTAAAAGATATCAGGATGCAGTTATACTCTCACAAATCTATGGGGCAAAACTAGGAACTGATATCTGTCGTGAGTGTATTTATAAAATCATAATTTCTCCAGATACTATTCTCAGTGATGATGATATTAAGAGCTTACAAAAGTCATTGATTAAGGGTTAGTTTTTATTTATTTTTTTCTTCGTATTAGATAAGTTCAAATGAAAGAAATTATCTTCATTATATTATTCATTAGTTCCAAGTGTTTTGCTATGGCAGATTTATCTGAATTTTCATTCATGTTGATTGATATTGATTATAAAATCAAAGATACAGATAATACTCCTACGATAAGGTTATTTGGCAAGACACAAACAGAAAGGATTTTTGTAACTATTAGAGATTTCTTACCTTATTTCTACATTACTCAAAAAAAAGGAATTATGGAGTTCATAGAAAAGGATCCGATTGTAAAGAAATGGAAACAAAGGGTTGAAGAAACCAAGAAGAAAAGGTATTTTGGTGGAGAAGAATTAAACCTAATTAAGCTATCTGGTTCTCATCCTGAACAAACACCAGTTGTACGAACATGTTTCGAAGAAGCTGGCTATGAAATACATGAAGCAGATATTCCATTTGTAAAACGTTTTTTACTTGATCTTGGATTACGTGGATTGAATATAATCAATGTTGAATCCGCAAATATGAGAAAAGAGAAAGATATTGTGTTTATAGAAGCAAGCTACAAACAGCTGAAGCCAATCTCAAAAACCAGAGTAAGCTCTGCTGATCATTTCTATAAATTAAAAATAATGGCATTTGATATTGAAATTGATCATCAAAAAGAAACTATTCAACAAATATTGAGTAGTAAGTCCAAAAGAATAGTTGCAATTTCTACTGTTTGGGGAACAAATCAATTTGAACAAAATTGTAAAACGTTTATTCTTCAAGAAGATACTAATCAAGATGAAAAAAGAGTTATTCAAGAATTCATAGATGAAATAGAAAAAATTCAACCAGATGTTTTAATTACTTTTAATGGGGATAACTTTGATTTACCTTATCTTCTCGCTAGAATGGAAAAACTATCTATTCCATCAGCATTGTTATCAGTTTTTCAGAATGATTCAGTTTTTCATTCAAATCGTTATCGTTGTTATCAGATAAAGGGCCGAATTTCATATGATATCTCCCCTCGAACTTGGGGAATTCACCCTATATCGGGGAAAAAGGGTTTAGGAGATATTGCTGAGACAGTTTTAGGTTATGGAAAGACTGAAATCAGTAAAACAACTGGGAATCTTTGGAGATCAGGATTTCTCGAAGGCAATAAATCTGATCGAAAACAACTTGAGGTATATTCCATAACAGATAGTAAATTAACGTATGAATTAACTTGGAAATTAGGTGTTCAAGGTTGGCTTGAAGTAATACGATTAACTGGTTATCCACCTAGAGAAGCACCCGGAAGCACGGAACGTATTCAGGGTGAATTTGAATTAATGAGATTTGCGAGGATTCAAGAAGTATTAATCCCCATGGCTCCAAGTGATGAGGAAGTCTCGAGGAGAAGAGATGAAAGGAGAAAAAACCCGCACACTGGAGGAACTGTGTTAATCCCAAAAGGAACTTTACATTTTGGTGTAATAATTAGTGATTTCAGAAGTATGTATCCCTCTGTTTGTGTAGCTCATAATATAGGTGGGGAATCACTAAAAAGAGTAAAGGATATCGAAGACGCAAATCCTCTGGAATTATTCCATTCAAAACCTCAATCATGCTTATCTTTAATGGAAGAAACATTAATTCAAAGACGAGAGCAAACGAAAGAAGCAATAAAAATTATTGATCAAGAATTAGAGGACTCAACAGATGAGAAGAAGCATGAGAGATTAAAAGAGGAAAGAGTAATACTTGATAAAGAACAGTATTCTATGAAAATTGTAGCAAATAGTATGTATGGCAGTCATAACTATATTAGAAGTCGGTTTTATTCCATAACTTTAGGCAATGCAATTACCAACATTGCTAGAACCTATATTCTTCAAATGGAGAAGCTTCTGAAGGATATTTCTAAGAAAATAACTCCGGTAGATATAATCTATGGTGATACCGATTCCGCGTTCATAAAAATACTAGATGATTCTTATGTGCTTAAAATATATAATGAAAAAAATCCTAAGAAAAAACAAAAGTATTTAGAGGAATTAATTGATATTACGAATTCAATTTTGAAGAATCTGAACTCAAAATTCCCAGAAGCAATGGAACTCACATTAGAAGATATTGCATATAAATTAATTTTCAAACCAGGCAGAGCAAAAGCTTATAGCTATTACAGTATCCTTTCAGGTAAACTAAATATAACAGGTTTTGAAGCAGTTCGTTCTGATTGGTCTAAAATGTCTCGAGAGTCACAGAAAAAAGTTCTTGAATTAATATTAAAAGAACCTGCAGCGACGAAGAAAACTAAAGAAGAGGATATAGACCCAGGGATGACTAAAGCAAAGCAATATCTCATAGATCTAGGAATTGAAATCATGCAAATGCCTGCAGAAGAACTGATTCCGAAAGCAATTATTCTCTCACCTATTAAGAAAGAACCTGGTAAATACAAAGCAAAAGTACCTGCAGTACAAGCATTTCTTGATTTCGCAAAAAGAGAAGGTTTAGATCCAACAACTGCTTGGAAAGACTTCGATAAATTTCAATGGGTTATTACGCCTGGAAAAGGCATTCTAAGCGATCGAGCTAAACATCCAAAATATGTTACAGAAATTGATCGTGAACATTATATTACAGAAATTTTACGTGCTTCAGAAGGTTTTGGTTTAAAAGTTACTTTGCAGGAAATTAAGAACAAATTAACTACCGAACCCATTGATAAAATATTCAAACGGATCTCTGAGGATTCAGAAACGGGAGAACATTCTGAGGATTCGAAACCAGAAGAAGAAATCGAAAAAAAGACTCAATTAAGACAAATGAAACTCAGTGAATTCTTTGAAAATGAAGAGAGCTGAATATGCAAAGCAAGATTAATCTATTGTAGACTCATGTAAATAATAAGATAAAATAAGAAAATAGGGGGAGAAATCTAAATTACAGTATGTTCATCAATATCCTTTTCTTTTCTCTTCTCAACTCTACCTTGAACAAACCTTACAATGAAATAGGCTATTCCAATTGGTATTGCAAATATTAATCCACATAAGATAGTACCTATAAATTCCCAACCAAAACCTAATCGATCAGCCATCGTTATTCACCAATACAATTATCTATATTTGTTGAAGTTAAATATTATATAAGACTTTTTACTATTACTAAAGATATCTCTGTGGTATTTTTATTTAACTTTACCTTGTGCATTATGTTTATACAAGAAGTTCAACTAATGTCTTTAGAAGAAGATCAGGTTTTGTTTCTTGAATTTCTTCATAACTGTGTTTCCCGGTATTTACCGCAACAATTTTTATTTCAGCGTTCTTTGCTGCATACACATCGTGAGGTGAATCACCTATGATCAAGCATTCGTCTTTAGTGAAGCAACTTTTACTAGCTGCTTTCAGAAATACTTCTGGATTTGGTTTTCCAACGGTTATATCTTCTCCCGAAATAATTACTTTAAAATAATCAAGTATTCCTGCTGAGGTTAGCATTTTCTCCACATTAAATTTTGGTGTGGATGAAGCTAAAGCTAATGGAATTTCTTTTTTCTTTAGATAATCAAGTAAATCCTTTGCTCCATTAAACAAAGGAATATTCTCTAGCAAGGTCGTTAATATTTCTTCTTTTTGATTGGCTAATGCTTTAAGCTTTTCTTGATTTGACGTAATTTCCGGAATTAGTGTTAGTAGTGTGTCCTTTGGAGTTCTTCCCATATTTTCACTTATTCGTTCTTCAGAAATAGCTAGATTGTTTTCCTGAAATAGTTTTATGAAAGCAAGTATGTGCATATCAAGAGTATCTACTAAAGTGCCATCTAAATCAAAGATGACACATTTAATTCCCCATTTTCCTATTAGATTATCAATAAGAACCATTACAATCAAACCTATTGTTGGAATATTTTCTTCTCCTTAAATTTAGATTTATCTCTCAATTAAGCAAATTACATAATACAAATAAAACTATTAAATGGGTGAAAGATTACATAATAGAAATGAAAGGTGGTTCATGGCTTTGTCTGAAACTGACCCTGTAGTAGAACAAATTGAAGAAATTGATGAAGATCTAATACTTGATGATGAAGAAGAAGAAAGTGAAAGAAGAAAATCTTGGAAAAATCAGAAATATATTCCAAATAGAAAACGGTTTATTATATTATCAATCGTTTTTTCTGTAATTCAACTTACTGCCCTTTTACTCTTTGCATTTGTGTTGAAAGATGATGAGGGACGAGGAATGTTTGATTTTGGTGTTTTCATCATTTGTCCTACAATAGGATTAGCAGTATCATATTTTGTTGAAAATAAAAAAGAAGCAATAGCAGTCAGTTCAATTAATGCAATCTCTTCGGTTTCAATTTCCCTATTGTGTTTAACATTGATCCAAAATTTCCTAGCATATCCTACACCACTTGACATTTATCCCCTTCTTTTTGGGATTCCAGCAATCTTCATTTGTATTCAGATTGCAATAGCGTTTACTATGGCTCGCGTCCGAGTGCTGTTTAAGAAGTATGGTGATAGCTCGATTCCTAGAGATGGTGATGAAGCTATGATTGATGAATTACGTAGAAGTAGACAGGAAAGAGGATTGGATTTAGAGGAATTAGCTGAACCTGAAAAGAAATAATTAGAAATCCAGGGACTATTGTGTGAAAAGAACAAACAATCATAGTAAGTTAAAATTACACGAATAGTAAACGATTGCCGGGGAAAAAGAGAAGAAATTCCCCAGCGAATTTACTATTAATCAAGAGGGATTTAGGTTCCTTCCTTCATGTTTTTTATGGTTATTATCGGCCAAATTACCATAAAGGGTTCCTAGATAATAATTATATATAGTATAGAAAATAATTAAACTCTCCTTACTAACAGTTCAACGAACAGTTCAGAAAAAGCTGAACCATGTGTTCTCTTTTTCTGTTATAAAAAGTGTTTTTTACCTCAGGTCAGTCTTAATTCACAATATTCAGCTTCTGTGTTAAAACCATAAAACATGGGGAAGTAGGTGGTTTTCCCCAAAAAACCACCACTTTTGATTCTCCATATTATCTTTGTAATAGATTTGATCACTGTTCTGATAGATCAAGAAGGTAAAACTTCTTTATTATCATTATAATATATAGCATAACTTAAGTTAAAATCTCCTAAGATACAGTTCGCGAACTGTTCAGAAAAAGCTGAACGATTATCGAATAGTTTTTAATATCAAAGCACTACTGAATTAGTTAATAGTAATCTAACCATGTCTCCAAACCAAGTTTGTTAGTTGAGTGATAATGACAAAAAAAATTAGGGATAAAATAACTTTTCTTTTCATTTTTTGTCTAATTGTTTTAAGTTCGTACAAACAATCAACTATGAATGTTTCATCCCAAGCAAATTTAGTCGAGGAAGAAGATCGATATATTATTTACGCAGGTAATGAATACACAGCAGTTATTCCAAAAGATACCGGACCAGAAATGATCTTTGAAACTGAGAATTTTGGAGAAGTTACACTAAAATTCGATTATATTTCTGAATATACTAGTCCTACACAATATCTTAATTCACTCAATCATCTTTCAGGAAAAGGATATTCACTTGAGAATTTAAATTGGGATTCAATAGGATCCTCAGATATTAATAAAACATATGTTAATCTTACAAGAACTCATTTGGATAAAAATACTACACTTGATTTTTCACTGAATGTTTTCCATCAAAATCAAACTATTCGAGATGTCGAAGTAAAAGGGTTAACTAATTCTTATCTTGAATTCAAAGTAAATAATTGGAGTTATTCACCAGAGGCAAGAGGGATTGCATTAAACTTACAAGCTTACATGGAAGACAATGAGAATTATCAAAGGTTAGGTCCATTTGTTGATATAGAAACGGAAGAGTATGCTGCAAAAATACTCTTAGACAATTATGAGTTTGAAGTAAGGTTAAAATCAGAAATAGTCATGATAAAAACAACCGGAGAAGAAATAAAATATACCGTATTCTTTTTCGCACATTACAATGTAGCTGAGAAAATCTCTGAACCTGCTGATTTCTGGATATCTGTCCCTTTTGTATCTGGAGTAAACCAAATTATTTTCAGTTTTATCTGTAGTATTGGAATTAATCAAACAAGTCCAATTTCAGCATCATCATTTGTATCATTTATCTGTGGTTTAACAGCAGTAGTTGTTATCATTAGATTTTTCGTTAAGAAGAGGAGGAAATTTGTTTGAGATTATCGAGTAAGTCATCAATTATCCTGAAAACTTCCTTTCTGTTCTTAAACATGTTATTGCTTGTTTTGATTTCAGAGACAAATTGTCCATCAATTGGAAAACAAACAAGTAAAAAATTAAGCAAATCTGAAATATCACTAAATGATGAACAATCTAGCGCATTGTCAAAAATTTTACCTCAAGATATTACTGCACAGAGTCTTAATACTAATCTATCTAGACTAATTCTCGAAATCTTTATTGAAATCTTACCTAACGGAGAAGATGTTCAAGTTTCAGCTCATTATATGTATCAGAATGAGGGAAATACATCTATCAACAATATTATCAATATTTTAGATGCAAGCACTGTTTTAGTTGAGAGTAGACTATCATCTATATCGATTTCTGATGCAATTGGTAAGTTGTATTATGAATGGACAATCGATGAATTCACACATATGCTAAATATAACTCTTCGAGAACCACTAGAATTCCAACAATTCTATACATATACTGTATCCTATTTACTTGAGGATGCAATTCTACAAAGTTTTGAATCATTAGAAGAATATGTGTTTCAATGGTCACTAACACATGATGAAAATTCAGAACAGTTTACATTAATTATTACATTACCTACTCAATATGAACTTCATAATCAATCAGCATTGGAACCCGATGCACATTACAAATCAGTTGATGGTAAGAGGTTTGAATGGAATTATTATAATATTATTGAAGATGATACACAAATCTGGATTGTTAGATTTCAAGTTTATGAAATATCAACCATACCCCCACCACCTCCAACAAACGCTGCTTGGTACGGCATGATCGGAACATTTTTCTTTGGATTAATTGCTGGAGGACTCACCGTTTTCTTCATAATTAAAGCGAGAACAGATATTGAAAGAAAAGAAATAGTTGAAACATTGTTATCCCAACCAGAAAAGGAGATAATTCGAATTATCAAGAATGAAAACGGAGTAACTACTCAAAGCAAAATATGTTCTGTTTCTAGTTTCTCAAAAGCTAAGGTATCTTATTATCTAAATGAGCTCGAAAGTAAAGGAATTGTTAAGAAAGAAAGATGGGGTAGGATGAATAGGATCAGAATTATAGACGATTCCGTAGATAAGGCATATGTAAAAGAAACAGAATAAAAGGAACAACTCAAGTAATCTTAATACTGAATCTAGTGAAAATCATTATATTCATTGTTTTTTTATTCAAATTGTGTAAAGTATGAAGTTCGATAGAAGAGAATTCGTGAAAATATCTTTCCTTTTGATTATTATCCTAACACTTTTCACAGCAGTTTTTATCAATGTAAACCAAGCAGCTCTTCATTTATCTGAATCTCAAAATCAATACAATCAATTATCTGTAATTAATCAAGAAGAAGAGATAACTAAACTATCATCTATGATCGCTCCACAATCCAACTGGGTCGCTAGTGAGACAGTATGGAGTCAACCTGAACAATTAACACATCCAGATATTAAAAGAAGTGAATATACAGCAGTACAAGGACCAAATAATACCTATTATTGTTTCTGGATAAAAGAACTCAGGATATTTACAAATGCAATTTATTTTTCTCAATTAGAGAATTTTACAACAAATAAATGGTCTATTCCAAAACAAGTCATACAATTGGATTCAACTATTTCTGACCTAACAGCAGTTTTTGATGTGAATAGTAGTTTGCATCTTGCGTTTATTTCAACAAGGGAAGAGATTTGGCAAATAAACTACTTTTCCAAGGAAACCCAAAACTTCAACTGGAGTTCTCGAGAGGTTTTTGCTAGGACTTCTGATGATTTTTATTCTAGTCTTGTTTTATCTATCTCAAATGAAGCCGCAGTTCATTTAGCCTGGATTTCAACAGTAAAAGGAACGAGTGATGTAACATTAGATAGTTCAATCCAAATTATTACTAAAAATCTAACAACTGATTCATGGGGTAATCAACGGGAGTTGTTCAATGCTGAAAATCCATTAGCATTTGATATGGCAGTAAACCAAAATAATACCGTTCAAATTGGTATAATCAAGTGGGATATTAGCTTTATAGGAAATGAAATCGTTACAGCGAGCTCAGACAATGATACATTGAATTGGAGCCCAACAACACAAATTGCTAATTATGTTTCACGTTATGGTTCTATTCAAATTTATCCTAGTATTATTACCGGAGGATTTCATGTTCTTTGGAATTACGAATTCAGTCATAAAAAAGCATTCCATCGGGAATTACATTTTAATGGAACAATAAGGACGATTGCTGTTCAAATTAATCTTCTGTCTACTGATGGATATATCGCTGGAATAGGTGAGAATCAAACTACAGGTGATTTATACGTTTTATATGCAGAATCTTTTTTGGGAAACACCAAAATTATGCAAAGGAAGAGAAATGGTGGAGGATTAACATGGGAAATAGCTGAACAAATAACAACAGATTCACAATCATTTGATCCAATCTACATGCAAAATTATTATTCAAACACTTCTGAAGCAGTTTTAGTGAACCTAAATAAAGAGAAAATGGAAGCAAGAGTATTTACCAAGCCAACAGTATTCTCAGATGCTTCAAATATAATTGTAACATCATTTGATAACAATAAAGGAAAAATTATCATTGATTCAGATGGAACCAAACATTTTGTATGGCAATATATTGGCCCAGCACAACCAAATATCTATTATCAGAAAAAAGAGATTAATGGATCCTGGGAATTCAAAGGAAGCATAATGACGGAATGGAAAGCTGCTGCTCAAAATCCAAGAATTACCATAGATTCAAATGATAACCTACATTGTTTATTTGTGGCAGATTCTAATATTTCAAGTATAGATGGATTATTTTATGTTACAAAAAATTACAATCAAGATAATTGGAGTATACCAGAGTTAGTAAAGACACCACAAAATAATGCTGAAGATGATAATGTTGATTTAGTTGTTGATCCACTAGATACAATTCATATTGTATGGAGTGAATACACAGCAATTTATCAGAATAAGCTGATATACAGTTACAAACAGAGTTTTGAATCAGTTTTCACATCTGAAGATATTATTCTGAACAGTGGACCCACTACCAGTAATTTTCCAGATTTTGTAATAGATTCCTTTGGAACAATTCACTTAACTTATACTGAGGAAAATTATGGAAGTGCTTTAAATGAAGTAGATTATCGGTACAAATTAGTTGGACAGAGCTGGTCAACAGAAGAAGTAATAATAGCTTCTATCGATGTAGATTATAATAGGCCACTTTTAACGGTTGATTCAAAAGACACACTTAGGTTAGTATATCTCCAAAGATATAGCATAGGAATATTCTTGGTTTCATCAGGAGAAATGTGGCAAAAACCATTACTTTCTGGTTGGTCATTTAATAGCACTTTATTTTCAGATGAATTAGCAATATATCATGCATTCTTAATTTCAAAAAATGATATTCTAATTTATAGTCATCACGTGACAAACTTACCAAATGATAAATTTCCAAATAACTTCGTTGACAAAATATTTGTTTCTTTTACAAATGAAATAGGTGAATGGGGAGCAAGAGAAACGATGTTCCTTAATCCCATGGATAATGATGAGATAATTGGAATATATGATGAAATTTCAGATAACAGCTACTTCATAATAAATGATGAGAGAAGAAATAATCCACAAATACACTTGATTTACAGACAAAATGATACAGATCAAGATTCATTGGGAGATATTGATGAAGATATTTTCTGGACAGATAAATATAAGCAAGATAGTGATAATGATCTCTTAGTAGATGGATATGAAGTAAGAGAAACTCTCAGCAATCCAGCAATTGCAGACACAGATTGGGATACCTTAGGTGATGGAGTGGAAGTTAATCTTTACTTAACAAATCCTTTGGTAATTGATTCCGATGGAGATGGTATAACCGATGGAGATGAAGTTAAAGTCTGGGGCACAAGTCCAATTGATGTAGATTCCGACGGGGATTCTATTTCTGATTTTGATGAATTATTTGTTTATTTAACAAATCCCAATAATATTGACACAGATTTTGATGATATGCCTGATTTTTGGGAAATTGTGAATAATTTGGATCCCAATTTCGATGATGCTTTGAATGATGAAGATTCTGATGATCTCTTCAATGTTGAAGAATATTTTGAAAATACTGATCCTTATAATAACGATACAGATACTGACGAGCTTAGTGATGGGGATGAGGTAAAGGTGTGGTTTACAAGTCCTCTAAAATTCGATACCGATGATGATACTATAGGTGACAGCGATGAAGTTTTGGTTTATCATACAAATCCTTTGCTAGCGGATAGCGATGGGGATGGCTTTTCTGATAGAGAAGAAATCAACAGTCAAACAGATCCTAATGACCCCAAAGATAATATTCGTACTCGAAAGGTTAGAACTGCTCTTGTTGCAACTTTAGTTCCAACATTTGTAATTCTCACATTATTTGCTGTTTTTGAGACTCGCTATAGAAGAAGAACTAAGAATCTGCATGAAATAGAAAAAGATGAGATAGCTTTAGAAGAAGAAAAACTAGCAAAATTAATGGATTCCAGAAACAATCAAAAAGAGAACTAATTTTGGGTTTTCTTTACCGCAAACGAAAATGATAATTAGTATTAGAACGAGTTTTAGCTTGACACAGTATGTTTTAACTGAAATTGAGAAGTTATAAATGATTCACAAAATAATCGTTATTGATTCACGAACAACAGTAGGACAAGTTCTTTACGATAATGGAGTAGTAGCACTAGAAACAGATTTACTCACAGGATTTATTTCCGCTTTAAGCGCTTTCGCAAAATGCTTAGGAGAGAAATCCATTGAATTCAAAGGAGCAGATTTAGGAGATCACAGATTCTCATTAATAACTCGAGATCATCTGACTTATGCAATTTTTCAAGATTTATTTGATAATGAACCTTTTGCACGTTTAGCATTAAAAGAAATGATAGATATTTACCATGATGAATTATCCCTTCTTAATTTGTCCATTGATACATTACGTGGATCCATAACTCAAGAAATAACTACCCTAATTGAAACGGAATTTTTCCCAGTTGGAATATTGAAGAAAATAAACAATGATATTGAAGCCCTTATTTCAGATTCTGATATTAATTTTGATTTGATGTTTTTATCAAGCATTAATCATGGAATTATCCAAGTTTGGAGGAGACCAATTAATCCTTCAATTATGAAGCAATTTCTTGATATAATTTCAAAAATTCCTTTAGAAATGAATTGGTTAGCTGAAGGTAAAACTTCAAACTATGGTCTTTTTGATTTGAATGGTGATGAACCTGAACTTGAAGCTTGGATGATAAAAAGAGTTAGTACTACAAGTTATTTCATTGCAGGACGAGTTATTGCTAAAGGTGAACAATCGAAAGAAGGTTTCTCAATAAAAATATCTCAAATCTTTGAAAAGGTATCAGAATTAATAGAAAATGCACTTGAAAAGGAATGGATTCAGACAAGAGCAGATTAAATGTATTCTTCAATATAATAAGAAAATTTTAAGTATTTTTACAACCTTTTTTCCTATAACAAATAATTTTTTACTCATTGATTATATTTCTTATATTAGAGAAACTTGAGTGAGTGTATGAACACATGGTGAAATCTGATAATATCAAGAAACTGCTAGAAAACGGTTTAGAAGCTTTAAGGAAAAACAAAAATGAAAAAGCAATAGAGTATTTTGAAAGTGTAATAGCTATAGATTCAGATAATACCATGGCTTGGAATAATAAAGGTGTATCTTTGAGAAAACTAGGCAGATTGGAAGATGCATTAAATTGTTATAATAAAGCTCTAAGTATTGATCCAGATTTGACTCGAGCATTATTAAACAAAGCCCGAGTATTAAAAATGCAGAAGAAATTTGATATTGCACTTTTTACTTATGAAGATATTTTGGAATTAGATCCTGAGCATCCCATAGCTCTTGAAGAAGGCGAACGCGTTAGAAATCTTTTATCAAGACGTGCACAGCAACCACAAGTAGAGGAATTATCAAAACAGGAAATAGAGGAAAAGAAGATCTTCCAAGAGAGAAATGAAGAGCTAATTGAATTTCTAGAAGAATCAAGAAAAAGTATTATTGATTCAGTTGATAAAATTGAAGAAATCTTTACTTCCGGCATAAAAGAAGAAGCATTAGAGCATAGAGATCGAATTGTTAATGCTTTAGTATCATTTAATGAGCAATTGCTCAATCGAATTAAGAATATTAGTGATGAATTTATTACTTTGGATTTTGAAGAGGAAATTAGAGAACTAATAGATAATTGGGATACATTCAAGGATGAAAAAATTAAGGAATTAAAAAAACTAAACTAAGACAAGAATTCTCGTCAAATCATCGAAAAAGCATATTACGCTCATATAGCTAAGCGAAATATTGTGGTATTAAGCAAATATTGGTGTTTTTTATATATTGTAATCGCTGAGGAATATCTACGAATATACACTTAGACACAGTCCGAGGGTTAAAATTGTGTTGTATATTTGGACAGCATTGCTGTCAGCCGAGGTGAACATAGTTTGATGAGACTCTTAACAGTACACGTCCCGGATGGGTTTCTAGAAGGATTAGATGAACTCGTACGTAAGAAAAAGTACGCAAATAGAAGTGAAATTATTCGAATTGCAATACGTGATTTATTACGCGATGAACTATGGGATCAGAGATAACTCTCTCCCATTTGTTCTATTTCTTTTATTTATTTGAATCACTAGATATTTTGTAGAAATGCAACCACAGATTCTACTACATCTAATTCAACTGTTGAAATGTTCAAGATTTTTGCAATATACAGTAATTCATTTTTGAAATTCCCTAGAGTAAGTGAGAAATGATTTGTTCCAACAGCTTTTACAAATAGTTCTTTAGGTATTTTTAGATCAATAACGGTATGGGGCCAAGATTCACCCCAAGCTTCCTTTGGTTTTTGATACTTTGTTGAAAGTTTTCCTACTCCAAATTGCAAGATGTATTTATCAGCTATTTTTATCATTCGAGCATAGGTTGCTTCATCTGTTGTAGCAGGAGTATAGAATCCAAAAGCTCCACCTGTTTCACCTTGGCATTGAGGTTTAATGGCACTTTTTGATAAGGATTTCATCGGATCATTTGAATTTGCAGCATAAAAAGCACTTGCACCTCCACAATTTGCAATAACAAAATAATCATCTGTAATGACTTTTAAATCGCCAAACAAAGGAGGAATTTCACTATTTAATCCATATAATATTGCTGAAGTTAGTAGTCCCTTAATATCTCCTTCGCAGACAGTTGGTATAATTGGTTTCTGACCTTCGCTATCAATTGCGAAAGGAAGGAAAGCGGGTAGCAAACATCCAGTTACGCCATAACCGATGCTAAGCTCTGGTTGGCATTTTATTGATACACCAACTATTGATTCACCACTTTCAATTCTTTGAGTTATTAAATCCTTAGCTGCGAAATACAATGCAATTTGCTTTGAAATGGAATCTTTTGTAGTCATCTTATTATCATATACAATTTGACAATTATTTTTGCTTAACCATTTTATGAAATTTGAGATTCGATTTTCATTCTCAGAAAGCATTAACTCTACTCGTTCAATTAGGACATTTTGATCTTCAGTCACAATATCACTTATTAGAAAATTTTTCAGTATTGCTATATCATCATTTAAATGCTCCATATTTAATGCTGGACCAACGCCCCAAAGAATCAGAGTTCCATTCCTAAGGTAATTAACAGCACATGAAGCTCTAGCCCATGATACTAAGTTTGGATAATCTTTTTTCGAAGAAACAATAAAACGATTATGTGTTTTAATATGGAAATTATTGGATGACTGCCAAAATGTCGCACCTGTAGAAGTAAGAGCAGTTATACCTGGCCATAAGGGATCATTCTTTGTTACGAGTGCTATAGGAACAACTACTTTTTGGGCTAATGCAAGAGGCACATTTGGCTCATTCCAAGCCCAACAACCCAATATTAAAGCACTTATATTTTCAAGCAAGAATTCTTTGCTTATTTTTTTAACATCTTCTAAGTTGTTTATACCCCAGATATCTGAATCTTTCTTTTGTTTTCGAAGTTCGGTTTGTGGGTCTATAACTGTGAATCCATTTGTTTCCAAATTCTGTTTAAGTTCAAGATGATTTTTTCTGATGTAATCTTCTCTTTCTTTGATTAGATGAACTTCACTTCGAGGATCTGTAAACGAGACTATTCCTATTTTCATTTTTGGGATGGTATGGTCTTCTTGTTTTTTTGTAATCACTTTAGATGTCTCCAGGTTTTGAGATTTCTACAAAAGTCTCATTAATGTAATTTAATCCATTAAAATAATAGGAAATTAGTTAATTAGCTTTTACCACAAATCATTTTAATTAGGAATTTTCTATCTAGTTAAAGAAAAATTCTCTGTGAATTAGGAGTTAGACGTATGTCCTTTCCTAGACAACGTTTTGTTCTCGACACAACTGCTTTTACTGATGCCAAATTAATAAGTCATCTCGGTGGAACGATAACTGATGCCGTAAACAGGCTTTCTGAATTAATTAGTATTGGGAGATTACGATTAAACATCTCTTGTTATATGCCACCAAGTACCTTTAAAGAACTCAAAGAATTTTTACTCGAGAGTAAATGCACAATCCGTGATGTAGACCAAGTTGAAGCTTGGGTTGTTAGAAAAGCTCCGGATAGACATTCAGTTCTTTTATCTTCACAAGTTATTTATGAGTATGTTTCTGACGTAAGGGATAGACTGGATCAAGGGATGACTATTGTAAGAAGAGCAATAAAAGAAGCCTTGAAACAAACAGAAAAAAATCTTTATGACGAAAATGCCCAGACAGTAAAAGACATTGAAAGCTCACTTGCTAGAACATATGAAGACAAATACAGACAAAAAATGAGAAGAGGAGTTTTGGATTCTCTTCCAGATATTGATACACTTATTTTAGCGAAAGAATTAGGAGCAGGAGTTGTCTCAGCAGATACAGGAATAAAGGCATGGACAGAACGAATGGGAATTCGATATGTTGAAGCTCATTTCTTCCCACAAATAATTCTTACATATCTTGAAAGATTAGAAGATATGCCTAGTTCATACAAGAAAATAGCAACTAAAGATAAGAAAAGTTGAGATTTCACATGGCAGATATCAGAACGAAAACAGATAACACAATGGAAGATTCAAAAACTCCAGATGAGGTTAAAATACTTTTTCGATCCAGAGATGATTATATGTTTGCTGGAGTAATCGGAGGGTTAGCTTATTTTTGGGGGATAGCTTCAACTACCCTACGAATAATTTTTCTTTTTCTAGCAGTAATTACAGCCGGTCTTGCATTTATAATATACTTCATTTTAATGAAGGTAATACCTTTAGAACCTGAATTTGAGATTAGCAATAATTAGAGAAAAAGGTTTTAAAGAAAAACATGATTTAACATCTTAATTCAAAAATAAAACATTGAGTTGTAAATCTTGAAGAAAATCTGGGCTCCATGGAGAATTGAATATATTAAACAACCAAAAACAGATGATGAATGCTTTATTTGCGATGTTTTAAATAACGACCCTATTAATGATAAGAAAAACCTTATTCTTTACAGAGGAAAAAATGCAGTTGTGCTTTTGAATTTATATCCATATATTGCGGGGCACTTATTGATTGCACCAATAAAACATACAGCGGAACTGAAAGATTTACTATTAAAGACTAGTTCTGAAATGTGGGATTTAACTACAAGAACAGTGGAGCTGTTAAAAGCAGCCATTAAACCAGAAGGTTTCAACATTGGATTGAATCTAGGAAAAGTTTCAGGAGCTGGATTAAAAACACACGTGCATATTCATGTTGTTCCACGTTGGAGTGGTGATACGAATTTCATGCCTATCATAACTGATACTCGAGTAATATCACAGGGATTAACGGAAACATATAGCGAATTAGAGAAATTCAAAGAAATACTAGAGAGTAGAAAAGAATAGCGGTTTGAATCAAATGGTCTTTAGTGATTACTTCGGAGAATTAGCAGCAATTGCTGGAGCAATCTGTTTTGGATTGGGTAATGTCATTATCAAATCTCAAGGTAGCAAAATTAAACCAATGGCTGTAAATGCTATCAGATTGTCTTTCACAGCTGTTTTTTATTTAATACTATTGCTTTCGCTTGGAGCATTACGTACAGCTTTTTCTTTAGATTATAGAACCGGTTTACTTCTGGTTGGTGGTTCTATACTTGGAATCATATTTGGCGATGTTGTATTCTACTTTAGTCAACAGCTAATAGGATTATCTCGCTCATATCCGATTGCAGCGAGTTATCCTTTACTAACCTATTTGATTGGAATTATTCTTAGATATGAAATCTATGATCTATTAAGAATTCAAGGAGTAATGTTGGTTGTACTAGGTGTATACTTAGTATCAAGTTCAACTGAAAGTGATATAGATAAATACATTCGAATTAGTAATATAAAACCAATAAATTATCAATTTATAGAAGAGCAAGAACAGAAAAAAGATAATAACTCAGAAGCAATTGATCAGGTTAAAAGGAAAAAGAGAAATCTTATCTTAGGAATTCTTGGTGCTGCTACAACAGCTTTGTGTTGGGCTATTGGAACTATTATGCTTGATAGAGCATTAACAATAGAAATACCAGGAATTAATGCTAATGCATATAGAACAATTTGTATTGCACCATTAGCTTTGGCAATCTTCTTTGTAGGAAATCGAGGAAAACAAAAAAGTGAATTCTCAAGAAAAGGAGTACTTCTAGTTTTATTAGCAGGTATAATAGGAAATACCCTAGGGAGTCTATTCTACCTATTCGCTTTATCCTATACTGATGCATCAACAACAGCAGCGATAACAGCAGCATCACCTTTGATAGCAGCACCTCTCTCAATTCTACTACTGAAAGAAAAAATGTCATTAGTACTTGTATTGGGTACTCTACTAACAATTTCAGGTATATGGTTAATAATTTTGTATTAACCTTCTTTTGCATCTGCAACTAAGAAATTCATTCGTGTATATGAACCACAAATGGAACAATTGTATTCTGAGAGAATTACGATCCCTGCTTCTGTATGATAGATTATCTTTACAGTTTTACTACCGCAGAGAGGACATTTTTCTGTAACTTTGATGGAACCTTTGCTCATCGGTTGTATTGAACTCCTCTTACCTTTGAATCTATTTTTCTCTCTTTTCCACATGTTACTTAAAAAATTCATGGTTTATAAACTTTGTAAGCATAACCAATGTTCCAATTTCTAATTCATATTAAAATAACATAGATTTATACTTTTCGACAAAAATAAACAGGATAACTTTTACTTGTAAGGAAAGGTTTTTTTGTGATAGTAGTTTTTAGAGAAGTATAGATTATTGGAGTTAATGAAAAAAGATGACTGATGTTCTAGAACACGTTGAAAAAGTAAAAGGTTGGTTAGATGAACTAAACTTAAACTATTTTGTTTCACAAAGTGGAACTGAGATAATGCTTCCGTATAAAATCGATGAACGAACTTTCAATGTTAGAATTGTCATTGCTCCTGAATGGATGCAGTTATTCTGCCAAATTATGGCAGCAAATGAAATTCCTCAAGAGCTTGTAAGTACTATTCATGCAAATCTACTTTTAGCAAATTTCAATTTAAATGAAGTAACATTTTCAATTGATCCCGAAGGTAATATTTATTCTGAAAACGATATGCCAGTTGAGTCTGATCTTGTAACTTTCAAATCAGAACTTGGAGCAGTAGTTTTTGGTTATCAATACTTCTTTGAGCAGTTAGCACCACAAATTGGTGGAGCTGTTGAAAAGATGTCTAAAGAAAAATTAGGAATAATATAGAATCAATTTTTTTGTACTGGATTTTCCAGTATTTCCTATTTCATTTTCTCTATTTTCGCTCCAGTTGTATTCACTTTTGAGGATAGGATTAAATCAAATTCATTTTTAGGAAAAGTGTCATTTACTTCCCTTATTATCTTCTCAGCCTTCTTTTCATCATCTGTTAATGCAAAAACCGTTGGACCAAAAGAACTTATTCCAGAACCAAAAATACCCTGATTATTTCTCGCATAATTTAGCAAATCATAAACAATTCCTTTTTTGTATCGATGCATCCCAAATCTTGTAAAATTAGTTTGCATTTCAGTGAGTCCTTCACCAAAAGCTTGGATATCTTTCTCAATAATAGCAGGAAGGATTTTTACCAAGATTAATCGAGATAGTTTTTCTACTTCTTTTTCTGGAATTGGACAATTATCACTAAATAAATCAATTTCTTTTTTACCAAATGCTCCTTGTTCAGTTCTTGGTGTTAATAAAACGAAATGCCAGTTTTTTGGAGGATTATGACTAAAGATTATTGGAGGAGGTGGTGCAGTTGATACACTTGAAGGTTTGAATGATTCTGTTTGTTTGCCTGGTCCAAAAGTATGTCCACCATCAAGTATTATACCCCCTTTTTCAAAAGCAGCAACACCTATCCCGCTTGTACCACCTCTCTTAACCACATTTGCTATTTCTACTACTGAGGTTTCAATATTATGAATTTTTGCTAGGATTGTTCCTATGGCTAAACAGAATTGAGTGTTGGATCCTAGACCAATGTGTTGTGGAATTCTTTTGGTTATCTTTAACTTGAAATCATTAGTTTTCGTTTTGAAGTAGTTGTCGAATTTATTAATGACCGATATTAACGATGGTGAATGGGAAAGTTTTGGGCCGATTTTTTCAGTTATCCATCCTTTAACTTCCCATCCTGGTTGTTCCAGTGCTACTCCTAGACCACCATTTATTCTACCTAATTGACCGTTTAAATCAATTAGACCGAAATGTAATCGACATGGAGTTTCTATTTTAATTTTCAAATGAACACATCAGATTAATTGTATTGATTAAACTTGTCAAGAATTTAAAAGTTTAATCTAGTGAAAATACGAAAGAGTAGCAAACAATACTGAATTTCTGATTTATTCATTTTTTACATGAATATTTTTCATATTAAACTCCATATGTAAGAATCATGTCTATTGTGAAAGACTTTTTTAGTACTTGTGTTTCACGTACTATATCGAAATTTTACAAAGGTGAAACAATTGGCAGAAGACAAAATGATTTATCAAGTTGCCAAAGGAGAATTAATTCCTATCAAAGAGCCTAAATTTAACAGAGGCGATTCATATGTCATTGACTTAGGTAAAACCATCTGGATTTGGATTGGGAAAGGATCACAAGTTGATGAAAAATTCATTGCAGCGAGATCAGCTCAAGAATTAGACATGAAACGAAGAGGAATACCTAAAGTAGATTCAGTCTTCGAAGGAGAAGAAGAACCTGAATTGCTAAGAGCTTTAGGACCAGATTTCAAAGTTGTTGAAGGTGATACACCTTCCATGCTCATTCATGTCGATACAAGATTTAAACCACAGTTCCGAATGATACGAGTTCAACAAGTGGGCGACGATATAGAATACGAAAAAGTGAAATTCTCGCGTGATTCCTTGGATTCTAATGACGTTTTTGTTGTAGCTGGTTTGATGGACAAAGAAGCCATGATGATTTACACTTGGATTGGTAACAAAGCTCGACCAAAAGAAAAGTTCTTCGGAGCAATTAAATCTGATTTAATTGACAAAGAATTTAGAGAAGCACCTCAAACCATTACTCTCAATGAAGGCGAAGAAACAGGTGGCTTTAATTTCGTCTTTAAAGCATACAAAGACTTTATGAATAAATGAAAAGAGTAACATCTTTTTCATTCTTTTTTCTTTTATTATATATTTATTTCTTGAAATCAAACAATCTTGAATAGATTTAAAAATCTTAAATACTAATGAGATTTGGTAAGCGAAAAAACCAAATTCCCTAATTGATGAGAGATGAAAAGCTATGAAATATAAGATTACTGCAACAGCTTTAACATATATAGCGATTATTGGGATGTTGATCTTCGTAACAACACCTATTGCAACCACTTCAGTGGAGTACAAGTATTATTGGGCTAATGATTTATCAGATATCCAGATTTTTCTTGATGGGTCTTTGAGTGAATGGAACAGTAATAATATTACTTTTGTAAATTACGTGGGTGTGGACATAGCCATTGGTTATGATGACGAATATATTTATGTTGCTGCTGAGTGGGCAGATAATGCTAATAATGATTTAGTCAGTCAATGGAATAAAACTGGCATGATCGATGTAGATGAAGCTGAATGGGAATTCATCGATGGTGAAGATGATAGACTTGCTGTTGGCTTTTCAAATGGTGTTGATGCTGATATATGGATTTGGACAGCATCTGACAGAACACACTTTAATTATGCATACGAGATGAATATGACTGGACACCCAGATAGCGGTAATCTACCTTTTGTAATGAATTCAAATGGAACAACCTTGACTGATAATGCAAAACCAATCTATAATAGTACCTTTCAACCGATTGTTGATTATAATGTAATTCCCAATGGAACTATGATTGATGCATGGTTCTCACAAACACCAAATGGAAGTCAAACTGATGTTCGAATTGAACATAGCCATGATGGATTCTCTACTCATAGTGTAGAATTTAGAAGACTTATTGATACTGGTAATGAAGATGATTATGTATGGGATCTTAGTGATTTATCAGATACTTATTTCATGATTAGTAGTTCAAATCGTGATGATGCAGAAGATATGGAGTTCTTTATGTCAGAAGTAGAAGAGACTCAGGAATGGTATGACATAACTGCTGTTACCAATGTTTATGTTCTTGGAGATGCAAAAATCTATAGCACAGGTATAAACAATGGAACTTCAGTATCTGGTTTGAGAGAGTTTGATTCTATAACATGGCGTTTAGTAGGAGATCCTTTAGCTTTTCCAACCATTGTTTCATTTCTTATTATTATCGGAACATTAGCAGCGATTCTTGCAGGAATTTTCTTTGTTGCTGGGAAAAAGATTGGAATGTTATTAGCTGCGGCAGTCATTGGACTTGTATCTGGTGTTGTAATGTTAATTGGTGGAATTATGTACCAGAGTTGGGTCGAATGGTTTGAAGCTAATATATTTTCAGCTTTTGAAGAAATAGAATACTTGGATGAATTACAATATGGTTCTATTACTTTAACAAGTTCAGGTTTTGGTTTTGGATTTTATACTCCCTTTATCTTCGGGGGAATAATTGCTGCTATAAGTGCAACAATGCTTGGACTAAGCATTTATAGTGTAGTCTCCATGAAAAAAGCTAAACAAGAAGAATGAATAAAAAATAGCATAAAACATGCTATTTTCCTTTTCTTTTATCAACAAAATAATTACAAACAAATTTGAAATTAGGAATTTTCAAAAAACAGAAAAATAAACTGAATAGAGGAAAAAACTAAATCAGAATTCTTCCTCTAATGCACCTACTTCCTTGAGTATTTCATAAGTTTTCCTTGTAGCTTCACTAACGAATTCTTCTTTTTTAGCACCTGTACAAACAAAAGCACCACTCTGGAATAATAATAAAACTGTTTTTGGTTCTCTTATTCGATATATTAAACCTGGAAATTGTTCTGGTTCATACATGCTGCCTTCAAGCATAATTGATGCAAGTTCTAGATTTATTATGGCATTGATGTTTCCAGATGCTACGATATTCTGAACAGTAACTTGTGGTTTCCCAGTAATTTTAGCTCCAGCAGCTTTGAGAACTTTAACAATTTCATCTGCAGCTACATGAAGCATATCTGCACTTTTCGCTCCTGTAATAACCATTTTACCGGAAGCAAAAATAAGAGAACTTACTTTTGGTGTTGGGATTTTTAATACAAGCCCTGGAAATTTCTCTGGTTCATAAGATACGAAGTACTCTGGTTTTTCAGCTAGTCGATCAGCTAGTGCATATAAGTCAATTCTAGAAGTTTCTACGCTTCCTGATGCTACACAGTTTTGGATCGTATAATCTATTTTAACCATCGGTCTAATCTCCTGTTTAAGGAACTAAATGTTTTTCATTTATAAACTAGTTACCCTTTATAAAGGGTTATTTATAAATGAACCCTTATTAATGATTTATAAGGGGTTTCATGTGGTATTTTTGGACTGACAAAAATAATGAATATGGCTTTTCATTTCCTTTTGGAAATCCTTATAAATTTCACTTTCTCAGTAAGAATGAAGATATTAATACATGGGTGACACTATGAGGGATCATGAAATTATATCCCGGACATAAACTCTTATTCTTGTTATCACCTAGTGTACACTATAATCACTTCACCACTAATTTTAGGAGTATAAATTTAAAATGAGGAATCACTTTATTAGAAACTGAAAATATAGATACGATGCAAAAGCTCGAAAATGAGCAGAATAAACAACTCTTTCCAGAGGTTACTTCTAGCTTAGATTTAATTACACTTGAATTAGAAGTACTTGAATTCTGGGAAAAAAACAAAGTCTTTGAGAAACTTGTTGAACAAAACAGCAAATCCACTAAGCACTATTCTTTCATAGATGGGCCTATCACTGCTAATAATCCCATGGGATTACATCACGCGTGGGGTCGCTCGATAAAAGATCTTATACAAAGATACTGGGCTATGAAAGGATATGAGCAAAGATTTCAAAACGGATTTGATTGTCAAGGACTTTGGGTAGAAGTTGAAGTTGAAAAGGACCTTGGTCTAAATTCAAAGAAAGCGATAGAAGAATATGGATTAGAGAACTTTTCAAATAAGTGTAAAGAACGAATTGATCATTATTCTAAACTCATAACCAAGCAATCTAAACGACTTGGACAATTCATGGATTGGGATAATTCCTATTTTACTCACACAGATACTAACATTTCATATATTTGGTATTTTCTCAAAAAATGTCATGAAAAGGGTTGGATAATCAAAGGTAATTTTCCAATGCCTTGGTGTACTAGGTGTGGAACATCATTATCTCAACATGAACAGCATGATTCCTACAAGGAAATGCTACACACAGCGGTTTTTACTAAATTTCCTTTGGAATCTCAACTAGAGAAAGATCACGAAAAGAGCTTTCTGCTTGTCTGGACTACAACTCCTTGGACATTAACAGCAAATACTGCTGTTGCAGTACACCCTGATCTTACTTACTGTAAGGTTTTGAAAGATAATGAAATACTGTATGTTGTAGAGTCAAAACTTTCGTTGTTAAAAGATAATTATGAAGTTCTAGACACATTTCCAGGAAAAGAGCTAGTTGGCTTGAAATATGAATCACCATTTGGTTATCTTACAGCACAGAAAGATGTAAAACATAGAGTAATTGAATGGGTAGAAGTCTCGGGAGAGGAAGGAACAGGTTTTGTTCATATTGCTCCTGGTTGTGGTGCAGAAGATTTTGAATTAAGCAAAATTCACAAGCTATCAACAATCTCACCTATAGATGACTATGGAATCTTCTTGGAAGAATTCGATGAATTTCAAGGATTGTTTGTTACTGAAACTTCAGAGAAAGTAGTGGAATCACTAAGAAAGAGAAATCTCCTACTCAAAACAGAAGAATTTACTCATAGATACCCAACATGCTGGAGATGCCATGAAGAACTTGTATTTAGGCTAGTGCAGGAATGGTTTATAGATTCAGAGGAAATAAGACCTTTGCTAAAAGAAGCAACAACAAAGGTGGAATGGGTACCCAGTTTCTATGGAAAACGCATGATAGATTGGCTAAATAATATGGGCAATTGGTGTATATCAAGAAAAAGATACTGGGGTCTACCCTTACCTTTCTTTGAATGTAAAAGCTGTGGTGAGCTTACTGTCATAGGAACAAAAGAAGAATTACTTGAGAAGGCAGTTGACGGCGCAGATAATCTCCAAGAATTACATAGGCCATGGATAGATAAAGTGAAAATAAAATGTCCTAAATGTAACAAAGTAGTACCGAAAGTAACAGAAGTTGGAGATTGTTGGTTAGACGCAGGTATCGTTCCATTTTCTACTATGAAATATCTTGAAGACCCTGAATACTGGCTAAAATGGTTTCCAACAGAAGCAGTATGCGAAATGCGAGAACAAATAAGACTCTGGTTTTATTCATTGCTGTTCATGAGCATAACTCTGAAGGGAGTCCCACCTTACAAACGAGTGGTTGTACATGAAAAAGTTCATGATAAAGATGGTAGAGCGATGCATAGAAGCTGGGGAAATGCTATCTGGTTCGCGGAAGCAGCAGATAAAGTAGGAGCAGAAATCATACGCTGGGGATCAGCAAAACAGCAGCTCTCTCAAACTATGAATTTCGGATACCATTTTGAAGATGAGCTGAAACCATTCTTCCTCACTGTTTGGAATGTCTATTCATTCTTTGCTACATTCGCAAATTTGGATCAGTTTAAACCGGACAAAAAACAAACTACAACATTGAAAACAAAACCATACCTAGACAAATGGTTGCTTTCAAAATTAACTGAATTAATAAGGCAAGTTCGAAAGAACTTGGATAAAATGGATTTCAAAAATGCAGCTCTGGAAATCGAGCAATTCGTAGAGCAATTATCTACCTGGTATTTGCGGAGAAGTCGACGAAGGTTTTGGAAGCATGAAGATAGTGATGAGAAAATAAGTGGTTATCTAACTTTATATGAAACTTTGTTAACTCTTAGTAAACTCCTAGCACCATTTGTACCATTTTTCAGTGAAAGATTATATCAGAATTTAACTAAGTTTGCGAATTCTGATATGCCTATGAGTGTCCATCTTTGTGCTTATCCGAAATTTACCAAATCTCAATATGACAAAGAACTAAATGAGAAAATGGTAGTAGTACTGGATGTTGTTAAACTAGGCAGATCTGCAAGAAGTGCTTCTAATTTTAGACTAAGACAACCTCTGTCAGAAGTAGTGGTTTGGAGCAAAGATAAAAAACTTGAGAGTGTTCTGAAGGAATTCAAAAATGAAATACAAACAGAGCTTAACGTTAAGAAACTTCGATTTGCTAAGAATCCTGAGAAGCTACTTGAATTTAAACTAAAACTGAATTATCAAGTTCTTGGACCGAAACTAAGAAATCAGATAGGTCTTTTGGAAGGAAAAATACAGGACATCGATCAAAAATTAGTTATCAACGCTTACTATGAAAAAGATCAAGTTTTAGAAGTAGAAATAGATCCAAAGAAGAAACCTTTGAAATTAGTTCTCCATGAAGATTTAATCCTTGATGCTCTTCCCTTAGGAGAACGCACTATAGCAGTAAGTGAACATTTCGCTGTAGCAATAGATACAAAAATCACTGAAAATCTTTTGCAAGAAGGTTTTGCTCGAGATTTAGTTCGCCACATACAAAATCTAAGGAAAACTGAAGGATTAAAAGTAACAGATAAAATAACGACAAGCTATAAAACAAAAGAAAAACTTGCAGAAGCAATCACCAAGTATTCAGATTACATCTGTGCTGAAACACTAACTACTAAGTTGCTCCAGAAAGAGAAATTAACTAAAGGTGAGAAATTAGTAATCCAAGGTGAAGAGTTAATCCTAACCATATCTAAGAACAAATAAACCTAAGATTGATAATTTGATTCCTCAAATTATCATAATTTTCTTTTTTCTCTGTTTTATTACAAAGTATAATAGACAAATGTTGAAATCACAGCCATACAAATACCTGAAACAAAATATGTTAAAGAGTGAACAAAAGCAAAACGCAAGCTTCTGTCTTTTTGTTCTTTTACACTACGTTTTGATCTTTGTTCCACTACTACTGATCTTCTGGGAATGGACAATCCTGAAAGCAATAATAACAACCCACATTGACCAAACATAATCCAAGAGAGAATACTGTCACCACTATTTGAATTATTAAAACCGTAATCCATTGTTAGATAAATAATCAAGTTAATCATCATAACGAATCCAAGAATAATAGCAACAGCTTGACAAATACTAGCAAAATCAAAACGATATTCTACGTAATCTTGTCTTAGAACTGTTTGTTCATCACGGAAAACTTCTCGATATAATTCTTTTTTCGAATCAGTGATTGTTTGTTTTTTTGTGGTTCTATGAAGTAATTGTGAATGAGTAAGTGTATCATCCTCACCTTTCTTAGAAAGATTTTTTGAAATTACTTCTAAATCCATGTCTTCACTCAATGGTTAGAACCAACCTGTGTAATAAAAGACATTATCTCTAAAAATACATTTTTATTAGAACTATAATTCTAGAGCGTTATTCTTTTAAGAATTACCCAAGCTATAACTGAAACTATCCCTAGAAGAACTCCACTTAAGATGTAAGTATATGCACTTCCAATAGCTATTTTGGTATCTGCTCCAGTAATTTTATCGCCTTTTGAAAATCGTTTCTTTATTCTATCTATTGTAAATGATTGGCGTACAGTACCTACACACCCACCAAAGGTTAGTAATAAACCTGTTTCAATGAAATAAGCCCAAGACACGAAAAGGTAAACATATGTTCCTGCATTTCTACTAATAATCCAGAAAACAAATAGAGTTAAACCAGTAATGAATAATGCAATTACTGTTGCAACAATTATTACTCGAGACCAATTAAGTTTGACATCCTTCGAATCATATTCTTCTTGTGGTATCTCTGAATCACTGATTTGTTCGATGAATTCATCTGGATCTTCAATTTTTTTTGGGATTAAATCCTCTTTAGGTAGTTGAGACAAGGTAAACACTCATTCCTTTTATGGTTTAAATTTTCAAAAGTATTGTGAAGAATCTTAATAAAAGAAGAAAAATGGATAGCATTTACGCTACACAAATCATAACCAATTTTTTACTTTCTTCTCGTCACTATCATAGAAGCTACCAGTAATTACTGCAATAAGATCAATGAGATAACCTATACCAAGGAATCCAAATGTGCACGTAAAAACAATTCCAGTTCCGGTTTTACCAACCATATAACGTTGTAAGCCAACGAAGCCGATAATTGATTGGAATAGTATGAGAAGACGACTGTGTGGAGAACACTCTTTCTCAGCTTCTGCTTCTAGTTCTTCAATACCGCTTAACCTATCCCAAATATGTCCAACTTCTACTCTTAAATCTGAAAACGTTGCTTTTATTTCTCTTACAGGTACTGAAATTATATAATACCTTATTTTTGTGAAAGTCCAGACAACTGGTGGTAAAACGACTTTTTGAAATGCGAAGAATAGGACAATTCCAATTAGTAGAACAAAAACAAAGATGAGTGACCAATAAGTTTCACCAAATGCTCTTGCATAATCATAATTATAGATTATTGTTCCTGACACTCCTCCATAGAATTCTTCATGCCAAATTAAAAGATGATAATGATTTTCTACCTCAGGATCGGGGTCAGGATCCGCTAACGTTTCAAAATTCAAGGAAATATTGAAGGAATCCTCTTCGCCTTCATAAACACTGTAGAGATTTGGTTTATCATTAGGATCAGCTGCAAAGCTCTCATATTCATCTTGTGTCATAATATAGCAACTGACGCTAGCATTGACATTGAAAATTTGAACGTTGTCTTGAGTAGTTCTATCACTTTCAAGAATTCTACGATAGTAAGGTTGATAGATTGTTTCAGTTAAACCTTCTGTCCAAATGAAGTTCCCATGAACTATTATACCATCTGAGTAAAGAATTAACTTAGGACTAATTGAGGAATTACTAAATTCAAATTGTCGATAACCATCACAAATTTCGTGTAAGAAATAAGTAGTTGGAGGATCACCGATGAAATCACGTTCGTAGTCCAAATAATCATTGGAATCAAGAATGAAAATTTCCACTCGAGCATTATCTTCAGTCCAAATTTCAAAGAAATAAGTACGAGAGTCGGTGAATGTACCCACTGCACTGAGAGATGGTAAACCGAAGACATAATCATTTAAATCATTTAAAGTAAAGTCCATTTCAGCTAAAACTTCGGGTTTTGAAGGTTCAATATAGAAATCAGCATAAAATAATTGATAGGTTTCTCCTTTAGTAGCAAGGAAAGGAGTAATGAATAAACTCAGAATTATGACCGATAACATTAAACTTGATTTTCTAGCTTTGAGATTAATCATTGCGAAATCACAACTGGTTTGATATTTTGAACTACGATTTATCTAAGACTGATGATTATCAATTTTACTTCTGTCTTTTATATATTTTCGTGGTCTTGAAATTAAGTATGAAACTTCGTTTTAAAGGATTTTCCTCAGAATGTTATTGAAATAATGAGTAAGAAGTAAGTACAAAAACAACTGCCCGGAACAAAAAGAAAAAAAAAGAAAAAAGAAATAAGCCGAGTGGCTTATTTTCTTCTCTTTAAGAAGAAGACTTGACTTGCACCAGTAAGAGCAAGAATACCTATTACAACGTATAGACCAATACCTGATGATACTGTTGTTGGATATTCAAATCCAGCGTCTACCATCTTTTGTTTAGCGAGGTCAATACTGTACTCGTATGGTTCTAGTGTATCATCAAAACCAGTTGCACCTATTGGAAATGGAGTAATACCAAGATTACCTAATCCTTCAAGGATTTCATCTATAATGACTTGTCTTGGAACCAAGTGGCTGATTGCTTGTCTAATGTATTTACCAGAATCTTCAACAGCGATTGGACATAATTCACCAGTTCCAAGGTATGGATGTAACATGTTGAAGCCCAATTCCTGAGAACCAGGTGAAGCTACGATTGTGTAATCAACAGTGGATGGAACTTCATCAATTGTTGGAGAGAAGTTTGTGTCTATCATGTCAAGGGCACCAGAAGCGAGAGCTGATAGGGCACCTTCTTTGTTAGACCAAAACTCGAAGTAAATGTCTGTGATTGTTTGTGCTGCGTGGCCACCCCAATCATCCCAGTAAGGATTAGCTTTTAGGTGAATAACACCATTGGTACCATCATAATCATCTAGATAGTATGGACCAATACCGATCATTTTCTGGGAGTCAAGAATATTATCAGCAGCCCATGTAACTGCTTGTGCTTCATGAGTAGAAACATCAGTTATGGGTTCCCAGATGTGTTTTGGCATGATGTCAACAGCTAAGTTGCTATCCTGGAACACATAAGGTGATAAGAAATCAATATCTAATTCTAATTCACTAACGATCTTAACAGTTGTTTCGTTAATGTATTGCGAAAAGAATCCATAATCTGGTTGACCGAATAATGGATTGATTAAAAGATCATAGCTGTACTTAACGTCTGAAGCATTACATGGTTCACCGTCAGCGAATTTAGCACCAGGCTCAATGAAAACGGAGTAATTAAGACCGTTTGGACTTGTATATGATTCGGCTAAATATGGAGCCCAAGCATTCTCAACTGTTGCATGCATATCTCGTTCAACTAAACCACCATAAATTTGTTGAGTCCATTGAGCATCATAAACTGATTCTGTCTTGAAGGTATGGAAATCTTCAAAGTCAGCTGGACAACCATAGTGGAATTCTGTATCTCCAATATCCCAGTAAGCCATATCTTGATAGCTGGAATCCCATAACAATGGGGACCATGAATCAGCTTCTAAAGCGGTTGTGTGTGGGAACATATCTGTTGGGTATATAATAGTTGCTGCTGGAAGATCCTCATAGAGGAGTGCTTGAATATCATGAGCATATTGAATTCTGTCTGCTAAAACAAAAGCTTGAGAATAGTTACCAATAGCCCAGTCCATTTCTGGAACGCTATATTGATAATGGTTATCACCGTTTGGTGGTATTGAAGGTGTGTCAAACAAACCAGTCAAATCAATATCTAATCCCCAACCCCAACCGATGAAGAAGATGTCAAATCCACCTTCAGCATATGTAGGAATTGGATAAGGACCTGGGTAACCCCAAGTTCTAGGAGATATTTGAGCCCATCCGGTGTGGTCAAATACGTCTACACCAATACCAATTTTTGGCAATTGTTCAACCATCAATGTTGCCCATTGATTTCGTGCCGGATTGGTATTGGGCGCTAATACACTTAATGTAAAGAAAGCTGGTGGGTTAGCTGCTTGCACAGGATTAGCCAAAAATGGCATAACGCCTAAGCAAAGGATAATTGCTAACGGAAGGACCATCTTTCTAATATCCTTCTTGATCAAATTTTTTTACCTTCCACAAATAACATAATATAGGTAAGTACTCTCTTACAAGAGTAGTACGTTAAATTAATTGAACGCTGTCTTTAAAAGGTTTATTGGTGGAAAGAGCAAGTACTTATAATTGGAGTGCTGATTTTTGTCGGTAATTTTGGACGATATTCTATTATTTTTCAAGAATTAGTATATTCCTAGACAAAATGGCAAATACTTGTGATGAAGAGGTAGTGATCAGTTTCTCAAAGCAGTTATGATTTTTTCTCGGCGATACTTAATAATTGAAGGTAAAACACCTAATAAAGCCATCGCCGTCAATACTACAGGTATTAGTAATATTTCCAAGATAGGGAGATTTACAGTAAAGGGTATGATATTATGCGAAGTTAAAATGGGTGTAATTAAATTAAACGTAGCAAAAGTAAATGCCATGCCCAGCAATAATCCTCCTATACTAGCACTTAGAATTATAACAAATATCTCTACTATGAGCAATTTGGATATCGTGTTTCTTGACCTACCCATAGTCTGGCTAATAGCAAATTCTTGGGTTCTTTGGTTTAAGGTAAAATCAGTGAACATAATGATTAATACAATGATAATTAATACAACCGCAATTAATTGGACATAGAAGAAAACTCTTACATTCGGAATATATGATTCAATGAAAGATCCAATGAATTGCTCATTAATGAGTATTGGATTCACTCGAGTATTAGACAATAACCCCTTAATTTCGTTTGTGATTCGAGTGTTATTTTCATCAGGAAAGACACTTGCTAGGAATAATTGACATATAGAAATTTCTAGCTCTGTTCTCATGAATTCTTCATTTATTATTACAATACCATCATTTGGTTGGAGCATCTCTATGTTTCGTCCATCTAACAAACCTAGTCCTGGTGCGGAGTTCAATATTCCTGTGATCACAAACAATCGATGGTAAATACCGCTTGGTAAATTAATAATTGGGAGCTCATCTCCAATCGATAGGTTTAGTCTTTCAGCTAAAGGTTCACTGATTATTACTCCCGCATATGTTTCATCCAAGTTCTTCAGATTTTCAAAGGAGTTACCGTCAGCAAAACTGCTATCATCCCATTTTCCTACTCTCGAGTAAGTAATGGAATCAACGCCGATAATCGTATAATCATCATAAGCGATTGAACCGGTTGTTTTCAAGAGAGCAACAACTTCATTAATTCCCTCAATTTGCGAGATATTATTTTTGAAGCTATAATCCACTGGATAAGTAATGACTCTCATATCAGCACCGTTTTTGTAATCAGATTCCATTATTTGGTTTTGAGTTACTGAGGAGGCTGAGATCAGAGAGAAAGCAATAAATGTTGAAACTAAAATTACCGCAAAAGTCATTGAACTTAGTTTCTTATCTTTACGTTTAAAATTGTTAATTAAGAAGAAAGCTTCATTGAAGATAATTCTTCGATACAACCCTTTCAAAGAAACTTGGAATTTATCTGTTATCAGGTAACTTAATAGTTGAACTACAAAAATCAGTAGAAAACAAAATAGGACGAATGTATAACCCGAAGAGTTGGTACTTGCTAACGAGAAATTTTGAGATTCTTGTATATTTCTTACTGTATCAATTAAAGTAAATATTAAAGCAATTATTACGATTAAAACAACACCGATGTTTACCCCAAGAAAGATGTTTTTCTCCATTTTTCTGCGTGCACTTAATTCATGCTCAGAACTTTTATGTCTTAGAGAAATTTCCCACCATATTTTCAAAGAGGCATAGCCAACGAGAACAATAAGTAATGTGAAAGAAATACCAAAAGCAAATCCAAAGGAAAAGCTCGGATTTCGGAGAAAAGCATTGAATGTAGTGCTATTGAAGCCACTAGATGAGAATGAAGGTATTAGTGCGGAAATGAAAAACGATAATGTAATGCCAAGGATAATTCCGAAGATCGCTACAATCAGAAATTCAACTATAAATAACAGAAGAATTTGAAACGTATCTGCCCCACGATCTCTTAAGAGTGCAACTTCTTCTTGACGATATTCAACAATAATATTTATTGTGAAAACCGTCATTACAATACCTATCAATATAACAGGTATCATCAAAACAACTGAAATTGATGCTCGAGAATAAGCATTAATCAAGGCAGCCAAAGTTGATTCAATAATGTAAATATAACTTGTAGGGTAATCCCGTTTGATCTCTTCTGAGAATAATTGCATTTTGTTTATTACTTCATCCAAACCATCTCTGGTAATTTCTTCTTTATCAAATTTAACGAAGAGAATATAGGGAACCCCATTGAATTTCATCTGAGCTTCATCACTACCCAGTGAAGCTTGTGGGAAAATAACAGAATTCGATAAAATTTCGTTTGGGAGAACCGATTGAACTATAGATAGGCCTTCATTGACTGTAAATATTCCCTTAACAATATAATTCTGAAAATAGGTAGTTTGAAATGAAGAGAGATATATTTCTCCATAAGCAGGATTTGGAATATACTTGCCTATGGATAAATTAAGAACATCCCCAACCAAGATTTCCCTTTCATAGATTGAACTTAATTCTTGAGCTTGTTGTAAACTTAACAAAATACCATTATCTTCAATGGTAAAATTCCCTTCAACGTTGAAAACAAAAGAAATCCTTTCCAATGTTTCTTGACTAGTAACAAAAGCATTTGTAAGAGAAACAGGATTACTCGGATCCGTTTGATCATATTCAGGCAAAACTTCGTAGGTTGTATCATTCTTTCCTTCAGTATTGAATAAAGCAGAAGTAGAGTAAGCCGTACTATGAAAGTCTACAAGAGTGTTATCTTCTAAATCCTCAATAATTTCATCTATTTCTTCTGGATAAGACGCTGACAAAATGTATGCTTGAAAATCTTGTGAACCAAGAAAATCATTAATTGCTAGATTTTCTGAAGTATTAGACCATAAGTTCACAGAGAGAAGCATTGAGATTGATATAGCAAAACCAAAAACAATTATTACCATATGCCTTTTATGACTAAGTATATTCTTGAAAGCTAATGACATCAAAAAGCTGAATTTTACATTGTTTTTACTACTCATTATTTACACCAAGTTTTCCAATTATTTCACTAGTGTTCAAGATTGTTAGCTTTTCTTACTAGATTTCTTTGGTTTCTTTTTTATAGCTTTTTTCTTAGTTTTTGGTTTCTCTTTGGTTTCATTATCAGTAATTTCTGAGTTTCTATAAATCTCCTTTGCAACTCTGAAATCAAATGCCTTCTTATCGACTATTTTCTCTTCAACAAGAATACCATTACGAATAATAAGGACTCTATCTGCTCGTGCAGCTACTTCAGGATCGTGAGTAGTCATAATAACTGAAATCTGTTCCTTCTCAATGAGTTCCTCAAGCAAGTCCATGATTCCATCTCCTAAAGTAGTGTCTAAGGCACGAGTGGGCTCATCGCAGATGAGAATCTTGGGACTATTTGCTATTGCCCTTGCAATTGCCACTCTTTGTTTTTGACCATTTGATAATTGATGCGGATACTTATTTGACATTGGTCTCATTTCAACCCGTTCTAGTAACCGATATGCTTTTGTTAATGCTAGTTTCTCAGATTTTCCAGCAATAATTAAGGGAGCCATCACATTCTCAATTGCAGTCATACTTGGAATTAGATAGAATTCTTGGAAAATCATACCAAGTTTAGTTCTTCTAAATAAACGAAAATCTTCTTTTGACATTTTTGAAACTTGATTTCCATCAATTTCTATTTCACCCTGTGACATGTTATCTATACCAAATAGAAGATTTAACAAAGTAGTTTTCCCACTTCCAGAAATTCCTACTATAGCTAGGAGCTCTTTTTCTTTCAGTTCAAAAGATACTCCCTTTAGAACCTCCAATGGTCCTGAATGAAGTTCATATTGCTTGAAAACATCCTTACATTCCAATACTGCGCTAGACATGATTTAACCTTCTTCAAGGATTTTTGAATGAATCCCCATATTTTAATGATATTTTATCTCTAATTCCAAATCATGATACTAGAACTACATTAAAAAAAGTGTAGGTTCTTCTGGGAAAAGTAAGAAATGTTTCTTATTCTTTTGATAAACAACCCCTCTCGCTCTTTTAATTGATTTTTTCGTACATTTCAGATTATTGGAAGCATTTTATTATGATAATTTTCATTAAGAAAACACTTAGTTATTTAGCTTATTTCGAATTGTAAATATTCAAGGAAATATTCATAAAGAACTAAAATTAATCGATAAAAGGAGTATTGAAGCTTAACTCAATATTCTATAATTAAGAGCGTGATAAAGAAATGGCTGCGGAATCCCCACAACAGGACGTACTTTTAGAACTAAGAGATTTAAGAAAATGGTTTCCTGTAAAGGAACAAAGTTTTGTTGGAAGTAGACAAGTTGCAAACATCAAAGCAGTTGATGGTGTTAATTTAGTTGTTTACAAAGGTGAAACTCTTGGTTTAGTAGGTGAAAGCGGTTGTGGTAAAACAACTACTGGAAAAGTTATTGTTAAATTAGAAGTTCCAACTACAGGTCAAGTTTTGTATCGAAATCAAGATATCTATGCGTTCCATACAAAAGAAGATGAAATGCATTTCAAACGAAATGTCCAGATGATTTTTCAAGATCCATATAGCTCTTTGAATCCACGTATGCTAATTATGGATATCGTTGGTGAAGGACTTCAAATTCATGAATCAAAAATGCCCAAAATGCAAAGAGAAAAACAAGTGTTCAACTTATTGGACTCTGTTGGTTTGGAAGATTATCACGCAATGAGATATCCTCATGAATTCTCTGGAGGACAAAGACAACGAATTGGTATTGCACGAGCATTAGCTGTTAATCCAGAATTAGTTGTTGCAGATGAACCTGTTTCCGCTCTTGATGTCTCTGTACAAGCTCAAATTCTTAATTTAATGCAAGACCTTCAAAAAGAGTTCAATTTAACCTATATTTTTGTTGCTCATGACCTTTCAGTTATTAAGCATGTAAGTGACAGAGTTGCAGTTATGTATCTTGGAACCATTGTAGAATATGGGACAAATAGGCAAGTCTTTACTCGAACTGCTCATCCTTATTCCGTTTCGTTAATGTCTGCAATTCCTCGACCGGATCCAAGACGAAAGATGAAGCGTATTGTCCTTCCAGGTGAACCTCCTTCTCCAATTAATGTTCCCTCAGGTTGTCGGTTCCATCCTCGCTGTTACAAATCTGATGGTAAGAAGTGCATAAAGGAAGATCCACCAGTAATTGAAATCGAAGATGGTCACTACGTTAAATGTCATTATCCAGAAGTGTAGG
>JAGXNT010000074.1 GCA_019894765.1 Candidatus Heimdallarchaeota archaeon
AAAGGAAGCTCTATAGTTTGAATTTCTGCTTTCTTATTCTGCTCTAATGATTCATCAATTATCCATTCCATGATGAACCAATCCCCTTGTAATGCTTTACACTTCAAGCAATGATTAGCATAATATGGTTCAGCTTTTAGTTTTCGCTTAGTTTTATAGAAAAAAGGAAATTCCTTTGACAATATCTCCCCAACTCGAGTATCTTGCAACCATAATTGATCCTTAATGGTTATAACCATGCCTTCTTCTCCACACTTCCAGCATATATGTTTAGTCCATTTCTCTATTACCACTTCTTTAATCTCTTTATTCTCATATAGTTGTTTGTTGCAATTCTCACAGAAACCATCGGATCGTTTCCAGACTTTGTGGCTGGGATCCTGAATTCTTCTTTTCCTTTCCGCCATAACTGTATATGTAGTATTCGCTAATTTAATTATTTCTTAATAAAAGGGATAAACGGGTTGAGAGAAGAACAGCACCTGATTACCGTTCTTCTCTCGAAGGCAGTTGTTTCTGATCACCTAACAATCTGTTAGGAATGATTACTATTCACATCATTCCGGTTGAACCATAATAAGCATGAATTATCTTTCTTATCGGAATACAATGCTGAAGATAGGTATCTGTTTCTTTACTTCTTCAATCTTGATTTTCTGATGTTTTCTCATTCTTTTTCTTCGATTTGTTCCTTGCATTTTTCATCATCACACTTCTTCTTAATCCTATACTATATGGTCACTCAATATATCCTCTCTGAGGAATTGTGACCATTATCTAATCAGCAGAAACAGCTAGAAAATAGAGGAAAAATGATGAAAAGAAAATATGAATGGAATTTTTTCTTATTTATTCTGTTGTTTCAGATGATGCTTTTTGTTCTTCTAAGACTTCAACTAATGCTCGAATTGTATTAGTTCTTTCTCGTTCGTGTTCAATGAATTTTCTAATTACTTTCTTAATAGTCCATTGTTCGTCTGGGTGTTTTTCGTCTTTTGCATTTTTTACAACGTTGTCTGTTAGTTTTGGATAGTATGATCTTAGAATAGCAGTTGCTCCTTGTCTAACCTTTACTACTCGCTCGAGAAGAGTTAATGAATCTAATTCATCTTTAGTCATTTTAATTGCATCAAAGAATTTCTCTTCTACACCTTCCCCGAATCTACAGATAAAGAAAAGCTCAGTGATATATATGTCCTTTAGTTCATCATTGATTGTAGGTTTTCCAGGTAGTAACTCTTGCTCTCTTTCTTCTTTGGAGTATTGAAAGACGATTCTCATGAGTTCATCTGGTAATTTGTTTATTATTGTAATATAGAATTCGAACATATCCTCAGGAATCATCTCGATATCTGATTTGAAAAGTGCTGATGCTCCAGTAGAATCAGAAAGATTGGTGAAACCTTTCAATTCTTCGACTACATTTAATTCATTTATTCCCGCAAGAAACTCTTTGCACATTGCTTTGTAAATGTTGTCAAAGTCTATTGAGAGAAGCCATTTACTGTACTGTTTGACATCTTTCAGTATTGCATCAATTGCTTCACTACGAGAATAAGCTTTGGAAAAGCATCCTAAGAATTCAGTTGCATGTGCATAATAGCAACCGCCTCCTTCTTCTAGATTTACTTTTAGTTCTGCCACGATTTGACCGACCAATAAAATTCATAAAATAAATTTATTTACAAATTATTTTTTTGAGAATTAACGCGTTGTTTTTTCACACATAATGAGTGTCCAAGCTTCCATGGATTTTTAAGTATTTTAAATGTTTTTTAATCACCAAAAACTCGCTTTTTACTCATTTTCGTCTCTTTCAACCCATGAGAATTTTTTCTGCAAAGTATTAGAGTAATAATTTCGCCAATCGTAGTCTACTTCTTTTCCCCAATCAAAGTATACCCTTGGATCTATGTAAGACTTCAGACTGGTTCCTAGGTTCCATATTTTTGTTTTCTTTGAAATTTTTTCTTGAGACTCAATTTTCTTAAAAGCTTGTTTTGCTTTATACACTCTTTCTTTTGTTGTTCCAAGACTGTTTTTTCCACGTTCTACTTGACCCTTAGCTGTTTCTACTCTTTTCTCTGCAGCAATGACTTTCTTCTTCATGGAATCGACTTTCTTATTTGCTTTTTCAATTGCCTTTTTGTGTCTGTCTTTCTCTTTTTGTGTTGTGAAATTTGTTGGCATGTTTCTAATTTCAGCTAAATCATCTTTTGCTTGTGCTAGGTGTTTTTCTTGCTCTTTCACTTGTTTTCTTCGTAATTTGAGATTTTCCTGTAATTCATCAAGTCTTTCTTCACTCTTGGTTTGATTATCTTCTGCTTTTCCAATGCGTTCTTGCCCTTTGAGTTTTCGTTCTCTAAATCTTTGAATGCGATTATCCCAATTCTTAGGTTCTTGTTTCTTATGTGTACAAACAATTGCTGCTTCCCTATTAGCCATCACTGCTGCTTCCTTCTTCGCGAAATCAGCATCAGAGGAATCAATATCTGCTTCATCTAAATAATTCTGAACAACTGTTGTTGCATGATATGTTCTGAAAACTTTAGCAGTCAAACCCTCAACAATTTCTCCAAGAAATGCGTTAACTTGTCTACTTCCGATATCTGAGAAAATCTGTGGTTTATCATCTCCCGATTTATTAGCTTCATCTATGAGTTCTTGTAATGAAGTAACAAAAATTTCAGGAAATTCTCCTTCTTTATTCCATTCTACTGAATCCTTTCCCAAGAAATTGAATGCTACATTTAAACCCGATATTTTAACATGTTCGGGGCGTAACGTTGTTGCTCCTACTGTATCTGCTTCATCTTCATCTTTTTCGTCCCCAACTCGGATGTTTAGATGATCGATTATATAACAAGCAGTAGCTATTTCTCTTATTCGTTTATCTTCACTCTTAATTGCATCCAAAGTTTGCTTTCTAATCGCCTCGAGATTATCGCCAACCAAGTTTGCTTTGTCGTATTTTTCGATTTCTCTATCTTGTTTAATCGGTGTAGTATCTGATAACCAAACATACTTGGTCTTCTCAGACAATTTGTCTATCCATTTTGCAATCCACAAACATTCCGGTTCCCAGACAATTTCTTTCCATTCACCTTCTGGTCTTGGTACTTCTGGACTTAGATTTAGAACAATATCTGCTTTTGATGGCCCTTCTTTCCACTTACCCCTCATTGGATGTTCTCCTCTACCCATGAAAATACTACTTGGTTCTGCAGTATAATTCGAAATTTCAACTTGAGCTCCATCAAGAGTAGCGATACCGTATTTCTCTTTCAATTGTTCACGAATGACTTTTCTTTCTTCTCGTTCCTGTTTCTTTTGTTCTTTGGTTTTCGCTTCTCTAATTTCCTTTTGTTTTTCAACGTAGTCTATTATCTCTGAAAAATCGATATCCTCATCTGTTAATTTTGCATTTCCTAATTCTTCTCCAAAATCTTGGAAGAAATTCTTGCAGAATACAGGATCATCCACATAAACAGTTGAAAGTTTCCTTACCCAAGCAATTGCCATCTCTTCTTGCTTTTGTGTGAGCTTGTGTGGTTTACCGTTGATCTCAATACTTAAACTGAGACTGGGTATTTCTGAGAGTAAAACTCCGTTATGTATTAATTGTTCTATCTTAGTCAAAGACCAATTCCTCACATCAATTCAAAGTTGTCTATTTTTAAAATCTATGTAATTGTTCAATTTTATCAAAAAAAGTCTATAACTCGTAAATAAACAATAGTAATATCATTTTACCTAACTTCACACACTTCAAAATTGTCTTTTATTTTCTTCCAAGCATTTTCGAGTAAGGTTAGACTATGAGGTTTCATTTTTTCGAATTCCTTATCCAAACATCTCAGTGGTCTGAATTGTTGTATGTAAAATCGTTTTGCACCTTTGATCATCTCAGCAATTATAGGTAAGTCCTTTTCGGGATCAACAATTGTAGGTACCACTGTTGTTCGAAATTCGTGCTCTATATCAGAAGAAATGATTAGCTTGATCGTTTCTTTGATGTGATTTATGTCAATCTTTTTCCCAGCAGCTAAATGGTATTTTTCTGGAATGGCTTTTACATCCATAGCAATATAGTCCACTAAATTGTCATCAATTATTTTCTTTACTGCTTCTGGATGATTGCCGTTTGTGTCGAATTTTGTTTTTAAACCCATGTCTTTTATAATTCGTAAAAATTCTGCTAATCGTTTGCTAAGAACTGGTTCTCCTCCAGTTATAGATACTCCGTCCAACCACTTGCTTTTTGCTCGTTTATCTATTTCCGCCAAAATGGTATTTACATCATAACTTTCGACTTTATCTGGATTAATGAGATCCGGATTATGACAATATGGACATCGAAAATCACAACCAGCAAGAAATATACTATCAACAATTAATCCAGGCCATTCTATAAGTGATCCTTGTTTGTATCCTTTGATTTCAAGTCCTGGCAATTTCTTCTATCAACTCATTATTTGATTTTTAATTCATTCTGAAGTAGTTCAACTGTGGGCAATTCTCCACCACGCCAAGCTTTAATTTCATTGTCACTATCGTCAAGTAAAATTAATGCTGGAGTTGATAAGACATCGAAATAGACTGCTTCAGATAATCCTTCATCTTCATCTAGATCATGCCATTCTATCTTTGCCCCTTTTTTTTCCAGCTCCTTACCAATTTTCTTTACAGCTGGGCAGTTTGGACAATCTACTTTGGTGAATATCTTTAATTTCATTTTTTTTACCTCATTGATGGTTATCATTACTTTACTGTTTAATTTTCCTTTTAAAAAGATAAAAGTAGAGAAGGGATTTAATCCTGGGTTAAGGATTCATCTATATATCTTCAGCCCAGTAGTTTCCATCTTGTCTTCTCTTTAATTCCGACTTCTTGGATTTATTCCAGTTTTCTATAATACTGAAATAACCCACCACTCTGCTCATACCATATACATTATCACTATTACAGTGAGGGCAATATGGGGAGCACGATTCACCTGCTTCTAAATTTTCTTCGTGTTCGATTGCTGATACAATCTTTGTGATTTCAGCGACTTTGTTCTTTGCCTGTTCCATGCTTTATTTTCCTCAGACTTTTTTCGTTTTTCATTTAACTCTTCCCATATCATCTTCCATGAGCTGATGAGCTCATTTCTCGGCCATAACCCCTACTTACTTGTCCACAATCTTGACAGACTGTGAATTCAGGTGAGAAAACAATTTGTGCGCTCAGGGTGTGATCCCATGTTTTCTTCACCAAATTTAATATTGATTCAGAAGAAATCTTCTGTTCACCTATGAAGATGTGAGTAATAGACCCACTTTCTATTAAGGTGTTAAATTTGCCTTGTTTGGTGATTCGATCTATGATGTCGATATCTGCATCAGCTGCGAAGTGAGCACTATTTGTATAGTATATTGCTCCTTCCTCGATATCTCCTTTCACGTAATGGATGCTGTCAGGGTATTCTTGAATATCTGTTCTTGCAAACTTGTATGGTGCACTTTCTCCTGGAGTTTCTTCCAAGGTTACAGTTAATCCATTCTTTTCTTGCAATTCTTTTGCTTTGATATTCATGCCTGCAATAACTCTTAATCCCAGTTTGTATGCTTTCTCGCTTTCATGCATTTGTTCGCCAATCAAATATTGGACGCATTCATTGAGACCGATTACTCCAATAATGTACGTTGCTTTTTCCAAGTCAACATAAGGTCTACCATCTTCTGCAATTTTTCCTATTTGCCAGAGAGTACCTCGTTCTTGGGTCATGAGCTGATGGATAAATTCTTTCTTTTCCAAATGGGCTTGCATAGCAATGTCCATGGCTAGTTTAATTTCATTAATGCATTCCTTGATGTTTCCTTTACCAGCTCGATAGGCAGCTTGTGGTAGATTTATGCTTACATTTTGGAATCCACAATATCGCATGCTTTCTGGATGTTCAATCATGTATGTGTCTGTGATTGTTGTTTTTAGCCGGCAGCACATGGATAGATTTATTTCATCTCTATCAAAGATGAAGTAAGTTGATCCATTTTCAGAAGCAATTTTACATGCTTTCTTTAGTAGTTTGAGTTGTTCTTTATCTTCAAAGGATTTCTGATCCACATGAAGATCAAATTTCGGAAATGGAAAGACTTTGCTTTGAGCATCTCCTTCCAACCAGACTTCCATTAATGCTTTAGCAAAAAGTTGTGTTTCTTCTTCATATTCGCCATAGGTTTTTCCTGTGTATTTGCCACCTGGACCAATTGCGGGGACATCTTTCAGATAATTTGGGACTCCAAGATGAATGTTGAAGTCCACAAAGAGAGTTTGTCCGCCTCTAGAAAACGCATTTTGACTACAAGAATAAATGAGTCTTTGTGCTTCCTGTTTTATTTGATCATAGGGAACCCCTACAAAGAATGGTGCATAGAAGATGTTTAGGTAGGCGAGACCTAGAGCACCTGCATAATAGGCTTGCATTGACGCAAGGAAAGTGTTGAGATGACCTGTTAACGTGTCTGCATGTTTGGCTGGACTTGAAACTGTTGATAGGTTCAAAAGATTCAATCCATATTTCTTAATATATTCCAAACTATGTGCAGAACAATACACCCTTACTGGAAAGCCTAGATCGTGTAAGTATATCACACCTTTTCGATGAGCGTTTGAAACTTCAGGTGAAAACATTTCTTGTAGAGCATATTTCTTCAAGATTGTTTCAGCAATAGCGAGATTAACTGCTTCAGGATTATTAGCAACTACGTTGCTGTTTTCTTTGCTTTTTGAATGAATTAATTGATTTAAATCATAAGTGGGAATTCCAACAATTCTCTGTTGAAGTAGTTTGGTTCCAAATCCTCTGGCAAAGAGTTCGTTATCCACTAAACTTCTAATCAAATCAACGGAAATAATATCAATACTTGAAGCGAATATTTTGCGCTCCACTTCTGCAGCTATTGATTCCGCATCCATCTTTTCTAATCCTGCTTCTTTAACTAATGCTGCTGTGATTTTAACTCGATCCCAGCCAGAGATTTCTTCCTTAGTGTCACCAGAAACAAGTAGAAGTAGCTCAGTGGAATCTTGTGCTTTCACTTGGACCTCTTTGACAACTTTTAGTTTTTCTAATTCTCGTTCAAAAGAAGCTATGTCAGTGAATCTTCGATATACAGAAGCAAATCTGATGTAAGCAACTTCATCAAGTCCACGAAGTTTCTCCATGACTTTTTCGCCAACAAGTTGAGCATCAATTTCTGTTTCTTCTTGTTTTCTTAGTTCACTTTCGATTTCATCTATTATTTCATCGATTTCCTCAATACTAATAGGACGTTTCTCACACGCTCGGACTATGCCGGATTTAACTTTATCGCGATTGAATGGTTCTCTTCTCTTGTCTTTTTTGATTACTGTAAGCTTGACATCATCGACTCGTTCAAATGTAGTGAATCGCTTATTACATTGGAGACATTCTCTCCTTCTACGATTTGTTTTCATGTCGTCTGATAAGCGTTTATCAACAACTCGAGTGTTTGGTGATTGGCAATATGGGCACTTCATCGTATTTCTTCCGGCTAAATTTCTGTTTTTGATCCTTTTGTTCGTTTTTTCGGGAAATGGCACCCATTTTAGGACGGTTTAAGTGGTTCTGGTACTAACCAGAGCATACCACCCCTAGTGGTTTCTTTTCCCCTAAACACAACATCTTGTGTATCATTATATTGTCCAGAACAAATGATATATAAAGTTATCGTGGAAGAAGTAATTTTAAATAACAGCTAATTACTTTATTAAACAAACAGCTATTTGACCTTTTTTCTTGTTTGTTTTTTCTTATAAGTTTACTGTGAGAAATATGAAAGATAAAAAAGGGAGAGTTAGAGGACTGTGACAGATTTTGCAAGGTTTCTTGGGAAGTCAGGGTCATTACCTCGGATAACTGAGAGATAATAAGAGATAAGCTGAAGAACTGGAATCATTAAAATGGGTTCCAGGTGGACTTTCGGAATCGGGATGTGGTGATCAAATAGCTCTAAATCTTCTGATGAAATGCCAATGATTTCTCCGCCACGTGCTTTTATTTGCATAATATTATTTATCATATCATCTTTCGTATCATCATTTGGAACTAATGCTATGCATGAAACACCTGGTTCAATTAATGCTAAAGTATGGTGTTTTAATTCTCCTCCAGCAAGAGCATCTGCGTGAATGTATGCGATTTCTTTTATTTTCAGTTCTCCTTCCATAGCTACAGGAAAAGAGACTCCTCTTCCAATAAGATAGAGGTCATCTTTATTGAGAACATCTTTTGCTAGCTTAGCGATAATATCTGACTTATCCATTATACTCTCAAGTTTTCTAATAGCTTCATACAAATGTTCTCGTCCTTCTTTTAATCTATCAGCTACTCCATAAGCCAAGAGAGTCAAGATTAATACTTGTGAAGTAAACGCCTTGGTAGATGCTACAGCAATTTCTGGTCCTGCATTTAATGTAAGATACTGGTCAGATTCCCTCATAATAGTGCTGCCAATAACATTGACGAGCGAAACAACTCGAGCGCCTTTTGCTTTAGAGATATTTATACCTTCAAGAACGTCAGCAGTTTCTCCACTTTGGCTAATTGCGAAAATTACTGTGTCTTTATCAACAAGATTCTGATATGTCTTGAATTCAGATCCAAGAATTGGCATAAAATGTTTCTTGGCAATTTTAGCAAAGTAAATAGATGCTAACAAACATGCTCGATAGGAAGTTCCTGATCCGAGAAAGAAGACCTTTTTCGCTTTTGTTAAGATATCAATCATCCCATTTAATTTTTGGGAATCTTGTTCCAAAGAATGCTTGGAGATTTCGACTTCTTCAAAAATCTCTTTTAACATAAAATGAGGAAATCCACTCTTACTTGCTTGTTCTGCTGTCCAATCAATAATTGTAATTTTCTGTTTTACTTCTTTTCTTGTTTTTGTATCATAAATAGTATATTTTTCTTTGAGAACTGCGAGCTGATTGTTTTCTAAAATTATCACTTTGTTTGTATGTTCTAAAAATGAAGTAATATCGGATGAAGCGAACAGCTCGTCTTCTCCAATTCCAATAACAATTGGTGAATCTTTTCTAAATGCATAAATAATATGATTTTTAGCATCCAATAACAAAAAAGTGTAAGCGCCTTTTGCAATCTTTGTTAAGTCTGAAATTATATCCACTAAATCTTTTTCTTTATTTTTGTTCACTTCTTCCTCTATCAAGTGAACTAAAACTTCAGTATCTGTATCAGAAGTGAATTCATGACCTTTCTTAATTAGATCCCCTTTTAACTCAAGATAGTTTTCCAAAATACCATTATGAACAAGGGCAAACCGACCATTGCAAGATATGAAGGGATGAGAATTTTTATCCTCTACACCTCCATGTGTTGCCCAACGTGTATGACCAATACCAAGAGACCCTTTTAATGATAGAAAATTTATTCGTTCATTAACAGCCTCTATTCTTCCCGCTCCTTTCTTAATTTCAATCTCAGCCTTTCCATTAATGGATGCTATCCCTACACTGTCATAACCCCGATATTCCAATTTCTTTAATGAATCTAATAATATAGGAGCAGCTACTTTTTTTCCAATATATCCAATTATACCACACATAATATTATCCTCTAAATATACTCATAAATTCTATTTTTCCAAAGCGCAAGTTATTATACTGCTCTTTTTTATTAAAAGCAATTCTAAAACTGTGCTCGAACCATTAAAAAACGTTTGTTAGTGGTTGGTCTTTCCCACATATGAATCTAATATTTTATAATTATAAACCATTACAAAAAAATTAATAATGGTTGATTATTTTTATCAGATAAAGATATAATGAAAATTATTATTCAAAAAACAAGAAGAATCAATTCTTGAGAAACTCTGATATTGGTTGCATGGGAAATGAAGAAGAAAATACTATCAGAAACTAAAGAGGGCTATGCTTCTAAAGACATTCTAATGTTCAAAAATCCTAGTGAAATGAAAGCAATTCTCCACGATATTCGATGGACTATCCTCCAGAAATTAGCAAAGGAACCAAAATTCCCTGCAGACATTGCTCGAGAGATGGGGTTACACGAACAAAAAGTCTACTATCATATTCGTCAGTTAATTAAAGCCGGGTTAGTAACTATTGCTTTTGAAAAAGAAATCAGAGGTGCAAAAGCTCGGTACTATAAAACTGCCGAGAAAGCATATGGCATTGAATTGAGTTCTCAAGATGTCGGATTACATTTTAACAGCCAATCAAAAATTGATGACATACTGCAGAAATTTTTCAAAGAGTTTTACAATGGTTCAAAATTTGATGGTTTGATTGTCGTAGGTGCTCCAGATGCTCATGGCCCACATAAAACTTGGGCTCGAGATGGTCACTATGCTATATATTTAGCAATGTTTATGGGACAATTTTTTGCTAGTTCAGAAGATCTATTCGTGAAGCTTGATGTTGAAGTAAGAGCTGAGAAAGCTTTGGATCAAAACCTAATACTGGTGGGTGGTCCAGCTGTAAACTTAGTAACTCATGACATAAATACAAAATTGGAAATTCCTGCTTTTGATAATCATATGAAAGGTATTGCTCCAGATGCAAGATTCGGGAGAGGAATCACATCGAATGATCCCAAAATATTCTACTCGCAAAATAATGTTGGAATAATTTTCAAAGCTCCTAATCCATACAATCCATCAAAAACAGTTATCGCTTTTGCAGGTCAAGGTAGAAGAGGTACAAAAGCAGCAATCATTGCATTGACTAAAAACTGGCAAACAATCTTGAAGGGTTACAAAAAGGGACAATTCAGAACAGTGGTAGAAGGGTATGACTTGGATGGCGATGGGACAATTGATTCCATAGAAGTTTTAGAATAGAAAAAATGGAACAAAAGTGTTCCGCATTCAATCAATTATCTTTTTCTTCTGGTTCTTGAGGTTTATCGTCCTGAGATTTCTTGAGCAACTCGTCTAGTTTCTCTTTATCCTCAGCAGGCATTTTATCTACTTGTTCTTGAGATTGCTTCATAAAGTGACGAATAAATAATCCTTGTAATGGAATTAATGCAATGGTTGTATCTGCTCTTTCATTGAAATCTTGAACAGCAGTATTTCTCATCTCCAGCAGCTTTTCCTTTGTCATATCTCCTTCTCCAATTCCTGGACAGCTTGGATCAGAGACATAGTATTTTTCTCCATTGAAGTAAAGCGGAAATGTTTTACAGAAGAGTGGGAGTGTGAAATAGATATTACAGATTTTATTTTCTTCATCATAAAATGGGCAAGTACCTTTTCTATTTTCATCTTCATCTTTCATTTTAACAAAAGGAACTATTGCAAGTTGACTGAGTGAATCTTCTTCACTCACACCTCGGAGCTCTAAATGAGGAAGAATGATTGACATAAAGCTTCCTTGTTTAGTCCATCTTGTTAGATCAGAAAACGTTACAGGAATTGGTTCGCGATTTTGACAGCACGCACCACACTTTTGACACTCAAATTTGAATTTCGATGGTTTCTCTTTTTCTTCAGTTTTTTCTACTTTCTCTTCTTGAGTTTTCTTTTTTGCTTTTGTTTTTGCTTTCTTATCTGTCATTCTAGATGATTCCTTAATATTCTGTATTCAATCCAGAAAAATCATATCAAAAGATTTACTATACTGTTGAAAAACAATGTTACTAGCAATAAAAAGACCGTTAAAAAGAAAATGCTTTTAACTTAATCTTTTGGCAAAAAAACAAGGAAGAAAACGAATTAGTTTAGTGATAATTGGAGGAAACGAGTATTACTGAAAAAAAACAACCATTACTTGACAAGATACAAGATGTCTCTTATCGAAGAGGAATAGCTTATCCCACCGGAGAAATCTATGGTGGATTATCAGGTGCATTTGATTATGGTCCTCTTGGAACCTTGATGAGACTCAAACTAATCAACTTCTGGCGTGAGTATTTCGTAAAAGATGAAAATCATTTCGAAGTTGAAGGATCGTTGATCATCCCTGAAAAAGTGTTTGAAGCCTCAGGTCATTTAGCTAAATTCAATGATCCACTTGTTCAATGTAAATCTTGCAAGTCTATGTTTAGAGCTGACAAAATAATAGAGGAAAAACTCAATCAGAATGCGGATGGGTTGTCTCCCGAAGAACTTGATAAAATCATTAGTAAGAACAAGCTCAAGTGTCCAAGTTGTGATGGAGAATTCATGAATGCTCGAGAGTTTAATTTAATGTTGAAAACAGAGGTTGGTTCTGTGTCAGGAAATGTCGCTTATCTTAGACCTGAAACAGCACAAAACATCTTTACTAGTTTCAAAAGAATTTCACATGCAATGCGAGCAAAACTACCGTTTGGTATAGCTCAAGTTGGTAAAGTTTATCGTAATGAGATTTCTCCAAGGCAGTTCATTATTCGTGTAAGGGAATTCAAGCAAATGGAACTCGAGGTCTTTTTTGCAGAAGACCAATTAGATGATCCTCCAAGATTTGAGGAATTAGCCGATGAAGTATTACCTTTACTTACTCGAGAACAACAAGCAAAAGGAATAGAAGAACCAACTTTAATCACAGCTGCTGATGCAGTGAAACAGAAAATACTCCCTAACGCTGCAATGGCATATTATTTAGTGAAAGAAAAAATTCTCTTTGAAGAAGTTGGAGTGAATCCGGAATTAATACGATTCAGACATATGTTACCAAAAGAAACCCCTCACTATAGTGGAGGGAACTTTGATCTTGAAGTTAAATTATCCATTGGTTGGACAGAAATCGTAGGAAACGCCTTCAGACAACAACATGATCTAATGAGTCATGAAAAGGCCAGTAAAACAAAGATGGGTATTCAACATACTTCTGGGAATGTCATTCCTTATGTTGTAGAGCCTTCTATTGGAGTTGGAAGAACATTATACTGTGTTCTTGAAAGTTGCTATCGTGAAACAGATGATAGAGAATGGACCTGGTTCCAATTCCCATCAACCATCGCACCTTACGATGTTCAAGTATGTCCACTCATGAAAAAGGATGGTTTAGATGAGAAAGCTCTCGAGATATTTGAAGAACTAAAAACTGAGGGATTTGAGACTTTATTTGATAACACTGGAAAAATCGGAAAGAGATATGCACGATCCGATGAAATTGGAACTCCATACTGTGTAACAATTGATTATGATACTTTGCAAGATGAAACTGTAACAATTAGAGATAGAGATACAATGGAACAAATAAGAGTACCTCAAGAAGAACTCTCAGATGCACTAGTTTTTCTACTCTCAGGTGAATTCAAATTCAAAGAATTAGAAGATATGTTAAAAGAAAGCACAGAGTAAATCTGTTCTTTCATATTTATTATAATAAAAAATTATTTAGCTTTTAGCTTTTTGATAATGGGTGGTCTAGTTTTCAATAAAATTCTGTGACCACAATCAGGACATTTAGATCCTGGCATTACATTTAGCTGTTCAGGTGTAACAACTTTACCACAACGGTGACAAACATACTTGGTCATGATTTGTTTCCTCACTAATCGTTTCTTTAGGTCTCTTATATAATGTTTCCTATTTCTATCTATAATAATAAAGGATGTAATTATTGAGATAGTATGATTTTAAAGTGAGAGATTCATAAATACATGTATGAATGTTCTCATTATTTACGCTCATCCAAATGAAGAGAGTTTTTGTTCGGCAATAAAAAAGAAACTAGTTGAAGGTTTAGAAGTTAATAAAAACATTATAAGAATTCATGATCTATACAACAGCGACTTTAATCCAAAATTATCAAAAATCGAATTAATTGGTGATCCAAAAACCCTCTCAGATTACAAAACAATCGAAAAATACCAACAGGATATCATATGGGCTAATTTAATCATAATAATTCATCCTGTATGGTGGTATGGAGCACCAGCAATTATGAAAGGATATTTTGATCGAGTTTTAGCTGAAGGTTTCGCTTTTATCTTTGAAAATGACGCACCAGATCCAAAACTACTTGATAAGAAAGGTATTATTATACAAACTTTTGATGCTACTGAAGAAATGGAACAAAAGCAATTCCATGACATAACCTACAAAAATATCTATTATACCTGGAAGTATTGCGGAGTTGAGGATTGGCAGAGAAAAGCATTTCATCGTGTTAATCATGTAAGCCATGAACAAAGAACTAAATGGTTAAACGAAATTAATGTCATAGGGAAAAGTATAAACTAAAGAAGTGTTTTGTGAGTAGTATGCTATCCAGAGAATTCCAGAAAGACATTGATAAAATAAAGATAGACACAATCCATGGTGCAGTCTATCTTACAATTGAATTACTAAAGGCTATTAGATCAGAGATAGAGAGAACAGAAATAGGTGTAAAAGAATTTAATTCCATGATAGAAGAATTAGAAAGTATTCATCCTGAAATGGCTTCGATAAGGATAGCAATTAAACTCTTGAAGGAAGGAAAATCTCATAGAATTAAAAAGAAAATCGATTACTTGAATTTAATCGATATTATTTATGAGAGAATTATGTTTAAGGAAAAAATCACAAGCACCAATCTCATGAAAATATTGATGGGTGCACAATCAATCATGACTATTTCTTATAGCACTACAATTCTAGATGCATTCAAGCAATTAGCAACAAATACAATTGATAAACGAATCTATGTTTTAGAGTCAAGACCGAAGAGAGAGGGAATAGTTTTAGCTAAAAGACTGGCTGAACTTGGTTTTAGAGTAAGACTAATCGCTGATGCAGCTGCAGGATATTATGCAAAAGATGCAGATATGATTGTAATAGGTGCAGATACTATTTTACCAGATGGATCCATTCTGAACAAAATTGGATCATTTCAATTAGCACTTATAGCGAAGTATTACCAGAAGCCTTTCGTTGTAGCAGCTTCAACAAATAAGTTAGCAACGACAGGACCTGAAAGCCTTAAGGAATTAATCAAAGATAAACCAATTGAAGAGATTTATGAGTCAACAATGGAGAAACTCACAGTAAAGAACATCTACTTTGAATTAATACCTAGAGAGCTAGTAACAATATTCGTTTCTGATGAGGAAGTAGAATTATTCCCAGAAGAAAATAATAATAAAATTTCTTAGATCCTCGACTATAAGGTTGAGGAGAAGGTTTTTCACAAAAAAATTGCTATTTGTAGTGTAGTAAATTAAAGCTAAACCTTATAAATAAAGACTCAAAGAAATTGATAAGACCCCCAAAAGAGAGCGCGGTGGGGTAGCTAGGTTGTGCCCACAGGGCTCATAACCCTGGGATCGGTGGTTCGAATCCACCCCGCGCTACCAATTTATTTTTCTTTATCATAACCAAATAGCTCGAAAGCATAATCATAATTAGCATCGACTACTTTTACAATTTCATCTGTAATCTGATGAATATTTGGTTTATAGTCTTCTTGTTCTTGAATATACTCTTGAAATGCTTCTTTGTATTCCTTAAAACCAATCAAATCTAATTTTCGATGTATCTTTTCAATAGTAGAAATTGGATTTTTTAGGAATTCTTCATATGAAATGTTTATGAAGTTCTCTTTTGGTATCAGTGAAATATCCTTAGAATATTGTTCATAGATATTTTGATACAATTTGAGTATTGAGTCTTTCATTTCCTTTTCATCCCATTTCTGTAGAGAGAAAACTTCTCGTGCTTTAGTGTGGAGATTTATTGATGAAGCATATGTGTAGTAAGGATTACGATGAATGTGGATAAATTTTGCATTAGGAAACAATTCCAGAAGTGTCCTTATTCTTCCTGTGTTACTTGGATTCTTTAGAATCAGCTTTTTTCCTTTCTCTTTGTAGGTTATTTTCTTAATATTGAACAAGTACCACTTCAACCATTTCCTTCTCTTTCTTTGTGGGACATCTAAGGTTGCATAATTTGCATACTTCCAGAAATTCCTGGGAAAGATCATCCCGTCTGTGAATGAGCAACTATAATAACTAATTAAACTGTGTTCCATTTCAGCTGGCTTTTCACTGGATATTTTCACGTTATCAAAGGGTCTTGTTTCCGGTAAGAACCTATCAACCATTTTATCAGCTAATTTTGGAAATGCAAGTGAAAAACGAGTTGTGAAGAATGTATCTGCAAAGTGAGGATATCCATAATTTCTATTCTTAGCTAAAAGACTATTCAAATAAGTTGAACCACTCCTCCACAATCCAATAATGAAAATAGGGTCTTCTGCAATCTTTGTTTTCTTTATTTTCCTGTAGAAAAAGATTCGTTCAATCATTCTAAATGGCATGAAAAATATGCTCATGAAAAGAGCAAAATGTAAACGTAGAAAGTATTTCGGATGCACTCTGAATTTATTTTCAAATAATAGTCGAATTATATTGCTTGTAGAGGAGCCTACTAAAGGTTCTTTTGTAACTATCCAATGTTTCTTCATTCTGTTTTTTCTCTCACACCAATGTTTCTTCTCAGTTGTTGAATAAAGTATTCGATTAAAACTTGTACACTTTCTTATAGTATTAGTACTTTATCCACTTTTTTCTAATAATAATAAAAAAAGAATCGAGAGCTAATTTGCTCTACGTTTTCGTGTAATAAAGATAATAACTGCAACCATTACAATAGTTCCTACGGGGATTCCCACGTTCGTACTAGTTATAGATCCACTGGATGTGCTAGGGACAATACCATGACTGTAATAGATGTCCATTTCATTATCTCTTCCATCAGACCAAACAACATGTGGAATATCTTTTGAATCTACTCGGACCATGAAGTAGTCTCCCGGTCTAGTAAAAACATTCGATGTTCCTACATCGCTTATTGGCAAAGCATCTGTTATAGTTAGAGTTGTGGTTATTGAATCGTTGAAATAACCCATTCGATAGTAAGGTTTGAAGTAGTTTCCTTGTTGATCATAGTAAACAAAATGTAATCTGTTCTGTGAATCAACATCCATATCTGGTTGCCATTGATTACCTGCTACAATTTGATTTATTGTGTAACGATCACTCCAAGTAAGTCCATAATCATCGGAATATCTTAGAAAAGTACCCCAAGACCGGTCATTATCAATTAATTCAGCCCAAAGACAGTATAATCGATCATTACTATCAAATCTGATAACAGGGAGGGTACCTTTCATTGGACGTAAATCTGGGGATACAGTGAAAGTTCCATTCTCACTATCTGCATTAATATCTACTGGAGTTGAAAACGACAAACCTTGATCAACAGATCTAGCTACGTACACATCACCCCAAGTATCATCTAATGTCCACCATAACCAAGCAACATAAACATCATTCAGACTATCAGTTGTTACATAAGGACCCAAGTGATCGATTGGATCTGAGTCACTATCTGCAATGAGACTTATCTCGTCAAATGATTGCCCGTTATCTGCTGATTGAGTTAATCGAACATATGTTGTACCATTGACTTGATCAATATCATCGTAAACGACATAGATATTTCCAGCATTATCTACAGTCATGGTTTCTTTATCAGCGAACCCAACCCCACCAGTTGCATTCACTCTAGTCCAAGTATCACCATTATTTGTACTGGATGCTACAGTAATATGTGAAAGTGGAGTAGCAGTTCTGGTATACTCGAGATACGCATAATATAAATGACCATCTGCATAAACCAACCATGGGTCTGATTGCCCAGTTAAAAATCCACTATAAAACGGCATATATTCCGGAGTTGACCAAGTCTCACCAAAATCAACTGATTTTGTAAATGCAACTCTTATACCTCCAGTGTTATGTCCTTCCGCATTTTTCCAACCAGCAAAAATTTGATCATTTGGACCTATTGCTATTGTCGGCTCAACATGATGAGGGTATGGTAAATCCTCTGTAGACAACAAAACATTTTCCGAGAAGGAACTAATAAATGGTTCCTCATTTGTTTCAGTTGGTCCGGCGGATGTTGCCAAATCAATCCTACTGAATGTTATTGTAAGTATTAACTGAAACGTAAATATAAAACAAAATAGAACAGTGAAAGATCTTCTTTTAGCCAAAGTTTTGACCTCAATAATCTTACTAAAGTGTTTATTGTGAGCTGGTTTTTGTATGTAGCGACCAATCTAGGTTTTCCCTTAAAATTTTTAAAGGACTAACTATTTGTGATTCTAGAAACAAAAATCCAATATTTTATTGAAAAGTATAGAAGGACAGTTTGATGAAAGATATGAGAACCCCAATTTATGAATGGCATAAAGAAAATGGTGACATGGCTTCGTTTGGTGGATGGGAATTACCAATGCAATTTTCGTCTATAAGAGAAGAGCATATGGCTGTAAGAGAGAATGCAGGAATTTTCGATGTAAGTCATATGGGTCGTTTCCGTTTTACAGGAAAAGATGCTTTCCCAATGTTAAACAAAATTCTTCCAAGAAATGTTATGAAACTAGCTGATGGTCGATGTGGATACAGCTATCTTCTCGATGAGAAAGGAGGAATGCTAGATGATTGTGTCACCATGCGAAAAAGTGAGGATTTTGCTATTTTTGTTTGCAATGCAGGTCCACGAATCAATGATTGGAATTGGATGATAAAATTCATTGATAATGAGAAACAAAAAAATCCCAATCTAGACATTAACTATTATGATTTCACATTAGATTCCGCAATGTTCGCTCTTCAAGGTCCAAAAGGTGTGAAAATTCTAGAAACTATGACTGATATAGAAATCCCAAGAAGCTGGGGATTCTTCGAAACCCAATTAGCAGGTATTGATGTCATGGCTTCCAGAACTGGTTATACCGGAGAAGATGGATTCGAGATTACTGTTATTGGCACCAAAGATACTATTGCTGAGAAAGCAATTAATCTTTGGAAAGCGATTTTAGAAGCAGGAGAACCTTTTGGTTTATTACCATGCGGATTAGGGGCTCGAGATACTTTACGACTCGGAGGTGGATTGCCTTTATCGGGTCAAGATTTCACTCCTGAATATGATCCATTTGAAATGGATTTAGGACTACAAGGAATTTTCATCGATATGAATAAAGAATTCTTCATAGGACAAGAAGCACTCAAAGCAAAATATCCTACAGTAAATGAAGAAAACAAATTAACATTGAAAGAAATGAAAAGAAAACGAGTTGGTCTAGAGCTTTTGAAGAAAGGGATACCAAGACATGGTTACAAAATTCAACACAAAGGAAAAGAAATTGGAGAAGTTGCAAGCGGATCAATTTCACCCCTAACCAAAAAAGGCATAGCAATGGCTATTCTTCCGATGGCTTATACCGAACTTGACACAGAATTGACAATCATTATTAGGGATAAACCCTATCAAGCAAAAGTAGTTAAGTATCCTTTCTTTGACATAGACAAATACGGTCGAAGAAGAACTCAATAAATTATCGCGATGAAATTCATCGCATTTTTATTCTTTTTCAATTTTATCGATTATTAAGTCATCCAGGCTTGGAGCTTTTGTATCTGTGTCATCGGGGCAATGAACCAAAGCATTCCAAATTTCTTCTCCACTTAATCTGCCAAATACCTTTACTGTTTCACCTACAAATTCCTCAAATTTTGCAGTGCCAAAATCAGTAGGTACGGACTCCCAAGGATTAATGGCAAAGAGTTTGTACTCTTTTCCATCATCGGTCGTCAAAATGTATTCATTCATTTTTTTAGAGACTACGCCAGTTATTTCTATTTCTTCCATCAAATACACCGTTTTAATTCTTTATTCTTTTAATAAGTCATCTACCATTTGTTCAAAATCTTTTTCTTCTTTTGCTTTTAGTGCTGCAATCTTCTTATTCGTTAATTGTTTGAATTCTTTGATGAATTCTTCAGAGAGAATCATTTTTGGTTTTTCCTTCTTGATGTGGTTTAGTACTTCATTAAGATACTTCTTAGCAGCATGTTTCTGGTCTGCTTGTAAAGCTTTAATTTCCTTTTCTTTTCCTTCCTCTTTCATGAGTTTCTTTATTTTTCCCTCTTTTTTGAAGACTTCATTAATTGCTCGTTCCATTTGTGCCCTTAGATCATAAAGAATGAATTTAGTCATAAGCTCATCAATTGGTTTCTCTAAATCCCCCATTTCTATATCCTTGACTATATCTTTGATGCTTTCCCCTAAGGTTTTTTCTTCTTCTATTTGTGCTTTGAAAGCTGATAGATTGAAGTCATTAACGTCAGGTTCAAACGCTGATTTCATTTCATCAGCAGTCTCGAGATCTAACCCTAACTCTAACATCTCCATTTCCATGTCGATTATATCATCAGAGCTTTCTTCATCAAGAAAATCTATTTCACTAATCTTTTCTAACCAAAGCATTTTTCCATCTATTAGAACCAATCTTTGACGTAGAGCATTCAGACTCATATGTGGAAGCTCGTGAAGGAATAAATTAACTTCATCAAATAATAAATTGTAAGCATTGTTTTCGATTTCAGCTATTTTCTCGGAATCTATTTTTTCTTTTCTAGTCCTTCTTCGACTCTTTCCCTTCTTTTCTTCTTTCTCTTTGCCTTCCTTCGTCTCAACTATTGTAGAAGCCTCTTCTTTTTTTGTTTTCTTTTCTTTCTCTCTCTTAGGCAAAGACTTAACCTCGAGATACTATAGATGTGAGTATTATTTTCGAATATTTATTGTTAATTGTTTTCTTTAAATAAAGATTCTTCATTCAAAAACAAATCGCTTTGATAAATTTTCAAAATCTCTCTTCATTTCTCACTTTGTTTTATCATCAAGAAAAGTTTTATATGCCTAAAAAAGAAGGAAAATTAATCCAAACTAATCTGATAGCAAAAAAAAGTACAGGAGATTCTATTGGATTGTTTTATCAAGTTGATGCATTTAGTAGTGAGCCATTCTTGGGAAATCCAACGGCAATTGTTCTAGATATGAAAAGTGAGTATCCGACTGAACTCCGGGAATCAATTGCACGTGAGATGAACCTTTCAATAACTGCCTTTGTATCAGATAGTAAAAAAGCGGATTTCAAGATTGAATACTTTTCTCCAAAAAAAGAAGTACCTCTCAGCGGACATGCAACAATTGCTGCTGTGTGGCTTCTAGCAGATGTTGGTGAAATCGAATCTGAGAATGCAAAAGAAACCATAAAGATAGAAACAAAAGAAGGTATCTTTAAGACTGAAATCCAATGGAAAAACGATGTTCTTGATAAAGTCTACATGACTCTCAAGAAACCCCAATTCAGAGATGTTGAATTGAATATTAATTCACTAGCAGATATTTTAGGTATACGAACTGATAAAATAGAATCCGATGAGAAACTTCCGCTTGTCATTGCTGATACTGGGAGCCCAAAATTACTGATTCTTATATCCAGTAAAGAAATGACAGATGCATTAGTACCCAAGTATGATGAAGTAGAACGACTATGTAGGAGAATGAAAGTGACAGGTATTCATCTTTATACTTTCGACACGTACTTGGATGGTTCCACTTGTTATACTAGACAATTTGAACCGATTAGAGGTTCTCCAGAAACCGTTGTCTCAGGTCTAGCTAATAGTGCTTTAGGTGCATATCTTGTTAAAAGAGGGTTTGCTCAACCAGGCACTCTAATTTTTGAACAAGGGGAGTCTTTAGATCGATCCAGTACCTTAGAAGTTGATATTAAAGGAACAGAAGATGAGATCAAATCTGTTAGAATTGGTGGTAAGGCCAAAGTTATTTTTAAATTTGAACCTAGAAAAGACCTTTTCAAGACATGATAGATATCCATCCAGACTTTGTATGAAATATAGACACTCCATAGCAATATTTAATAATAGAAGTTTTTGAACTAGAATTAGTTCCATATTCTAATGAATAATGGCAAGATGGCTGAAATGCTGTCTGTTCGTAATCGGGTCACTTTTCCCCTAGGATTCGCCGTCCGATTAAAAGGGTAAAGGTATGGAGCTCAGATACGAAACATCAGAAATAACTGGTGAATCACATGGCAAGAATGCATACAAGACATAAAGGCAAATCAGGTTCTAAGAGACCACCTCATGCATCTATTCCTGAGTGGATTTCACAAACACCTGAAGAAATCGAGACAAAAATTGTTGAACTCGCAAAACAAGGCTTAACTTCAGCAATGATTGGTACTGTTCTAAGAGATTCTCATGGAATACCTTCTTCAAAGCTTGTCATCAAGCAAAGGATATCAGAAATTATGAAAAGAGAAGGAATTTATCCTGAATATCCAGAAGACTTTAGGAATTTGGTTAGAAAAGCAATGGCTCTAAGAAGGCATCTAGATGGTCATCCAAAAGATCTCCATTCAAGATATGGTTTAGAGAAAATCGAAGCAAAAATCAGACGACTAATGAGATATTATCAAAAGAAAGGTATTATTCCAAAAACTTTCAGATACAGACCAGATACTGCTGCGACAATAATTAGATAAGTTAAACATAGAATTATCTACATTATTGCGAGCGTTATCTTTTTTCTTTCTTTTTATTTTATTACAAGATTTTAGCATGTTTTTATGTAAAAATACACAAAATGTAATTAAGTAGCACTATATAATCACTTGTGTGGTCGAGTTATGTCATCTGCGAAAAGCACTAAAGGTAACTTCAAAGAATTTATCAGCAGAATCGATGCTGCAGTTGACACAGTAAAAGATTCGAAAAACACTATTTTTTGTGTGAGTCATTTAGATGCCGATGGACTTGCTTCAGCAGGTATTCTTGGTAAAACCCTTCATCGAGCGAATATTCCTTATCATATTAGATGTGTTAGACAACTCGAATTACCAATTATAAGTGAAATATCAATGTTGAAAGATGTTAAAACAATCGTATTCTCAGATTTAGGAGGAGGACAAATAGAGGGTATCAATAAATATCTGTCTGATAGAGAAATCATCATTCTAGATCATCATCCGGTTTTAGCAAAACCAGAGTTTGAATCATTAGTTCATGTCAATCCATTCGAGTTTGATTATGATGGTGCAAACCAAATCAGTGGCGCTGGTATTTCATACTTTTTTGCTAAAAAATTTGATTCCAGAAATATTGATTCTGCGAGCATAGCTGTTGTTGGAGCTTTAGCTGACCGTCAAGATAAAGGAGAGAAGAATTCACTTACTTCATTAAATCAAAAAATCGTAGATGATGGTATCAAAGCCGGGATTCTTGAAGCTAAACTCGATATTAGATTATTTGGTAGAGAAACTCGTCCAATTTATCAAGCACTAGAATACACAACAGATCCATTTTTCCCCGGTCTTACAGGAGATGGCGACATGTGCATTCGATTTATGCGCGATACAGGCATCCCTCAGCAAAGAGGAGATGAGTGGAGAACCATCCAAGATCTTGATGAAAAAGAACGTCGAATGCTTGTTGAAGGTCTTATTACTTATGGATTAAAAATGGGTATGACTGCTCAAGAATCACAAAGCATCTTAGGTAGTGTTTATACTCTAACAAATGAGCAACCAGGAACACTTTTGAGAGATGCAAGAGAATTTGGTTCACTCTTAAATTCATGTGGACGATTAAAAGCAACTGGAATTGCTATTGGAATTTGTATGGGTGAGAGAAAATTCTTATTACAAGAAGCAGAAGAAATTATGCATGCTTATCGAATCAAAATTTCCAAGTTCCTAGAAATTATGAATAAAGACAGTGAGCATTTGAAAGAGTACTCCAATTTACTTCTTTTTGACGGTCGGACAATCATAGATGACACAATGATTGGAACTGTTACTTCCATAGCAATTTCTTCAAAGAAATTTATTGACAAGAATAAACCTCTTGTTGGTATTGCAATTTCTGAGGATGGAACAGTAAAAATTAGTAGTAGAGGAACCGCACACCTGATCAGTCAAGGATTAGATCTCGGGTTAGCATTACGAGAAGCAGTTGAATCTATAGGCTCTGAAGCAGAAGGTGGAGGGCACAATATTGCTGCAGGTGCAAGAGTACCTAAAGGAACAGAAATGTTATTGATAGAGAATCTCAATACCGCACTAGAAAAGCAATTGCATCCTAAAGAAGTGAAACCAACAAAACCCAAAAAAGAAGAATCAAAACCAGTAAGTGCGCCGAAAACACCTACAAAAGATAAGAGTAAAACTGAAACTGCAAAGAAACCAAAGTTACAAAAATCACCAGCTAAAAAATCATCCGAATAGGTGCGATTCCAATTTGACTAACAAGAAAGCAAAAGATATTTATTCAGAAATTCAAGTTACTTTGGTTTTTGAAAGTACTCAAATCGCTAAAACTATTAATAGCTCAACTTCACCAGAAAACCAAGAGACACCCAAAGGAGTCATTTCAGCTTCCAAAGTTGAAAGTAATAAAATTATTTTAACTATCAAATCCGAGAACTCAATTCTAAATCTATTAAAAACACTTGAAGATTACTTCGAAAAAATAGATCTATCTTACAAGACCATAAAAAGATTGAGCTATAATTCTTAACCAAAAGAGTGAGACATTTTATATTCTCAATAAAAGGAAAATGTTTTAATAGAGACGATTTTGTCTCGAATATATCTTAATATGATGTCTGTGGAAATAGAATTCACAAAAACTTATGAATATACTGTTTGTTTGATAACAAGTAGGAGAAAAGAAAAATGAGTAGTAAAGCTGCTGCCCGAGGGCGAAAAAGAAAAGATAAAGAAAGTAGAAGAGTTGTAGATAAATTCACATTAAAGACTTGGTATAAAATCCTTACACCAGAAATGTTTGGTGGGGAGCAAATTGCTGAGACACCTTCTTCTGATCCAGAATATGTTGTTGGAAGAACCTTAAGCTCAACCTTAATGGAATTAACTGGCGATTACAAGAAAATGCACGTAAAAATCAACTTCAAAGTGCAAACTGTAAAAGGTGATAATGCTTTAACTGATTTTAATGGTCATGAATATACTAGAGATTATTTACGTTCTATGATTCGAAGACGACGAACTCGTATTGATGGTATATTTAATGTTATAACAAAAGATGGTGCTCGTTTGCGATGTAGTATTATAGCACTAACACCTTTCAGATGTAAGTCAAGTCACGAAAGAGGTATTAGAAAAGTTATGCAAGACGTAATTACTAAGCGAACTGAAAAAATGTCATTTGATAATCATGTTATGGATTTAGTAACAGGTAAAATGGCAACTGAAATTTACAAAAGAGCTAAAAAAATTCATCCAGTTCAGAATGTTGATGTTTGGAAATCAAGGGTTATTAATCTCCCAACTATCAAATTGGAAGAAGAAGCACCAAAACCTGCCCCTGTTAAGGAAACACCTAAAGAAACTCCAAAGGAAACACCAAAGGAAGCTCCCAAAGAAGATCCTAAGGAAAAGATAGTAGAAGCTGAAACATAATTTTGTAGATCAGATCACAAAAGATCTGATTTCTATTTCTTCTTTTTATTTTATACTGTTTTCAACTTTATTTTTGAAAGAAAATAAATGAAAAAAGCAATTATCTCCAAAAAGTATGTGATGATAGAGCATTAATAAGAGATGATTTCATGGAAACGAAAAAGGATCAGTTGGAACGTAAAGTTACAAATTCAGAGTGTTTGCGAGAATGGGAACCACATCAAAAAAAGGGCTACGATCCTAATGAAATAAGATTGCCTGACATATTTGAGTGTTGGACAGGAGAAAAAGATCCTGGAATAGGGCTTGTTGGAATTCCTTTCGATTCAGCAGTACTAGGAAGAAAGGGAGCCAAAGGAGGTCCCAAAAAAATCAGAGATTCAATTCGATATTTTAAAGCATATGATTGGTCTTTGGATTTTTGGTTTGGTAATAGAAAAGTCATAGATTTTGGAGATATTATCTTAGAAGCTAAATCAGTAGCAGAAACTCATGAGTTAATTAGTGATGTAATTTACAAAATAGCTTCTCAAGGTTTTAAAACAGTCATTCTGGGTGGAGACCATTCAATCAGCTACCCTATTGTCAAAGGTTTAAAAGACGCTTACAAAACAAAAAAAATTGGTTTAATTAATATTGATGCTCATCTTGACGTTAGAGAGGTTATAAATGGAAGAATCTCGAGTGGAACACCATTTAGACGCATATTAGATAATAATTTGGTTTCTGGTGAAAATTTCGTTGAGATTGGAATAAGAAATTTTGCAAATGCAAGAACTTATCGAAGATATGTTGAGGATAAAAATGGATTGATTTTTACGGTAGATGATATACGTAAAAAAGGATTAACAAATGTAATCGAAAAAACGATACAAAGAATCACGAAAGGAACTGATCTAACATACATTTCAGTAGATATGGATAGTCTTGACCAAATATATGCTCCAGGTGTAAGCGCACCAACACCAGATGGATTGACTCCTCATCAAATTTTGAAAATAATCCGGTCAATAGCAACGAAAACAAATCTCATCGGTATGGATATTGTTGAACTGAATCCTTTATATGATACCGCAGATACGACAGCAATTAATGCTGCGAATTTCTTAGTGCAATTTATCTCATCAATATTTTGGAAAGAAAAAAAGAAGAATTAAGTTAGTGAATCTATCTTCTTCTTCGGTACGTGAAAACATATACTCCATATAAAAGTACACCAAGTCCACCTAGTGATGAACCAGAAATAATGAAGAAAAGACGCCATTTCCATTTTAAAGGTTCAAAATAGATGTTGTCTACGCGATCTTTAATTGCCTGTAAGCAATTTGAGAATGCAACAGGTCGAATGATATAATCTGCTGCTTCTTCTGCACTTCTCCATTCTTGTACGCTTTTCGATTCTACCTCAATGTAATACCACGACGAATAATAATAGTCATAATCTGGAGCTTGGTATAGTGCTTTTAATTGAAAGAATCCTAGATCAATCAAATCTTGCATTAAACCTCGAGCATCATTTGATGTCAAATCATTACTTTGATATAATTCTTGTTCACCATATTTTAACTCAACATAACCATCAGGAAAGATTGCGAAATGGTAGTATGGATTTGGGCCAGTAGGATTATAGACCCAATAAGCTCCTCCTGTGTAAAAAGTCCCAGCAAAGTGTTGTAGGTCGATGGTAAAATCCTCTAAATCTATTGTTGGAGTTTCTTTTAGCTCACCGATTGTAACAAGAATAGATGCAGTATGATTGAGATTGGGATTATTTTCTTGATAAAAAAATGCTGAAACATTGATTAGTGTACCTGGTTCGTATATACTTACATTCCAGTCGTAACCTAACCACCAATAATATTCATTATACCTTGAATAAATATAACTCGAATTAAAAATTGTGCTTTCGTTGGCATACATTTCAAAGACATATTCTTCATTATCATCATAAAATGGTAACGCATCCCAATAATAATAGTTAACAAATAAAACAACTGGATTATAGATGATTTCACTGCCATTAAATACATCCCAGAAAATTGGTTCATCATCAGCATTAATTATAGCTTTTGGTTTGATCTGATCACTAAAATACTCTCCAAAAAGATCCTCACCAAGAATTTTCTTTCCTTGTATTTCAATCAGATTTACAAATTGATCCGAATTGTGACTTTTTATTACAAATATTGAGCTTAAGAATATGATCAAAAGAAAGACACTGACATTTAATGATGACTTTTTTCTCATAATGAAAACACCAAATTAATTTACAGTAAAAATAAAACATAACATCAATTATTAATTTTCTTAAGATGAAATTTTCATATTGCTCTTTTTCTCTTGCCTGAGATTTCTTTGATGCCACAGAATGTGGGAATTGTATGTTGTTTGCCACCTTCGTTCAAAAATTTGAATTAATACTCCTACAAGTATCATCAAAAGAAAAACTAAACCAGCTCCAGTAAAGAAAATAGACATAATAGCAGTGGAATGAAACTCAATAATAGTCACCATATCTATTACTACAGAGAGTATTCCTGTAATAATCATAGTAAAAGTTCCACCAAATAATACATTTAGAGCTATATACCACAATGCAATATATTTTCCTTGTAGAGGAAGCTTTCTCTTTTCTCTATCCGGGGATTTTTGTAAATGTCTTCGGAGTTTCTCATATCTCATATATTGAATAAAGGGAGCACCCAAGAAAAAGGTAAACATTACAATAAGTGAAGAAATGAACAAATCAACTTTTGTCGCATTTTCATATGGTCCATGAGGATAAAACCAATGATCTGAAAGATCTTTCAAAGTCACCAACAAATAGTAATAATATCCTAAACCGAATGTCGCTAATCCAAAAACAAGCCAATCACCATGTGATCTTTGCTTTAGTGGTTTTTGTGTGGATTCGAATTTAGATTTAGTTCTTGGCTTCGTTGGATACTTTGCTTCAAGAAAATCAATAACTTCTTCTCGAGTAAAACGCTTTTTTTGGACGGCAAAACAAATAGGACAAATTGGTTGACCATCAGCTATATTGCTCGCACAATTAAAGCACTCGATTTTCAAAGTATGATCCCATCTGTTTTAACGTTATTATTATTTAGATATCTTATCTTTTTAATTTATATTTATTAAATTTAGTTGTCAATTATAACGGCAATAATTTTTTAAGTAATATCCTAATGGTATGTATGATTTAAAAATATCAAAACAAGGATTCAATACAGGATTAGTGGATAATTATTGGTTAATTGGACAGGTCAAATTTGGTTAGTGTTAAACTAATAATCGACGCAATTGCAATTCCTTTAGGGACAATAGCGACAATTATTATCATTTCCAAGAACAAACGAAATTTAGCCAACATATTATTTGGCTTGATTACTTTCTGTGGGGGAGTTTTAGCTGTAATATTTAGCCTTTTAAAAGAGTATTTCTATTTTTCAGGTAAAATCAATACTGCAATACTGTTTACAAAATTTATGCTCTTTTCATTCTTTCTAATGACGATACCAGCTTTAAGTTTCTCAATATTTTTCTGGAGAGCAAATTACAAAACTATTCCAAGATATTTGCACTTTTTAGCACCTATACCAGCATTTGCTCTATCACTTTGGTTATTTTTAGATGAAGAAATTATTGAATTAGTTGGAACTTCCTATAGTGTTAACATGCAACTTAAACTGGTTTTTACCATCATAAGCGTGTTGTCTATGTTTCTTATCTTCCTTTTACTAATAATTGAAATGCGATTGATGGCAAAACGCGCAACCTCATTTCCAGATCTACAGAGAAGAATGAATCTCTTCCTAGTTGTTTTCACGATTGGTTTTGGTGGAGCATTTGTATTCATTTATCTATTCCAATTTATTCCCGGTTTTCAGGATGCTTTGCAACCTTCAACTATTTTCATTATATTTGCTGCAATATTTTTCTCTCTTGCTTTCACAGCAGCTTTAAGTCATGGGAAAAAGAAATTATGGCATGGTTGTCCAAAATTACTGATTGAAAATGGCGGAGATACTTTTTGTTTGAATTCTGAAGAAGGGGATGCGAAACCAGTAAAAGTACTAGATTTGGGTGTAATAATTGAGCGGATTCAAATTGATACTGATATTTTGAAAACTGGGGCTGACAACTGCGCTAATACTGTTTTCTCGAATTCAGAAGACATTGTTTGTTGTTTAACTACTCATTATCCAATCAGAGTTTTGAATGAAGAAGTTTCTCGAGATGAAATGGAGTTAGCAAGAACTATGGATATTATGAATGGAAAAGAATTATGTCCTGAATGTCTCCATAAAATTATTGCTTATAGAAAAGAGCACAAAGATAAATCCGATGCAGAAATCAAGATGGTTTTCATAGGTATTCGTGCTGAAGAGTTTTTTGGATTGGCTTAGGGGTTCTTAATTTTTCCAGCTTGTTGAGTGATAAGTTCGAACTAAAGGATCGAAATTCACTAATAACTCTAAATCAGAAAAATTGACTTGACACACTTTGAAACCTTTAGTTCCACAATTCAACATTTCTTTTGATAACTTGCCTTCTTCAACAAGTGATTTAATATGATTAAGAGTATAGCCACGTTTTAGCTTTGTGAATAATTTAAGGACCATTTGATTTCCTAGTTTATTTACAACTTTGAAGATAAATTTAATCTGATTTGGTGAATGCGGGACAAGAGAATTACAAAAAACAAGCAAGTAGTTGTCTGTATTAACTTTGTGAAAATCAGGGTTATTTGTTATGGATTCCTCATCTAATTTGAAGCGATTGTGTAGAAGCACATCCTCTGCAAAAATTGGTTCTCCGGGAATATTAGTAAAATTACTCGGGAGATAGTTCTTGCGAGTACTATCAACTTGAATCAAGAATGTATTCGCTTCTCTTAACACAACCATTGTTCTCAATTACTCTTGAAAAAGCATGCGTATTTCTTTCTTCCGATTCCTACGCTGATATCCACATAATATTTCCTTCGATTGGACAAAAGTTAAAAATAATGTAAGGAATAACTGACTCGTTTAATGGTGAGGATAATTGAGCGAAATAATTGAATTCCGTCATTCAGATCTAGCAGATGCCTTATACTATTTTGAATATCATGGCCCTTTAAAGAAGAAGATAGATTGGGTGGAAAGAGACAAAGATGCAAGAGAACTATACAAAATTATTAGAGAAATAAAATTCTCCCGATTCAAGCATTTCTTACCGTGGGCTAGAAATATAGTTGTTTTACATGAAATTGATACACCCAAAAAATTAGCAAGATTTATAGAAAATAATCCTCCTCGAGGAAAATTTGGAGAGAAATGGCTTGAGGAAATTGATAAATTAATTGATATTGTATCTGAAATTCTAAGCTATTATAAGAAAAATATCTTGACGAAAGAAAAGGGGAAAGAATTAGAAGATATCCGTGAGGAAATCAAAAAGAAATATTCTAAATACTGGTCTAAACTACAGGAAGAATCAATGAAGCTCCCAGGAATATCTTGGAAGAGAAAGGAACCGATTGTTTGTCTTCTTTATCCATTGGATGGAAAATTGTCACATAAACTCACTTATTCAGATATTGCTTACATTGAAACATCAAGATTGATGGTTGAGCGAGATGATATGTTTCTCCATGAAGTGGTAAAATTATTGAATTATTCAAAACCAATAGGTTCTTGGGTGAGACAAGATAGAAGAGGAATCAGAGCAGTAGCCTATGAGCTGTTCACAGAACTCCAAACATTGAAACTCATCAATGCCCTGACAGGTAAAAAACCAAATTTCCAATCCATAATTAATGAGAAAATGTACAATATCTGGATTCCCTATATACGACCAGATACATCATTCGATGAGGATGAATTGGAAAGAATTCTAGGTCAGGCATACAAGAAAATAACCAGACATGAATTTGATGGTTTGTATCAATTAGGTGAGCTTTATACAGAACTAAACATCATCTTACTAACATAATCAAAAAGTATTTTTCGAAATTGCTAATTATTCTGAATCTTCAACTATAAAGATTTTAATAGTTAATCTATTAATTAATAATAGATATAATTTACCTCTGAAAAGTAGGAGAAACATTAAATGAGTCAAAATGTTAATCATTGTCCTTATTGTGGGTCAGCTATAGAAGGCAGTTCACAATTTTGTCAGAACTGCGGTGCTTCCATCACCGGTGGTGCAGCTGCACCAAGTAAACCAGCTCAACCAGCATATAGTCCTCCACCTCCTCAGGAGTCATATGGTACAACCCCCGCCTATGAGCAACCAGCAGCAACAGTTTACACACCAAAAAGTAGTGATGATAATACAGGTATAATTTCGCTTATTTTTGGAATCTTGAGTTGTGTTGGTATTTTGCCTTGTATTGGTGGAATTGT
>JAGXNT010000010.1 GCA_019894765.1 Candidatus Heimdallarchaeota archaeon
ACAGTTAAAATCTATCTGTTTGATGGCATTCAATCAAATGCCCCAGGTTTAGGATTTACTGATTTGTCTTGGGATGCAATTAATGAATGGTGGTATTATGATGACATTGATGTGAGTTCGTTACCGGATAATTGGTACTTCGCTGCAGCAGTTATTAAGAATATGAATGTCAATGTTTCTGTACCAAATAGAGGTTTACAATCTGACTTATTCCAAATCATAAGACCTATTCCAGTAGTATACTACATACTACCTGAAATTTTCTTGATTGGATTTGTTGCTCTCTTTGGTTGGTTAGCTTGGTGGAGACCTAGAAAGAAGAGATTAGCACTCGAGAAAGAACGAAGCGAGAAACTAGACAAAGGCTTTATGGATTAAGTCTTTATCAAGTTTCATTTAGAAAAGAACCAATCATGGTTCTCTTTCCTTCTTTTTTTTAAAATCATACAAAGAATTATTACGTATCGTACTAGCTGTTTATTTGTTACTTATTTAGCGTGAGATGAATTAAAATTTGAGTTTAACCAATAAGCAGAAATCAACTATCTTTGTTATTTTATTTTCAACTATTATCCTGTTTTCAGCAATTTCAACTGCGAGAATCCATGCAGCTCCTCAAGATGATTTCTTCTTCAGAGTACGAATTTTAAGTAGAAGTGATACTGAGACAAAACATCTCGCAAATTTATTAGCTCAAGAACTCATGAGAATTCGAATTGATAGTGTTCTCTATCCTTATCCTAGTGGGGCTTTTGAATCCGCAGTGGTCTCAATACAATTTGATATTGTATTGATTGATGTTGATTGGCCGGGTTCTGATGTTGATCCTACATATATCTTTTCAGAAGGGGGATCAGCAAATTATTGGGGTTTAGATAGTGAATTTCCTTATCAAGATTACAATGAACAGAAAATGTTTGAAGGGAAAATTGAAACAAATCTTACTTTAAGAGAAGAAATTTACTATGATTGGCAAGAGAATTTAATGACTAATTTACTCCCAATTGTGCCAATTTTCAACAAAATGACCGCATTTGTTTCCCATGATAATTTAGAAGGTTGGGACCATGAAGAAGGAATCATTTCCTCTTTACCATATATGGAATGGTCTGGCCTTCATCATATAGAACAAAATGATAGCGTATTTGTTGATTATATTCATCCTAATGACTGGGATATTTTAAATCCATTATTTGTGGAAGACGAGTTCTATGTTTCTTTGATCGCTGAACCTTTAATAAGAACTGACAAAAATACTGTTCCTGTCGGAGTTTTAGCGGAAAGCTGGTCATTTAATCCCAATGAGACAATCTTAACCTTAAATTTGAGGGAAGATGTAACTTGGCAACCAGATATAGATGGAATTTATATTGATGAACCATTTGATGCAGACGATGTTTTATTCTCAATTAAAATGTATCAAGATGTTTCATCTGTAGGAACATACTTCAAATGGATAGATCAAATTGAGAAAATCGATAATTCCACAATAAAAATCAATATTGATGGGAACTCAATCCAACCAGGTTTACAACCTTATGCACCTGCCTTGTATGATCTTACAAAGCTAATGCTACCAGAACATTATCTTAATGTAAGTGTTGATGTTGATGGTATCCCTGACACTTCAAGTGGAAACTGGTTAGATTATGGTGAAAATTGTCTTGGGACTGGTATGTATTATTTCAAAAGCTATAGTGAAGGTGTTGAAAGCATCTTTAATAGTAATTTGAATTGGTGGGGTTCTACTCCTCAAGGTTATAATGAGGCCCTTGATTTTACGGAATACAAAGTACGTTTTCTTGTTGATTTAAATGTGAAGCAATTGGAATTTGAATCTGGTAAACTGGATATCTTCAGGGATTACAAACTCTATATGACTGATTATGATAATGCCCCTTTTCAAAAACAATCAAGGGATGAATTTGATGTTATCTATTTTGGTTTTAATCTTCAATCAACGTATTGTCCTGAATTAATGGATCAAACCCTAACTGAAGATGAAACCATGTCTAAAGGTCTTGCTGTTCGTAGAGCGATTGCTCATATGATTGATAAAAACATCATGTTTGATATGTTAGAAATAGAAGCTGAAATCATTGAATCGCCACTTTCAAATAAATTCGGGACATTCGTCAAATCGGACATTACAAAATATCTTGCAGATCATGATTTAGCTAAATATTATATGAATAAAGCAGGATTCGATCCTTCTTCTCTACTAAATCCTAGTTTTTCACCATTACAAGTGTTCGCTGCAATAATATTACTGTCAGTTACATCATTATTCATTATACGAAGAAAAGGAAAAAAGAAGTAGTAACAAAGAATCTTCAGTTGAATTGCTTCTTCTTATCTAATAATGATGTAATTATTTTCTATTTCTCCCAAAAAACATTAATTTGAACAAAACAAAGGTTCGATGAGAAAATTTATGTTAGAGAAATGTTGTGAATTTAAATCCAAAAATGGAGTTTAACGAAATTTGTGCCCGAAATTCTTAACAAAAGAGGAAATTGAAGAGAAGATAAAGGATTTTTTAGCAGATCATAATTACCAATATTCCGAAAAAGTTGTTGTACAAAAAAGGCTTAAAGCAATTGATTATGAAGTTACAACCGCTGATTCAAAGATTGCTATTATGTTGTTTATATGGAATCGATCATTACCTTATGATAAGGTATACTATTTGGAAGAATATCTTAACAAGTATGAAATTGACAAAGTTATCCTAATTTGTAAGCAAATAAGTCCACGAGCAAAAGAGATCATTCGCAAAGAAAAAATTAGCATTGATATAATCTTCGAATCAGATTTCAGAACCATGAAAAGTAGTCCCTTACTTGGAAAATTATAACGGATAAACAAAAGTAATGTTATTATTCTATTCTAAGTAGTTCTCTTTCCAGTTTAGGTGGGATTTTCGGCCATATTTTCTCTAATAAAATCCTGTTACACTCAATGCATTTAGCCTTTTTCTCAACATAACCATCTTCAAAGTATTCATAAGTTATTGATAATCCTTTATCACAGATAATATCAATATTACAGTGCTCACAATGATAGTATTTCTTTGGTTGAGTCATTTTAGGAGGCCAAGTATAAATAGAGCAAGAAATACAAACATTCCGCATATCACATTGTAAATGTCTTCCTCTTACTGTCATGATTATCAATCACTTTTATTTTGTTATAAATTCCAATTACACCTTTTTATTTATGGATAGAGGTAAAACAGAGAGTTTTGGATTTGCAAATAACAGAAATTGGTAATGATAGAGAAATCACTTGAATCTACTTATATCATTTAATTTAACAATGTCGTTTTAACTTGAGATGGAATCTTTATTCGTCATAACTCTCTTTATCAGAAGAGAGATACCAATCCAAATAGTCCTTTTTCTTCTTCTTCTCTTCATAGTATTCGTCGTCCCCGTCCGGTTTTGATCCAAAATGTTCTCTTTTTGTTTTATCAAAATCAAAACGATTAACAACTAATCCACATGAAGTACAAACATAGTTTGGTGGTTCATATTCCATCTTGCCTTTACAATTTGGGCATTTAGGTGGCATTTTGTTATTTTCTCCAATTCATTGAATTGCTGTGTTTAAACCTTGCTTTTAAATACATACTTCATTATTATAATTCTATCGAATTAACATAAGACTTCTCATTTAAAATCCTACCTTTACATAATTTTTGAATTACGAGCTCTTTGATTTCTTTATCTTTGATTCAGATTCCTGTGATCGTTTATGTTTTGGTTTCACAACATTGAGAAGAATTGTTAATTTCTCTTTTAATTTCCAACAAATCCGATAGAATTCAATGATATTTTCAATTCGTTCAAGTTTATTATATAAATCAAAAGTTTCTAAAAAAACTTGTCTAATCTTGCTTTCAGATCTAACTTGCTTTAATGTCTGTGAAAATTCTTCTTTCCATTTCACCCCGATTTCATTTTCTTCGAGATTATTAAGTAGCTTTAGCGAAATCACAATAAATTCAATTTCCGATCTCACTTTCCAAATGTCTTTGTATGCTTTAGTATAATTTTCAGGATCTAGTTTCTCATAGACTTTCTCGAGAATCACTCGGGAATCATCTAATCTTTGGACAATATCATCACTGAGAGCCATATTCATATTTTTCCTTTCAAAATACTTCTAAATATTTACTTTTCCTTCTGAATTAGTTTATCAATCCTCTTATCTACTCTTCCTTGGAAAATTAAGTAACCATCAAAAGGCTCACGATCTGTTATCTCTCCAGCAAGATTTTTTTGCATTAACTCTTTGACAAATGGTATTTCTTTTGTGTGTCCTAGTACCCACATTGCCTTAACTAACGCAACCTCTGGTAGCATATTAAATAATGGAATAACCCCTGCTTCTGAGAGCATTCTCCCAGTTTCATACACGTTCATCCCAGTGAATCCCCAGAGACATTGGGTGGTCATGAAGATGGGTATATTCTTCTCTTTTGCTCGAGAGATTGTTTTAATCAATTTCTGATTCACGTGTCCTAATCCAGATCCTGCAATTACTAACCCACTATAATTGTTTTCAAGGAAAAACTCAATTTGTTTCACTTTCATACCCGGATAGCTGTAAATCAAACCAACATTTTCATCTAGTTCCGCAGAAACCTCTAGGTTTCCTTTTCGAATGCTTCTTTTGTGATAGCTTATCCCAGTGTTTGTAATTTTCCCATTTTCAATTTTTGCAATAGGAACATCTCCTATCGTTCGGAACGCATCTCTTCTACTAGAATGCATTTTTCGAACACGTGTTCCACGATGAACTAGATTATAAGCATCACCTGATGTTCCATGCATACAGACACATACTTCAGCAATATCTGAATTCGCGGCTAAATTAACACTGTTAACTAAATTAATAGCCGCATCACTAGAAGGCCTATCACTACTTCTTTGAGAACCCACTAAAACAATTGGTCTATCAATATTTTTTAGCATGAATGATAATGCTGCAGCTGTTAGATGTAAGGTGTCAGTTCCATGAGCAATTACCACTCCTGCTGGATTCACACTCTCAAAATAACTAGCTATTTCATTTGCTAATATGACCCAATCAGCGGGTTCAATATTTTCACTAAATTTCTGAAAGAGTTGTTTAGTCTCAAGATTACAGATTTTTTCCAATTCTGGTACTGCGTTGAATAATTCTTGTGGCGAGAATGCAGGAATAACTGCTCCTGTTTTGTAATCTAATTTTGAAGCTACTGTTCCTCCGGTTCCTATTAAAACAACTGTGGGTTTCTTTGGATCCTTCTTGATCTTCTTATCAGGGATTGAATAATCTACTTGAACCTCGCCTAAAGTTTTAATTTCAATAATTGTATCCAAACTAATACCGATATTGTAACCTGAAGCTAATTTTACTACAATGTGTTTATCATCTCCCTGTTCACCTCGAGGGATTAGTACACCTTTGAAAGTTCCTTTTTTTGTTTTTATGTTGATTTTTGACCATACTTTGATTTCTTGAGCTTCTAACCAAATTGCTGCTATGCCACGATAATCGCTACTAGTATCCTCAGTCACAATACCACATCTCGAAAATTACGTTTTTTTCTACTATTCATGATTGCCTATTGTTTTCTTTAAATTTGTGTATCAACAATGCTATTTATACGCTAACAAAGTTTTATATTACTAAAAAAACGATTTATTTTAAGTTTAAAACAATATTTGGACATGGAACGCGAGTTTAAGATCTCCTAATATTGTTAGAAATCAATACAGAGAGGTATCATAAATGACTCAAGCAGTTAAAACAAAACCTCAATTTGATTATTCCGCATTGGGTTTGAAATGTGGTCTTGAATTACATCAACAACTAGAAACAGGTCGAAAACTTTTCTGTCACTGTAAAACTGATTTGCGTTTAGATGAACCTCAAGTTACTATTACTAGACACATGCGACCAACCTTATCTGAACTGGGAGAATACGATAAAGCTGCACTGATGGAATTCAAGAAGAAGAAGGAAATAATCTATCAAATACATGACTCGGTTTGTAGTTATGAAATAGATGAAACTCCACCTTTTGATCCTGATCCAAATGCTGTCGATTTAGCAATAACTATAGCTCGATTATTGCAGATGGATATTCTTGATGAGTTACATGTAAATAGGAAACAATACTTGGATGGATCGATTCCAACAGGTTTCCAAAGAACAATGATAGTTGGGATTGGCGGGAAGGTAAAAGCTGCTGGAAAAACAATCAATTTGGATATGCTTGCACTAGAAGAGGACTCTTGTAGGGAGATTTCAAACATTGGGAGAACAATAACTTGGCGCGTAGATCGATTAGGAACTCCTCTTATTGAAATAGCAACTAAAACAATTACAATTAGTGATCCAGATGAAATCAAATTAATTGCAGAGGGAATCGGTCGAATACTTCGATCCACTGGAAAAGTAAAACGAGGGTTAGGAACAATTCGACAGGATTTGAATATTAGTATAGAGAAAGGGGCTAGAATCGAAGTAAAGGGTGTACAAGTATTAGATATGTTACCTGTGTATGTCACACTAGAAGTTGAAAGACAGCTAGCATTGTTAGAGATAAAGGAATTATTAGAAAAGAAGAAACTAACAGCTGAGAATTTTATTGCAGAATTTAAAGATTGCAAAGAGGTTTTCATGAAGACATCTTCAAAAATGCTGATAGAAGCAATAAACGAGAAGAAACAAATCTTAGGTGTTAAGTTACCTGGAATGAAAGGCATTCTGAGCAAAAAAATTCAAGCAGAGAAAACATTCGGGAAAGAACTAGCTGAAAGAGTTAAAGTCATAACAGGTTTAGGCGGGATTTTGCATACAGATGAGCTTATTAACTATGGAGTAAAAGAGGAAGAAATTGCGAGTTTGTGCAAATTCTTCAAATGTAAAAGTACTGATGCTGTAGTTGTTGTCTCAGGAAATAAGGAAGATACAATTTCAGCTTTATCTGAAATTATGATTCGAGTTAAAGAGATCTTTACCGGAGTGCCTGAAGAAACAAGACATGCAAATGAGGATGGAACGACGAGCTTCAGACGCTATCTTGGCGGAGCTGGAAGAATGTATCCTGATACCGATTCCTATCCAATTATCGTTACACAGGCTAGAATTAATCGTATAGAAGAAGGATTGCCAGAATTACCAGATAAGAAAGAAGAAAGGTATATTAGAGATCTTAATTTACCAGAAGAAATTGCTAAGGAATTAGCAATCTCACCAAGAGCAGATTTGTTTGATGAACTGATAAAAGCTGAATTGGATCCTATGCTTGTAGCAGTCACGTTAGAACAAACCTTGAAAGCATTAGCAAGGGATGCCATACCAATTGAAAGCATCACTGACAATAAAATAAAAGATATTTTCAGTTTACTGAAAAACAAGAGAATAGCAAAAGAAGCTATCGAACCTTTACTGAAGCATTTGGCTGAAAATCCAAAAGATAAAATTGATACTACATTGGAATTTTTAGGGCTGGAACTTATTTCAGAGGAAAAGCTAAGCCAGATAATTGATGAGGTTTTCAAAATAAATCTTGATTTCATAAAAGAAAATGGTCAAAGAGCATTAGGTAAACTCATGGGTCATGTAATGGAACAAGTAAGAGGAAAAATCGACGGTAAAATTGTTAGTGATACACTAAATAAAAAATTCAAAGCTAAACTTGTAGAATTAGGAATAACAACATAAAATGTGATTATTAACTTAAATTTTTCACATCAATAGCCATTTTAATGACTCGTCCATACCCCTCATCTACATCCTCAAGAATCTCTCTTACAATCATGTCATTTACTTTATCCCTAATAATTCTTCGAGAAGCGGTACCTCTTTCCATTCTAACAGAAGCTGTAAGTTGTGAGATATTTTTAGGCCCTTCTCGAGTTAAAACATCAACAATAAGACGCTCGATTGCATCTAAACTAACATCTGGACGAAGACGCATCAACCATTTAGAAGGGGAGAAAATCGTAGCAACATTCGTTACTTCTTGAAAAGTTCGCAAGATTGCTAAGGTCATATTCAATGATCCTGTAGCATCTTTTATGTCTGGACTTAATTTCTCAATTTTATTCTCAAGTTCTGCGATTCTTTGAATGGTCTGATCTAGTTTGTCACTAAGAAGATCCATAGAATTCGGATTAATAGTCTCCTTAGATTTCTCTGGTGACTTCTTCTTATCCTTTTTTTCAGCTGCCATTCTAAACCCTCGAGATGATTTCTTAATCGTCTCAAACTAATAGCTGTTACAATTTTCTATACTTTACTTACACATTCCTATATATAAATCTTCTAATAAATCTATGATGGGATGATAAGAACAACGATATAGTGGTAAACAACACTAAACAATAGTGTAGGAACCAAGGCTATTCTTACTATCTATTTCAGGTATATTTTCAGATTCTTCTTCTTCGTCTTTTTTGAATCCTCTAGCTATTTTACTAATTCTGTAAATTCCTTTAATGCTACCATATCCAGCTAGAAATGACTGATATTTTTTAGCATAAATTTTTGCCTTATTTCTAGGCATGCCATTTCGAATCATCTTTCTTTTCACTTTATTTTTAATATGTGCTCTTCTCATGGTTGCTATGGTCATATATGGGAAAAATACAAAAAATAAGTACAGGAGCAAAAAATTGAATTCCAAACAACCCCAGAAAGCGATCCGAACTACTTGACCAAAAGTACTCATTTTATTTAACACAGCCTTCATTCAAACTTAATTTGAGTCTTCTTTGATTATTATGAACAAAAATAGAAAATAAGAGGATTAATCCTCTTCTCCTTTTCTGTCTTTGTAATCTATATTCTCCAATGCTTTTCCTAAGATGTCCATAGAATTTGCATATTTCATTGTTAACTTTTCTACCATTTCTTCAGGCAAGCCTTGCTCTGTAAGAGTTCTGTAGATAGTAGCAATGCCTTTAGCGTATTGCTCTGCAGTTTCAGCATTGTATATGGAAGCAAACAAGTTTTTAATCAAGTCTGGAACTTGTTGATTAATTACTCCGAAAAGTTCTCTTAAATCCTCTACTGGGATTTCGTTGCCTTTTTTCTCGATTTTTATTTCTTTATCCATTTTTTGATCACCCAATTATATTGTGTTTCTAATTATACTATTAGGTGGTCACTTTATATTATCAATCTGGGAAAATGTGACCAATAGGTTTTGTGCTAGTTATTTCAGAGTTGTACTCATCCAAAAATCTTTTGAAAACAAAGAACACATATTCTATAATTATTAATACGTAATAACCGAGGAGATTTAGAATGGCAGTTCCTTTATATCAAGGTATACCCAGTATTTTAGCAATAATTTTTTGTTTTGTCATCTTGATTTTATTAGGATTGAATTATTTACTGAATAGATTTGTTCCAACTATATTCTTAATTATGTTCTTCACAGGAATGCTTCTTTGGGCTGGTTCAAAATTAGGAAGTATATTTTTACCTGAAACAATGAATGCGAATTATGTTCTGATTTATAAAATGAGTTCACTAACGATTCTAATTATCTCTTTGTTAATAATTTCATACTTTAGAGATTTGCTTGTTAAAGATTCACTATCTCGACAATCAATTTTTACTTCATTTCTTGCAGGAATAACACTCACAGCATTATGGTTAGGACCATTTGTGAAACCAAGTCATTCAATATTTGGGGATTGGTTTGGACCTTTTGTAACTGTGGAATATAATCCAATTAGTGGCTGGAATACTGATTACTCAATTGGATTTCTAGGAATATTGCTTCTCTTTCTACTTGTTGTCTATGTCTTCATGTTTGTTTTATTCATCAAGGGTTTACGAAAAGCAACCATACAGAAGCAAAGACGACAAATTTGGTTGATAATTACAGGATTAGCTATTGCTGCTTTGGGAGGTACTGCATTAAATTATATTCTCAATTTGTTTGAAGCATTTCAATCCCTTGGGGATATGGATATTATATTTGTTGTAATCGGCTTTGCCATTGTAGCAAGTGCTTATTTACGTTCACCTATTCAGATCTATTTTGCTCCTGTTTCGGCTTATAGGTTATTTGTCATGAACAATAATGGTATTCCTTTGTTAACTCATGATTTCTGCGAATTTGGCGAAAAAGCTCTCATAATGGATTCTACATTAATAAGTGGTGCATTATTAGGAGTCATTAGCATTCTAAAAGAAACTTTAGATAGTGATTCCACTCCTACAATAATTCACTTAGATGATAGAATTCTGCTTATTGAAAAAACAGATTCAGCTCTTTATGCACTTATTACAGATTCAGATTCCATGGTCCTTCGTTCTGCGTTAAAGGATTTTGGAAAAGAGTTTGAAAAAGCGTTTAAGGAAACTCTCAAAGATTGGAGAGGAATGACAGATGTCTTCAAAGATGCATACGCATTAATAACAGAAGACTTTGCATTTGTGATTTCAGGGGAAGTAAAGCAAGAAGAAGCTATCGAAGAAACCATAGAAGAGGTGGTTGTAGAAGTTGATGAATCCATTGATGACAGTGCAATTAAAGATAGACTCGAAGAAATTGCTGAAGAAATATTAGAGCAAGAACCCGAGAAAGAAAACCTTGCTATAGTCGAAGCTGTAGAGGAAGATGAACTTACTACAGAGGAAATCATTGAGGATATTGAGGAAGCATTAGAAGACACAGAAGAAGATTATTTTGATGAGAGTTAATAATTCTCATCTCAATTCTATTTTTCAACAAAATTCACTAAATTCATAGTAACATATATATTGGGATTCCTCAAGTAACGAACTAACGAGAATTCAATATAAATCAAGAATGGAATTTGATTTACAACCTATCCAAAAGATTTATAGAATGAAAACTCTCGTCGAGTCCTACAGATTACTAATCATAGAAATCGTTTAAAGAATAAAACTAGAGGTATTTGTAATTGTCAACAAATTTCGATGATTTCAAGCATTTAGTCCGAATTACTGGGACAGATATTAGAGGAGACAAGCACGTGTTAAATGGTTTAACACAAATTCGCGGAATTGGTCCAAGAATGGCGGATATTGTCTTGAAAAAAGCGGGAATACCTAAAGACCTCTTTATTGGCTTACTGTCTGATGACCAAGTAAAAGCCATAGATGAAATAATTAAAGATCCACTAAAACATGGTGTTCCAAGTTGGTTTGTTAATCACGTTAAAGATAGAGTCTCTGGCAAAGACATTCATTTAGTTCATTCAAATTTAGCTTTATATGAAAGAAATGATGTTGATCGCTTAAAGAAATTGAGAACCTACCGAGGAGTAAAACATGCTGTCGGTCACAAAGTTAGAGGCCAAAGAACTAAAAGCACCGGTAGAGGTGGAAGATCTTTAGGGGTATCTCGAAAGAAAGTCTAAAGGTGAAAAATAAATGGGCGATCCAAGAAAAATTAGAAAGAAATACAAGACACCTCGTCAACCTTTTGAAAGACATCGTATTGATCACGACATACAAATCGTAGGTAAATACGGTTTAAGAAATATGAAGGCAGTCTGGAAACTTTCCACAATGCTAAGAAATTTCAGAGGAAATGCTCGAAAACTCTTAAGTCTCGAAGATGAAGATCGGAAAATTGGGGAGCAGGAATTATTAGGAAGATTACAACGCATGGGCTTGGTTTCAAAGAAAGCAACCCTTGATGATGTATTAAGTCTACAAATAGAAAATTTTCTTGAAAGAAGATTACAAACATTGGTTTTCAAAAAAGGTTTAGCAACAACTCCTCATCATTCACGACAAATGATTGTTCATGGTCATATTTTAATTGGAGATCGAATTGCAAAATCACCAAGTTATCTTGTTTCTCCAACAGAGGAAAGCTTACTTACATTCACTCCTACTTCTCCTTATCGTAAAACAAATCATAAAGCTCTACCTGCAAATGTGATTAAAGGTAAAAAGCCTAGAGTAGATAGGAGAGGCGATCGAAGACGTGGTCCTCCTGGAAGAGATGGGCAAAGAAGAAGAGGAGCTCCACCTCCAAGGAAGGATGAAGCACCAAAAGATACATCAATAGCTGAAGAAGCACCTCTACTCAAAGTAGACAAGAAAGCTGAAGAAATCACAGAAATTTCTGAAAAAGCAGAAAAAGTTGTTCCTAAGAAATTGAAAGACGAATTGTAAGGTGAGAAACATGAGTGAAACAAGAGATCCAAAAAAGAAGAGAATTCACAGAACAGGAATTGTTCATATTTATTCTTCCTACAACGATACAATTATCACAGTAACAGATGCAACTGGAAGCGAAACAATCGCCAAACGATCAGGCGGAATGTATGTTAAGAGTGATAGATTTGAATCTTCACCTTACGCAGCCATGAGAGCTGCTTATGATGCTGCAACTGCTGCAAAAGATCGAGGAATAACTAAAATTGACATCGCAGTACGTGCTCCGGGTGGGAATGGTCCAAGAACTCCTGGTCCTGGTGCTCAAGCAGCAATCAGAGCACTTGCTCGTTCTGGCTTAAGAATTGGTAGAATTGAAGAAGTAACACCTGTCGCACACGATGGGACCAGAAGAGCAGGTGGAAGAAGAGGAAGACGTGTCTAGAACTTTCGGAGAACTAAAGAATGAGTGACAAAGCTTACAGTATGCCATCATGTTCGTGCTGCTTTAGAAAAATATCACCAGATGATGTAGGATCAGTAAAATTTAGATGTCCAAGTTGTGGTGACGTAGTTCAAGTACGTTGTTCTTTTTGTAGAAATAAAGAAATCAATTATACCTGTCCAGCCTGTAATTTTATTGGACCATAAAAAAATAGAGAGAAATTATTCTCTCCACTTTTATCTTTTTAAATCTTGCAGATGAAATTAGAGCTCTTTTAGACGAGTCATTACTTCATCAATTTGATCTAAAGTAATTGAGCCAAAACTTGCTCTTAGATGACCCTCACCAGAAGGACCAAATTCAGTTCCAGGAACAAGGACAATTTTTTGTTTCTCAAAGATCGTTTCACTTAATTCGTTTGAAGTTGTATAATCTTTATGAAAAGTAGTTCTTGGGAAAGCATAGAAACTTCCTTCAGGTTTTCGACAGCTAAATCCATCAATACTATTGAAACCCTTCACAATTTTAATCATACGTTCTTTCAAGATATCTCTTAACTTATTAGTAAATACATCAAATTCAGTTGTGTTAATAAATTTCCCAACTGCATTTTGTTGTGCAGAAGGTGCATTTGCTACAATAAAACTGTGCATTTTAGTCATTTGAGCTATCATTTCTTTTGGGCCTGCTGCATATCCTAAACGCCAACCTGGGATACAAAGTGTTTTTGAAAAGCTGTTTAGTAATAACGTTCTCTCATATGCTCCAGCTAATTTTGAAACTCGAATATGCTTATCATCTGTGAAAATACATTTCTCATAGACTTCATCAGTTAAAATAATTAAATCATTATCAATTGCTAAGTCTATAATTGGTTTTAATTCAGAAGTAGTCATGATTTCTCCTGTGGGATTAGATGGAAAATTCAGAATAATGGCTTTTGATCGATCAGTAATATATTCTTGAAGATTGGATGTATCAATTTTCAATTCCTTGGTAGGTTTCATCCAAACAGGTTTTCCACCTGCAAGCATTGCTTGACGTGGGTAAGTAAGAAATGAGGGATCCGGAATTAACACTTCATCTCCAGGATCAACAAAAGACATTAACGAACAATAAAGCGCTTCACAACCACTTGCGGTTGCTAGAATTTGGTTATTCGGATCATAATCAAGGTTATAATCTCGCTTGTTTTGCTCTGCAACTCCCTCTCTGAAAATTTTTGTTCCTGGAGTAGGTGAATAATAATTGTCTCCACCTTCTATTAACTGAACAACTCTTTCAACGAGGCCTTTAGGTGTAGGAATATTTGGTTGGCCAATACCTAAAGAAATAACACCAGGAATTCCCTGGGCGCGTGAGAAAAGTTTTCTGATACCTGATGGAGCAATTTCATTTAATCTCTCTGCATTCTTCATTTTAGTCATGAAAATAACTACCTAGCATCAATTAGTATAACACTTACGTTGAGGACATCGTGCTAAAAAAGTATTTTGTCTGAAAATTTTATCATAAAATTAAGTATGAAAAATAAAAGTACTACCAATGAGTTTTAAAACTAAAAATTCAAAAAGCATTTGTTTAGAAAAAAAGAGGTAATGCAAAATGAAACTATTTACTTTTCAAACAAAAGATGGGCATGATAGAATCGGAACTTTTTGGAGCGAAAATGTAGTTCTAGATATTGTAAACGCAGGTGAACGATTACCTAACTCAAAATTTGAAACTGTTAAAGATATGAAGGGATTCATTGAAATTGGAGATATAGCAATAAAGAAACTCCAACAAATGATAAAGGAACTAAAGGACCTTGAAGCCAAGGATCAAGAGATTTTTAATGGAATTCGTTCATCATCTTTCTACCATGTTAAAGACATTAAATTTCAAGCGCCTATTTCAAATCCTCAAAAAATCATTTGCTTAGGAAGAAATTTCCTTGATCATGCAAAAGAAGGTGGAGCTGCAGTACCCAAGAATCCAATGATTTGGGGAAAATTTAATTCTGCAATAATAGGTCATCAGGATAAAATTGTGATTCCTAAAATTTCAGAAAAACCTGATGTTGAGATCGAATTTGTAGTAATAATTGGGAAGAAAGGAAAGCACATTCCTGAAGATAAAGCTCTCGAATATGTTTTTGGTTATACGATTGGCAATGATGTGACTGCAAGAGACTATCAATATGATGACAAACAATTCACTCGAGCGAAAACCATGGATACATTCGCTCCGATGGGACCTTGGATAGTATTACCAGATGAAATTCCAAATCCTCAAGAATTAGAACTTGAGCTAAAAGTAAATGGAAATATCTGGCAAAAATCAAACACAAAACATATGATATTCTCTGTAGCTTATACAATTTCATACTTGTCAAAATCGTTCACATTTGAACCAGGAGATATAATTTTCACTGGAACTCCTTCTGGTGTAGGTCATTACCAAAAACCACCTCAGTATTTGAAAGAGGGAGATATTGTTTCCTTAGAAATTGAAAAAGTCGGGACTTTAGTAAATCCCGTTGTTAAAGAGAAATAGTTTTCACTATTTTTCTTCTATTTTTTCCTTAATAGCCTATTGCGCAACCATCTCTTCTTGGATCAGAACCACCAAATAAAACATCATTATCATGGTCGATTGCTATTGCTTGAGCACCACCAAAGAATTCTCTGATATTTGATCGTAATTTGTGTCCTTTGTCAATCAAACCAGTTCTTGTTTTCAAGTCAATACCTTCCTCTAAAGCTATAAAATTGTCATCGTAATGTCTGAACCTTGGAGCTTCAATTGCCTGTTGAACATTCATTCCGAAATCTACAAGGTTAAGAAACACTTGCATTTGTCCTTGTGGTTGCATATCTCCACCCATGACTCCAAAATTTAACACCGGCAAGTCGTCTTTATATGCCATGGCGGGAATAATTGTTTGGAAGGGTCTCTTTCTAGGTTCAAGGGAATTCAAATGCTTTCTATCTAATGAGAAAAGACTTCCCCTGTTTTGTAAACAAATCCCAGTTCCTTCTGCAACGATTCCTGAACCAAATCCCATATAGAGACTATTGATAAACGAAACTACATTTCTATCCTTATCTACAACAGATAGATAAACCGTATCTCCATGTGACCAATCTAAACCAGGTGATACATTCTCTGCTGCTTTGTTTAAGTCAATACGATTCTGTTGTTTAATGGAGTACTCATCAGATAATAATTCTTCAAGAGGTAATTTGTTAAATTCTGGGTCAGCAGCAAAAGTTCTGAGATCAGCCCATGCTAACTTTTTCGCTTCAATAAGCAAGTGAAGATATTGCGAAGAATTGTGAATCATGGAATCCATTTCAAATCCTTTTGCAATGTTTAATCCCAATAGTGTAGCAATACCTTGACTATTGGGTGGGCATTGAAATACTTCATAATCCTTATACTTACAACTTATTGGCTCATCCCATTTCGCTTCAAAAGCAGCAAAGTCTTCAAGAGTAAAGAATCCATTGTTTTTTTCTGAAAATTCAACTATTTTTTTAGCAATAGAACCTTTGTAAAATTCTTCAGCTCCACCCTTTGCAATTAATTTGAAAGTCTTGGCTATATCCTTTGAATAAAAGGTCTCTCCTACTCGTGGAGCAACTCCTTTTGGTAAATAATTCTTAGCTGTTGCTTTATGAGTTTGTAATTTTTCTTCAGCTCGATACCAAGAAGAACCTACGAGTTCACTTACTGGGAACCCTTTATCAGCGTAATAGATGGCTGGTTCTAGTACTTCTTTAAAGCTCATGGTACCGAATCTTTCCAGAGCTTTAGCAAAACCACTAATAGCCCCTGGTATACTAACAGCTTCGAAACCTGTCATAGGTATTTTATCCATTCCTTTCTCCTCAAAATAATCAATGGATAAATTCTCAGGAGACCAACCACTAGCATTTAATGAATGGAGTTTGTTATCCTTCTTACTATGGATTAGTGCGAAAGCATCCCCACCAATTCCACAACTCATAGGTTCTACAACATTGAGAGTTGCAGCTACAGCAACAGCAGCATCTATCGCATTACCGCCCTTCTTTAAGATATCAATACCAGCTTGAACTGCTAAAGGTTGACTTGAAGCAACCAAGCCATTCTTACTAACAATCATTGATCGATGAGAGAACCTACTTTCGTACATAACTAAACCACAATCGACTTAAGTTGCTCAATTTTTATAAATATCGGTTTAGATGTTAAATCTATGATAATTGGTGTAGATGTAGTATTTATACATGTGAAAAATCCAGAAAAAATGGCTGAATGGTACCAAGAAAAGCTTGGACTAGAAATTGATCATAAAACACCAGATCTGGGTTGGCAGGAATTTAAAATGGGAGATGAACGTCCTATTACCAGATTTGCTCTTGATTATGGTGGAACAAATCCATCACAAGTAGAACAACAACCGATTGTAATATCATTTAAGGTTTCCAATATTAAATCAGCAGTTGAGCAATTAGAACAAAAAGGCATTGAATTCTTTGGAGAAGAAAAGATATCTGATGTAGGACCAACATTGGTTGCTACTTTCAAAGATCCCGAAGGAAATTTCTTACAACTATCTCAAAGAAAATAAAATGAAGGAGAAAAAAATTCTAACGTTTTTTCTTTGTTTCCGCTAGCATTTTTTCCACTGCTTCAAGTTTTTCTGGTTTTTTCTCAAAATACTTGTGAACTGGTTCGAGGATTTTTCCAAGTTCTTGAGCTACACCATTTTTTAGATCGAGTGGATGTAATTTTCCAGCAACATAATCTTTCTCAAGATCACTGTAATTGATATATTCAAGATCACCACCAAATTTCTCAGGACGAGTAATATTTAGTGTTGCTTTATCTTTCGCAAAAATCACGTACTTAGCGATTTCAATAATGGGATTGCCATCTACTTCTTTTTCGGGGCAATATGCTTTCTTAAATTTGCGCTTCAAATCCTCTTCCGTATCATGTATGAAAACACATGTTTCTGGTTTGGATTTACTCATTTTTGCTTCAATCTTAACTAAATCGGGATCAGCATCTGAATCCATTTTTGACCCAATACCAGTCAAACCAGTGATTAGAGGAGTATGAAGTGTTATTGGTTTGGGTTTACCTAGTTTAGGAGCAACATCTCGAGTAATCATGTGAGCTTTTCTTTGGTCCATGCCAGCATAAGCAATATCAATATCCATGTAAAAGATATCAGCAGCTTGCATTGCAGGATAATATAACCAAGCGCTTTCCATATCTTGGGTGTCCATTGTTCGACCCATAATAGGTAGAGCTCGAAGTACTCTATTGAGTGAGGTACCTTTGGCAACCTTTACAACAGTAGCCCAATAATCTGCATTATCTACTAGTTCGTTTGACCAGCGAAATGTAACTTTATCTTCTGTCAAGCCAAGAGCTTTATAACCATCAATAAAGTATTCACCGGAAATTCGGATTTTCTCCAAATCACCATCTAGTTTATTATTAACCCAACTATGCCAGTCAGCGAGAAAAATGGTCATATGAACACCTGCAT
>JAGXNT010000075.1 GCA_019894765.1 Candidatus Heimdallarchaeota archaeon
AATTACTGATAACTGATTGAATAACTTTGCATTATTTAATCTTTTAATAATATTACGACTTTTTTGTTTTCTGTAACTAATAAGATCGAATTGTGATATATATCTCTAGTGAAAAAGACCTCTTTCGAAGTTTTTTTATAGTGTGGGTTAATTATCTCAGTTATTCATATAATGTGGATAAGGATTTGGTTGCAAATAGCATAATTAAATAAACTTATAATAGGTGATAACCAAAGACTGAATAGTAAATATTCACCGACTCAAACTTATAGAAGGTATCAAATTGCAGCGTAAAGATGAACAAGTTTCAAGAGAAGACCTACTCTCTGTTATTGGTTTTGGAGCAGCAGGCGGAAGAAACATCGAACTTAACAATATGTTAAAGGAATTGGAATCATCCGTCCCTGAAATTGAAGCCGCCGCAGTTGTAAGTGTAGAAGGTCTACCAATCGCATCAGCATTACCAAGAGATATAGAAGAAACAAGATTAGCTGCTATGACAGCAGCAATGCTCTCATTAGGTGAACGAGTCATTGAGGAAATGCGAAAAGGACGAATTGAACGAGTATTTGTCGAAGGATCTGAAGGAACAATTATTTCCATGAACGCAGGACCAAACGCAGTATTAACATGCAGTTCTCGTAAAGATGCAAAACTTGGGCTAATCTTTCTCGAAATGGGCAGAGCAGCAAGAAAAATTGCTGACGTTCTTTAAATTTTGAAACTGTTGCTCCTAGCAACACTTTTATCATTATTTTGTTTTTTCTTATGAATTTGGGATCATACAGGATATTTTCCTATTCGTAATTTTCTAATATAATGAAATATGATTATTCTATATGGCAAACAATGAATTCTTTTTATTAAGACATGCTAAAACTGAAATCACTAATAATTTACCTGCTTCTAAATGGAAGCTATCAGAAAAGGGGATTGTTGAAGCTGAAGAATTGACTATGTTAAAAGAATTCAATGATCTTGACATAATCATATCATCCTATGAGAAAAAAGCTTATCATACAGTGAAACCTTTGGCGTTAAGAGATTCTTTGTCAATATTTCAATTTTATGAATTCAATGAATTAGATAGAGATTCTGGAGAATTCTTAAAGACACAAGAGCAATATATTCAAATTGTAAAACAGTGTATGCATGAAATTGATAAATCATTTAATAATTGGGAAACAGCAGATCATGCAATGAATCGGTTCTCTAGGAAAATAGATGAACTAGATAAAATGTATGAAAACAAAAGAATTCTTATTGTATCTCATGGAATCGTGCTGAATCTCTATTTTGCGAAAAAAATGAATCAACTGGATAATACATATGAACGATGGAAGAAAACAACTTTTTGCGATTACGGTATTATAAGAGATGGTTTTGTAGTAAAGGATATAGCAAAGCTTTAGATAATTTGCTCAAGTTAATATAATCATAATGTATAAGGAATCTCGTTTATGAGATAACAGTTAAATAATTTCCAAATAAAACTTGATAAAGAATAAAAGAACACCAATTAGTGTTGCTGATCTGAAATGAAATTACAATCGCCTATCTATAGATTCTATGAAAAAAGACTTTGGAATCAAATAAAGAAGGGACCAAAACCTCACCACATAGGAGTTATTTTAGATGGCAACAGAAGATTTGCTAAGAAAAAAGGGATGGATGCAAAAGAAGGTCACTTTTTCGGAGCAGAAAAAGTCGATGAACTTCTAATTTGGTGTTTGAGACTTGGAATTAAAATAATTACTCTTTATGTTTTCTCTACTGAGAACTTTAATCGTTCTTCTGAAGAAGTGGAGAAGATAATGGAACTACTTGTTAAGAAACTCCATAAAATTAACGCTGATCCTATGATAGTTGATAATAAAGTAAGAGTAAAAATCATTGGTCGACGTGATACTCTTACAGACAAAATATTAAAATTGGTTAATGATATTGAGGAAAAAACTAAGGATTATGATCGACATATTCTGAACGTTGCTCTTAGTTATGGTGGAAGAGCTGAAATTGTAGATGCCGTGAGAAAAATCGCCACCAAAGTCCAAGAAAAAGAAATCAATGTTACTGATATAAGTGAAGAGACAATAAATGATCATCTTTACACAGAGGGTATCCCTGATCCAGATCTAATTATAAGAACTTCTGGAGAAGAAAGACTAAGTGGATTTTTGCTCTGGCAAAGTGCATATTCGGAATTATATTTTACAGATATTTATTGGCCTGCTTTCAGAAAAATAGATCTTTGGAGAGCTATAAGAATATACCAGCAAAGAGAACGTAGATACGGTAAATAGAGAGAAAAATAGATTCAATGGTGAAATGGATGTTAAGTAGAGTTGGAAAAGCATTAAGAATTATTACCGATGATGAGAAAAAGAAAATTGCAATTATCATTGATGGTCCAACAATATTACCTGATTTTGATCTCAATAAATTAAATATTATAAAAGAATCATTGATAGAAATTGGAGTAACAAAAGCTGGAATAATAATTACAGATAAGCAATTATCACAGAATGAATCAGAATTGATTAATTCTTTTGGATTTCATGAGGAAATTGTTGGAAGTGATGTTGATATTCATGTAGCTATTAATGCTCTGGAATATATGAATTCGAATGCGATAGATATAATCGGAATAGGAACAACTGATCCTGGTTTGTTCCCTATCTTCTCTCGAATAAAGCAAAACAAACAACTCCTAATTATAACTTGGCAGAAAAATTTAACACCTGCTATGGAATCAATTGCTGATTTTGTATTGGAATTAGATTATTTAGAATAATTCCAAATTAAAACCAAGTTGGGATTATTATGACTGATCAAATAGAAGAAAAAAATAATGCCAATCCATTTTTCCATCTAGAAAGTGAAAATTTGAGTTTAGTCGGAATCAGATTTACAAATGGATTTTTTCTTGTCATTTCAGAAAAAGAATCTCTGAAATTAGGAACAATGGCAATTTCTTTACCAGCTTTTCCAAAGGAGAGAATACGCGAATCCCCTAGTCAATCCAACCAACCGATAATAGATAGAAAAAATCTCTCAACAGCGACAGTAATTGGTACAAGAAATGAACTATACACAAAAGCACTTGCGGAAAGGATTGTTTCAATTACGGGGGAGATGACTTATCTTTCAGTTAATTTCAAAGAAAACAACGAAGAACTATTCTTGGAAGCAATTGGATTACTTGATGAATTTCTAAAAGAAATCGAAAAATAATACAAGAAATGATACGAATTGTTTTTTTCTAACCTCCGGATAATGTAAGAATTTTTGTCGATACCAAAAGGGATTTTATATACAAAGAGTAAAAGTTATTTAGGATACCGTGGGAATCTATTCAGAAAATAATAAAAATGCACTATTTAAAAGCTTAATATGTGAAAACACCCACATACAATTAGGAGAAAGCAAAATGACGATGAAATTTTACAAAGTTCTAGAAGACGGAACTTTAGATGAAGAAAAAGAATTCATTTCTGAAAGTACAAAAGTTATAATTGTTGTTGATGATCAATTCAAACGAATTTTCCTTTGGAAAGGAGCAAATTCCGGAATTAAGAAGAAATTTATCGGAAGTAGAGCTGCAGCTGAATTAAGAAAAACCTATTATGGCTTTGCTTATCGATTATCAGTAGTAGAGGAAGGAGATGAAACTCAGGAATTTGATTTCACAATTAAACGTTCTAGAGGGGAAGCTACTGTCGGTGTTGTTGAAGATACAACACGAGGGATACCAACCAATCCATCAGAAATGGGTTTAGAAAGCGGTGTTGATATTAAATTAGCTGGACCTGAACCAACTAAAAAAATTATTTATACAGATAAAGACAAAGCTAGTGATAGTCAATTTGCAGGTTCAAGACCTGAACCAAAAGCAGAAACAGATGGTCCACGAGCAAAAAGACCAGATCAACCTCAAGCACAAATAAGTAGACAACCACAAAAAACAATTCTAAGTGAAATGATGGGTGGTAAAGAACCTCAAATGATTAGACCAGCTCCTGGAACAAAAGAAGCAAAAAGATTCGAGACAACAACCGAAGTTCCACCTCCACCACCAACTCCTACACCTCAACCAACAGCAAGAACTCAAGCACCAAGACCTACTCATCAAAAAATGATGGAGGAAGTTGATCCAAGTAAAGCATTTGAAATGATAAAAGAATTAGGTGTACCAACTGGTTATGAGCGTGATTTAGTTATTGTTGGTACTGGTGTGTATAAACAACAAGGAAATGATTTCCTAGTACCACCAAATCCTCCTGAAGGAGTTTTCTTAGCTCCAGATAGAGTTCCAAGAATTATCATAGAAAATGGTGTTGTCAAAGTCGTAGAAGTTTTGAAGAAACTCGATAAAGATTCTAAGAAAAAGGAAGAAGAAGTAAAAATAGAACAAGATATTGAAGATTTAATGAGTACTTTTCAAATAGAAATTGAATAAATATTATAAAGATGTAAATATAGATAACGTGTGAAGAGAAATGTCAATTAAAGTCCCACCAGCAAAAGCAAAAGAACTTGTTGCAGTACTCCAACAAATAACGTCAGAAACACAGTTAGGAGCACTTGCAGTTGTTTCAGATGCAGGCGAGAGAGTAGCATTTTTTGCTCAAAATAAAGATATAGATCCTGTGGAATTATCAGCTGTTGCTGCAGCACTAGTCTCAACTAGTAAATTAGCAATAGATAGATTATCATTCGGTCCTTTACAAGACATTATTTTGCGTGGTTCCAATGGATTTCTAGTTTTGAAGGATCTTGGAAGATTCTACCTGATTGGTGGATCAACCGATCAGCAATCAATGCCTGTAACCGTTAGAAGTCTCTCACTACATGCACCCACATTATCTCAGATTATGGCAGACGTACCATCACATTAGATGGTTATTGCTTTCTTCCATATATGGGAAAACAATTCTGTTCTTTGCTTCTAGTTGAAGTAAAAAAGTTGGATTCCCGAATTCATCATTTTTTAATTATTAAGCTGATTTCGATTGTTTATGTTTATTTAGAGGAAATTCTTTTTTAAGTATAAAATGGAATATTGCGATGTTAATGAATGAAGAATAGAACTATAAGTTAGCTCCAATAGTTGTGATTAAGTGAGAAAAATGACTGTAAAGAAAACCCAATTCATAAAAGATCCAATTCATGGGTATATCTTCATAAATGATATAGATAAGGAATTGATCGATACAAAATACTATCAAAGATTAAGAAGAATTAAACAGCTTTCAGGTTCAGAATACGTTTATCCTGGAGCTAATCATACTAGATTTGAACATTCTCTTGGAGTTAGTTTTCTTGCAGAAAAAATGGGTAATTCTTTGAAAAACGATGAGGATGTAGAGATTACCGATCATGAAATTGTACTATTAAGGACAGCTGCATTATTGCATGATATTGGTCATGGACCGTTCTCACATACTTTTGAGGCATTACTGCTAAGAATAAACAAACATCATGAAGATCTTTCTCGTTGGATTATCCAAGAAACCGAAATTGCTGATATTCTCAAAGACCATGGAGTGAAAGTAGAGGAAATATGTGGGTTCATTCATGGTAATAAAACAATAAAAGGAAAAGGTTACTTGAACCAAGTTATTTCAGGGGCTTGCGATGTTGATAAAATGGATTTCATTGTACGAGATTCTTATCACACAGGAGCAGAATATGGTCAAGTAGATATACTGAGAATTCTTTATACTATGGGTGTTATCAATGGCAATTTGGCTGTAAATTACTCTGCATTGCCAGCTCTCGAAGCATTTCTTATTGCTCGAGTTGAATCCTTTAGAACTATTTATTTCCACAAAGTATCTCGAGCATCACAATTGATGATAGTCAGAGCTATGGAGTTAGCAGAAAAGGAAATTAATTTACTTGGTTTCCAAACACCGGAAGAATATGTTAAATTAGATGATTTTACAGTTTGGTCCCAATTATTGGAATGTAAAGCATCAGAAAAAATCATGAATGATTTAGCAAATAGAAAACTCCTGAAGGTTGCTTTTGAACGAGAATTTATGACTCGAGATGATTTCATACAATCAACTCTAAGTAAAAAGGAATACAGAGAGAAATTAATTGAAGAAATAGCAGAGGAAGCGAAAGTAGACATTGAGACCGTTTTTATTGATATACCAACACTACCAAGTGTACCATATTCTCACTCCATTGATCTCCCAGCTTATGAAATACCAATGTTTATGAGGGAAGGAACAAAGAGAAAGAAGAAAGAAGTTAGCATTCGAAAAGTTTCTAGAATATTTGAATCACTAATGGGTATGATGTATATCTTCAGAGTATATTCAACCACAAAAAATCGTGAGAAAGTCAAAAAAGCAGCTGAAAAAGTATTTGGACAACAATCTATTGAAAAACAGATTTCTTTCTAAAAAAAGGTGAAAAAAATGAGTAATAAAAAAGAAAACAAAGAAGAAGAAGGCATCAAAGCTATTGCTGCAGCTCTTAAAGCAGGAGGAACTTTACTAAACCTTGCATGCCCAATTTGTAATTCTCCATTAATCAAGATAGACGAGAAAATCTATTGCAAAATTTGTAATCAAGAAGTCTACATCTATAGAGATGAGAGCGAGCTTCCAAAAGAGTACAGACAAGCATTAAAACAAAAAACAAAAGTTAGTTCTGAAGAAACAGAAGTTGAAAAAACAATCAAAGAGAAAATTGAGGACCTTCGAAAGAAATTAGAGAAAGCAATAGATCCTGATGAAATTGTGAAACTTTCAGAAGCAATAAACAATTTGAGTCAAACTTTGAAGAAAATGAAAGAAGAATAATACCATTTAGTCATCGGGCTTGTATATTGCAGTTATTAGCTCTTTGATTTCTAAAGCAATTTTCTTACCTATACCTTTGATTTCTTGAATTTCATCAACAGAAGCATTAAAGAAATTCTCCAAAGTACCAAATTTTTCAAGAATTCGCTTTGCAAGAACTGTATTAATATTTGGAAATCCTGCGATGATAAATTCAAGCAGTTCAGAAGTCTCAATAGGAGCTTTTTCAGGTCTTATACTCGGTGTTCTCTCACCTTTTCTTTGTTCTCGGTTCGCGATATTTCGTAAATACCTTGCGGTATCTTTTGTGCTTCTAGACCAGATAATTCGAATGTCAAAATTCAATGTAATTGCAGAAATTGCCCCCCTAATTGCTTCAGGATTTAAAGCTCGATGACCGTACAAAGTTTCGCCTTCGATAATTAAAAGCGGTACTGGAAAACTCCTTTTCAGAGCAATTAATTGTGTGAAAAGTCTACCATCAATAATGCTTTGACTGAAATCAGCAACATCTTTTCTTTCCACACCCACTCGAGAGCTAAGTATAAAATCGCCAACAGTAATTTGCTGTAAATCGATTGTGACACCTATTTGTGAGAGTTCTTTTGCGATTCCAGATTTTGCCTCTCTAGAATCTACTATTATCTTTACTTTGTCCGGTACAGATGAATCATCATCTTCCGCAAAGAATTTATCAATGTTCTCAAGCTCAGAATCAGATAATTGAGGGATGCTTTCGGTTGTATCACTTTCAATTTCCTCTTCTATTTTACTTAATGCTTCATCTGAGAGAATTGATAACTCATCTAATGGTGCGTCATCAGACACTTTATCTTCTTCAATTTCAGAGTCATTTGTCGCTGCTGCAAAGAAATCCTCCATGGATCTTTGCTGTGTATCGATAGCTTGCTTCCCATATTTCTCTAGCTCCCTCAAGTTCCTTTTCATTTGACGTTCTTTTCGTCTAGCAGCCCAAAAATATCCTTCATCTCGAGTGCCTTTAGTAATTAAAACAACGACTTTCCCAGCTCTTTGTCTTCCTGTTCGTCCCCTTCTTTGGATATTTCTTATTGCGGAAGGAACACATTCATAAAAAACAACTAGATCACATTCTGAGACATCTAATCCTTCTTCACCTACGCTAGTAGCAACCAAGCAATTGAAGAGTCCATCTCGAAATTGCTGCATTACTTCTAATTGCTTCTTTTGTGTAAAACCTTTATCTCCAGCTTTTGATGCTTGACCGATAAAACGAGATGCTTTAACTTTATCAATACTATTTAGAATTTCAGCTAATTTTTTTGCAGAGTTTCGGTATTGTGTGAAAACCAAAATTCTGGAATCAGGACTTTCGCTGACCATTTCACTAACAATTCTCGTTAATTCAGGGATTTTAGGATGTTCAAAACCATCATCTGAGATTTGTTTAGCGACATCATAAGCAACAACTAATGCATCTTCACTTAATAATGAAATAAGATTCCGAGTAGCTTTCGAACTCTTAGCTTCTTTATGCATTTTTTCAAAGTACTTAATTAAGGAGCTAATACCTTGCGTCTCAAGTAATTCTAAAGCATGAGTTAGTCTAATAGAAGACCCAACCAAACCAAGAGCTAAATATAATTCAGAAACATTTTCAGTTTTATCAAATTGCTTGGTAATTTGAGGAGGTAATTTCAACAGATCTTTTCGATGAACACTAATACTTGATGATTGCAGCCAACCCAAACGCTTGAGTTCTTTTAGTTTCGATGAAAGGGAACGCTCAAAGAGTGATTTGATTCTTTGGAATTTCTCGGGTAATTCAAGATGTATCCAATCTACATCCGTTTTTTGTACGTAGGGTTTTACATCAGCGGAAGACTCTATTCTGGTTTCAACATGTTTTATTGAAAGGCTCTTACAAACTTCATTGATTTTCTCTTGTTCAGAACCTGGAGAAGCAGTGATAGCTAATATTAATGGATTAGCTGCTTTTTTCATATATTGTTTTGCAGCATAAACATACGCGTAATCACCCACTGCGCGATGTGCTTCATCAACCCCCAGGAGAGAGCACTGCTTTAAATCAAGTCTATTAGCTAAGAGATCATTTTCTACAACTTGTGGTGTTGCGATGATAATCTGAGCTTGTTTCCAAATTTTGATTCTCTTTTCGGGTAAAACTGAACCAGTTAACATCACGATTTCATCTTCAATAATATTGAAGACCTTCTGGAAAGTTTTGAGATGTTGTTCAACAAGGGGTTTTGTTGGAGCCACAATTAATATGAAGGAATCAGGGTATTGTTCCATTCGTTTTGCGGTTAACAAAGCTAGAATAATTGTTTTACCTAATCCAGTTGGCAGAACAACTAAAGTATTCCCTTTCAAAGTTTTAGCAAAAATCGTTTGCTGATATAGACGAGCTTCGATACTCTTAGGTTTGATATATTTATGTTGAATATATTTCTCGTCTGACATTCAATTCCCGCTCATTTCACATACTTAGAATTTTTATTTTATAGATTAAAGTTACTATTAAATCTGTTTACTAGGGAGATGACTAAAACTAAAATGTTACGCTATTCAACACTATTTCTTTTATCAAATTACTCTTAGTGATGTGCTTGGAAAGAAAATCCTTCACTAGCTAATCTTTAAAACTGAGTTTGCAAATACTATTTTGACCAAAGCTGTGGATATGAAATTAAAATGTCTATAAAGGAAAATGATTTACCGGAGAATCGTAAACTCAGCGAAGGTGAAACTTATTTTTCATATTATCTAAAACAAAGATCGATGTGGATTTCTTTGTTATTGTCCACTTTTTTGCTGCTTGATATTATTACGATATTTGTGAAAACAAATTATTCCTTCACAAAAATTTTCGCTTACTTTGGTATTCTGATGCTGCTTTTAGCAGGAGGAGCTCTTACATTTATTTATTTTGAAGAAAATTTCTTTTGGGCATTACTTGGGTCTTTAGTACTAGGAGTAATGCCATTAATTGAAATTATTATTGTATTAACAAAAGCACTTACCAGTGTAGATCTTGGTCTAGCAATCCTGTCTTTATTGATAATCTTACTATTATGTGTTTTACCGGTAATTTTGGTTAGTATTAGATTTAAAATTAAGAATAAGCAATCTGAAAAATGAATTGATGGATGTTACATGAGTAAAAAACAGAAAAATGAAAGAAAAATCCATCACTATCTCAAGAGACTATTAGATCCTATTGTGATTATATTCATCGTTTTTTGGATTTATTCCATCAATATGCTTGCATTTTTCTTTAGGACACCAGGAATTTTTGCTACTGATTTATTTGCAGACACTATAACTCAGTATTTTTGGAATGGAAATTATTCAATTCTCGATATAGAATTAGATAGCATTACTGAAGGATTCACAGCAGATTTCCCAAAACAATTTAGCTGGGTATTTATTGTAGCGGCAATCTGTTTTGTTCTATTAACAACCATTGGAATTGCTCTTGCTGTGTTCAAACAAGGAATAAATCGATTTAAGATTATTCGAATTGTAATATGGCCATTATTCATAATAGCTAGTATGATAATTGGTTCTGTTATTGTCTTCTTTAATTGGGGTGCTAGTTTAAAAACGGAAGATATAGTTATCTCGTATGGAAGAGTTGTAATGCTCAATTTTGTAGTTTCATTACTCTTTATTCTTTTAGTGTTAATTCTTAGTGCTTATCTTTCAAATTATGAAAAAAATCGAGCTAGTCAAATTATTAATTCATCATAATTTTCTTAGTCAAATAGATTAAACGAAATCAAACAAACTTTTTTGCCCTTTCATCTCTTCATAATCTTGACTTAAATGAGCTTGAATTCCTACAAGTGAATCTAGATTTAGAGCATAATGAGTTTCAACGTTTTTAACTATCAATATTGAACCCTTAACGCCAACTATTTTTCCACTTATATCTAAGCCTGTTTTATCTAATTTGAGAACTAATGGTTGTGCAGTTAATGAGTGTATATCACTGTAATATTTATCGAGAAAAACAACAGAATCCAATTCTTTCTTCGGAATAAGAATCTCTGATTTCATTGTTGCATATATCTCATCAATAATTGATTGTAGTTCATTTTTTACTTGATCTTTATTGATTTCTTTTCCTATGGATTTCATTTTCTGACTAATTCTAACAGCTAAGGGTAAGGAGAATTTCGTACTTATTTGTTGTTCCAAAGCTCTTGGTGCGAGACCAACACCAACTGCAACACTAATGCCAGCATCGCTCCCTTGTCCAATCCATCTTCGCATAGGATTAGTAGATGATCCTACCTTAATTCTTCCTGCAATGTGGGTAAGATAAACATGAGCAAGAGTTCTCCAACAATATTCGTTTGCTTCTTCACTGGATGGATGACAAAAATCTCCCTGACAAATAGCTTTGCAAATGTAGAATTCTGATAAAGCACATCTTTGGCATTGAACTCTGTTTAAAGGTAGGACCTCAACAGTTGGGCAAGTTACGTGTTTTCTTGCTGAATTACTAAAACCCACGCAGAACTTCTCTTGTTCTGGTTCAACCTTTATAGTAACACTTTTCCCTTTTTTTAGAAATAATATGTTATCTTGTTCGCTCCCATGTTCAGTAAACAGAATATAAGGTTCCGGATGAGGTTTCATTTTCCATCCGAAGAGTTGTATGAAAGCATCCATAAGAATACGCCCAGATAAGTTTAAGTGGCAAAGAACCTCAAAGGTCTTTAAATATTTGTTTCTTATAGAGTTAAAAGAGGATTAAATCCATATTTTGATTTAAGAAATAGATATTGGAAAGTTGAGTGAAGTAAATGAGTGAAACGATAATTCTCTGTCATGGTGATTGTGATGGAATGACTTCAGGAGCAATTGCTTTAGCTGCTAATCCTGGTGCACGAATTTGGTTAACTAAACCATTTAATTTAGATGATGACTTGAAGAGAATCGATCAGAAATATGATAAAATCATCATTACTGACATTGCACTTAATGAAGAAGATTACAATAAAACATTTCAAGAAATGAGAAGATTGAGAAAACTCGGAAGTGAAATAATATACATAGACCATCATCCTCTTCCAGAGGGAATAAAAAAGAAAGACATTCCAGCAACTATTACAATTCACAGACTTGATGGTTGTGCTGCTGAATTAACATATCTACATTTTGAGGATAAACTAAGTTGGGAGTATAGGATTTTAGCTGCAATTGGGGCTGTTGGTGACTATGTAATGGATTCAATATTTGCTCAAGAAGTTATGAATGATTATGATGGTCGAAGTATAGCTTTCCAAGCTGCAATTATTGTCCAAAGTCTTGGTGAAATTCCTGAATCCGACGATATGAAAATGAAGAAAAGCATTATTGAAAGATTAGCTTTAGGTATTCTACCGAGTGAGCTAAATAATCTAGTAGATAGAGCAATGAGAGGAAGTCAAATCGAGAAATTAGTTAGAGAATACGTACATAAAAATGCTAAGCAAAAGAAGTTTATTGGTTATATCTTGGATATACCGACTGGAGGAGGTTTCAAAGGTAAAGGGGCATTATTTGCTGCTACGGCAATGGATAAACCAGTGGGGATTTGTGGAAATTCTATTGGTGAAGATATTTCAATGTCTCTTCGAAGAAGAGATGAAAATTATGACCTTAATATTGCTGTAAGAAAAGCAGCGACAGAAGTCGGGGGAAGTGGTGGTGGTCATCCCTCAGCAGCTGGAGCCAGAATCAAAAAAACTAAATGGATAAAATTCTTGGATTTACTGGATTTTGAGTTGAAGAAACAAGAGTAATAAATCACTGTGGCAAGGCAAATTGATTACAATTATTGAAAATACTAAGCAATTAAAGAGTCATCTTTACGAATGGCTGGAACAGAAAAATTTTGTTGGACACATGCAAAACAAAAAAATATTACTGAAGCCAAACATGGGTTATCCAAAACCGGCTCCCTTTACTACTTCAACAGAAATCATAAGAGCTGTTGTAGAGCTTTTAAGTGAATTGAACTCCCAACAAATAATAATTGGAGAGGGATCAACAAGTCATTCTAATGCCTTAGAGAATTTTGAAGCAACTGGATTAATTGAAGAATTAAAGGATTTCAAAGTTCAATTCATAGATCTAAATAAGCAAGAAAGTGATTCTGTGGAATTATCAAACAATGTTACACATTACTTACCAAAATTGTTGAAACAAGTTGACATTAGAATATCAATGCCTGTCATAAAGTTCTACGATGATGATGAAGGAGAATTCTTTTTATCAAACGCAATAAAGAATTTCTTTGGTTTGCCACCTAAGGAAAAATACCAAAAAGATTCAGAATCAGAAAAAAGAGATTCTTTACACAATGATTTGCATAAATCAGTAGTTGAAATTTTTCATGCCGTTGAAAACTATGCCCCATTTGATTTATACATCTGTGATGGAACCAAAGTTTTGGAAGGAGAAGCGACGATTGGTCAAGCAAAACATTGGGGAAAAATAGTGATTTCTGACAATGCATTAGAAGCTGATTTAAAGGTATTAGAAATCCTCAAAAAACCTTTACCAAAATATCTAAGACTGCTTGCATGAAATTAAAAAAAATTTGGTACTTTTTTATCATGCAGCAGATATAGAGATTAAGTGAGGACCACTTGCATCATTACCAGGATCGATAAATGATATGTATTGAATGTATTTGAACACATTAACTAAAAAACTAGCAGTATGAGTATGAATCGGTTGATAAGGTGAATCAAGTTGGTTCCCAAGATCAATTTCTTTGATCATGCCAAATGGGACACTTACACATCTAGCACCAGCATTGGAATTGTACCACCAATCATCAATATATTCATGTCCAAGATTCCAGATATCACTACTCCCGTCAGTATATGTAACATTAAGTGTTAGAGCAGTAGCACCATTTGCAAACTCATCACCCCACGAACCGGCTAATCCTAAGAGAAATAGTTTGTTTGCTCTGAAGGGTATTGCAGTTCTATTGATTTGTTGCAAAGTCGGTTGATTTGTTAGGTTTCCATTAACTGAATGAAAAATAACGATTTTTCCAGTATAATAGAACTTCACGTAATCGCTTTGCCCTGGTACTGGCAACCAAACATATTGTCCTGGCAGTAATGGCCCATGGTTATCACCACCAGTTGTCCAATAGTTATTAGATGGCCAACCTGGAACATCAATAGATCCTTCTAAACCATAAACTTGTAAATCAAAAACTTCAAAATTTTCAAGCACGTCATCAAAATCTGCTTGCGCATTTAGGAGTGCCCAGTCAGAAATTTGAGCTGCTGTTTGGCCGGAATGATAAATTTCTAAACGATAATAAGTCTCATCATATAACTCTAATTCAATTTGATCTGAGGGAATTACAAAGGTATTATCGGTACGCAATTTTACTGTTTTCGGATCCGATGGTGAAACTATTGCACTACCAGCAATCGTAAAATTCCATTCTTCATGTTTTATCCATTGATTTTTGTTACCCAATTGACTTCTTGCAACAGTCCAAATAATTACTTGACTAATTTCTACTTCCCTTGTTCCAATATTAGAAACAAAGAGAGTTATTTCATCGTACCATGAATCTTTGTTTCTATCTTTTATGCCATGGACAGTAGCATAAAGATTTGTTCGATTAAACATAGGAATTACTAAGAAATAGACTATTGCTGCAGAAGTTACTGTTAAAGCGATTAAGAGAATTGCAGCAATAACGGGACTAACTGCTTTTCTTCTATTAATCAATCTTTTAATTGTTTTCAACATAAGTGCAAACACCAATGAATTATAATAAGATGTTCTTCTTCTTAATTAATTAATTTTCTTTTGGCACTATATTATTATGTACTCTTACATATATTCTTTCGGTTCTTGATAATTTTGAAAAAAGAATTAAAAATAAAGAAAAAAGAATCTAGCGAATTGCTAGATTGTTAAATTATCTGAATGTTAGTGAAAGTAAATGTCCACCTGAGCGATCATCACCAGGATCAGCAAAAATAACAGCCTTAAGGTATTTGAAATAATCCAAGTAAAATCTAGTTGTGTGGGTATGAATATGTGAATTAGGAGTATCTGCTTGTGTACCAAGATCTATTTCTGTAACAGCACCTGTAGGAGCAGAGATACAAATACCTCCAGGATTTGCATCATACCACCAATCATCAACGTATGAATGATTTAAAAGATAGTTATCAGTTGTATCATCAGTATAAACAAAAGTTAAATTCACTGCCCAATCACCAACTGTAAACCAATCACCCCAAGATCCTGCTAATCCTAAGATGAAAAATTTACTGGCTCTGAATGGATTACTACTTATGTCAAAAGTTTGCACGAGTGGTTGTTCAGTTAAGTTACCATTTATTGAGTGAAAAACAACTATTTGTGATCCAATATAAAATGGTACTAATTGTGCTTCATCTAGCACTGGAAGAAGTTTGACTGCATCTGGAAAAAGTTGTTCATCACCATCAGCATTTGTTAGATAGTTATTTGCAGCTCTACTTGGATCATCGATTGTGCCCTCAAAACCAGAGGCAGTTAGATTAAACTGCGAAAAATTGGTTAGGATATCAAAGAGGTCTACTCGATCATTCAAGGATTCCCAATCGCTAAAATAGGCATTTTTACTACCTGTGTATTGAATTTCAAGACGATAAAAGGTATTTTCCCAAATTGTCAAACCAATTTGATTATCACCATTAATTTTCGCATAATATATTTCAGAGGGATTCGAGATAGCTTGAGCTTCAATATCAAAAACCCAATCCAGATGAGGAATCCAGAAATCCGGGATTGCCAGGGTACTGGTAGTTGCTGTCCAAACTGTTACATTTACAATTTCTACAGATTTTGTTCCAGTATTCACAACATATAATGAAATTTCGTCAAATAACGAATCCTTATTGGTGTCCTTAATTTTGTCTATTGAAATTTCAATCCTGTGTCTCTGAAATATTGGGACTATAACAAAATAAACTATTGCTACTGCTGCGACAGTAAGAGCTATTAAGAGAAGAGCTGCAACAACTGGACTTACTGCTTTTCTTCGATAATACAATCTTTTTATTTTCTTAATCATGTTTAGGTTCCACCATCTTCTTTAACTTCTAATCGAATAAAAGCTGCGAAACTCATATACTTAATAATTAGAACATTCCATTCTTAAATTAATTGTATTTTACATATTTACAGAGAAAAGCTATTATTCTTTCTTTATTGTTAGAAATAAATTGTGATTGGATATTTCACTCTTCATAATTTTAAATCCAAGTGTTAAGACTAAATCTTCGAGTTCTTCTTTCTCAAAAAGATAATAATAGCGCTTGATTTTCTTTCCATTTGGAAGTGTCCAAGGGACTATGATATCTTTTTTTCCTGATTGAACTAACTCACGTAAATCCTCTTTCTCAAACCTTGGATGAGATTTTAACCAAGTGCTGATAAGACAAATCCCATTCTCTGTTAAGATTCGCTTGATTTCCCGTAAAACAAGTATTCGATCGTCTAATTCTTCAAAATGATGAAGGACAGCAATCATTATAATACAGTTAAATGTTTTATTCTTAAATGGGAGAAATAATGCATCTGCATTAATTAAACTAATAAGCCTGTTTTTTACCAATGATAATTCTTTATCTTTTGCTGTTTGTAGAATTCTATATGAAACATCTAAACCTATCGTATCGAGGTTTCTCTCGAGCATGACCCTTGTATGACGAGCATTCCCACACCCTAGATCTAAAATTCGACTTGAAGTAGGAAGTTGCTGAACAAAATGTATAACTTCTTTCCAAGGATGTCTTCTTTTAGAATCAAAACTTTCCGCAATTAAGTCATAGACTTCAGGAATTGAAATTAATTCTTTAGAGTTGTTTTTATCATTCATTACATTGATTTTGATAATTCAAACTTAATAACTTTAGTGCCGAGTAATATGTTTTAACAAATTAACAACTGATATTTATCAATAAACTTAATTGATTTTAAAAACAATTATACACTGGCTATGATGTGACGTACGGTCTGGCTAGTCTTATGTGCAAGACAATGAGCAAAACTGGGGTAGCTGAGCCACCAATTTCCTTATTTTTATCAAGTTTACTTTATTCAAAAATCAAATACAAAAAATTTTAATGCTAATACTTACAACAGAACAAAAACAGATTAAATCGAGGCTTTTTAATGGACGAAAAATTCAATGTAATTCAAGTAGGATTCGGTCCAATGGGACAATTAGTGACAAAACTCCTTTTGAAACGAGATAATGTAAATTTCATAGGAATCGTAGATATTGATCCAGCATTTGAAGGTAAGAAACTGAGTGAAATTCTTGGATCATCTGATCTCCCTGATTTATCAATAGTAAAGGAACTTGATCCTTTATTGAACGATGAAGTTGATGTTGTTATAATTGCTACCTCTTCATTTTTTGAAACCATTGCTCCAATGATAATCAAAGTTGTTGAAGCAGGTGCTCATGTCATCACTATGTGTGAGCAATTATCCTATCCATGGGATTTCCATTCAGACTTGGCAACAAAAATTGATACCATTGCCAAAGAGAATAATGTAACTGTTACTGGTTCAGGAATAAATCCCGGGTATCTTATGGATTTATTACCAATAGTATTAACAGCTCCTTGTGAAACAGTAGAAAAAATCCATGTAACTCGAATGATGAATTCGAGTCGAAGAAGAATACCATTCCAAAAGAAAATCGGTACTAGTCTAACAATTGGCGAATTTAACAAGAAAATCAGTGATAAAGAAATCACAGGACATGTAGGACTTGAAGAATCAATTCAAATGATTGTCTCAGCTTTAGGGTTTGAAGTAGATGAAATTGTCGAATTTCCACCAAAACCAATGATAACAGAGAAAGAATTCGATAGTCCCTTTGGAAGAGTTCCAGAAGGTTATGTTAGAGGATTACATAGCAGAGGAGTTGCTACAAAAGGTGGAAAAGAAATCATAATTCTTGATTTCTTTGCATATGCAGGTGATCACGAAGAATATGATAGTATTGTTATTGAAGGAGTACCAGGAATAAACCAGAAAATCATCGGTGGAGTTCATGGTGATGTTGGTACAGCTTCTATGATTGTGAATCTTATTCCGAAAGTGGTTGAAGCAAATCCCGGATTATTAACCATGAAAGATTTACCAGCACCTGGTTACACTGGTTTTATTATGAAGAAATAATTCATCAAAAGATCAATTCAATAATACAAACCTCAGGTTTTGAGGTTTCTTTTCTTTCTTTTACTAGAATTGCAAATGTGGTAAAACCCTAATTACTAATCTTAGAATTGCAGGATGTCTTAATAGAGCTCGTAAGACTTCTGATTGACTATCTATATCTCCTTTCTCAACAATTAAATCAGCAATGTTATTCTCAATGATAGTTTGAAAGACTTTTTCCATTGCTTTATCTGATAATCGATTTACACACCATCTAAAGAAAGCCATGGATTTAAACTGTGGCAATAATTGATCTTTCCATAAATCGTCATACATTTTCAAAAATCTTTTACTGTTGTCTTGAAAATGAACTGATTCTGCAGCAACTTCACCCGCAATAATTCCTGCTATCCCCCCTGTAATCACTCCTCCACCTGTTGTTGCTTTTGTTTGTCCAGCAGCATCACCTGTTATTAGGAGTCCATTTGCTGATGTGTTTCTCAATAATCCATTTATGATAATTCTACCACTATTCTTCTTTACAATTTTACTGTTAACAAATCTATCTTTAACAAAAGGAGATTTCTCAATGAATTGATTAAGATTGTTGATAGCTAATTTTTCTCTCGAAGCTAAACCAACTTTTGCTGAGGTTTGAGAAGTAGGTATAATATAAACAAAGAATCCTGGAGCTAGCTTGTTACTCGAGTAAATCTCAACCATGCTACTATCTAGATCAGAAATGTTTTCAACATCATACTGATAACCAATAAGATACTTCTTAGCTGGAATTTTTCTAAATCCAGCATCTCGAGGCAAATTTCTCTTAGAACCACTAGCAATAATTCCTACTTCAGCTGTATGTTGTTCCTTTTTATTCTGTTTTAAATTAAGACACTCGAATTTTAGGATTTTATTTTTTCGTTCAAAATTTACATCCATTACTTTTCTGCTTGTTAAATAATCAACACCTGCACTCTCAGCTTTCTGTTTTAGATGTTGATCAAATAATGCACGATTGATAACATAAGCTTGAGGTTCTTTTCTTCTTATTGAAAAGACTTGACCAGAAGGAGAAAAAAATTTCGCACCCATTACTTTTGAGTTCTGAATAACTTTACGAGGCAGATTATTTAGACCAAGTAGCATTAAACCATTTACACTCAGTAATCCTGCACAATGGTTTGGTATGCCAATTTCCTTTCTTTGTTCTAAAACTGAGACCTTAACTCCTTTATAAGCGGCATGTAAAGCAGCCAAGGAACCAATTGGTCCAGCTCCAACAATGGCAACATCAGACTCCAAATCATGAACCTCAAAAATTATTGTTAGATCTTTTCTTATTTGTTATAGTTAATATATAAGATGTAAGTTATTTATTCATTCTTAAGTTGTTGGTTTTATAGTATCAAACAAGAATCATCTTCACTAGATTGTTTTTAATACTTGAAATCATTAAATCTTAATAAGAATTATAAAGAGAATCAAAATTCAAGAGAGATGTGATTGACAGATGAGAACTGAAGAGTTTCAATACAAAATGATTATTGCTATACGCACAGATCTCAAAATGTCAAAAGGTAAGATGGCAATCCAAGCAGCTCATGCTGCAGTAATTTCTGTTGAAGAAGCTAAGAGAACGAAGCTTAAATGGGTGAAAAGCTGGTTTTCAGAAGGACAGAAAAAAGTTGCAGTGCAAATACCATCTAAAGAGCAATTGGAATTAGTCTATCAAAAAGCTCGAAGTGGGAATCTCCCATGTTCTTTTGTAAACGATGCAGGACTTACAGAACTACCACCCGGAACCGCCACGGCAGTAGCGATAGGTCCAGCACCTAATAATATTATAGATAAAATTACATCTAACCTTAAACTACTCTAAAAAGCGCTTTTAGGAGATCTGTATGGTACCAGGAGAATTAAGAGAAAGTCACCCTATTGAGAAAAAAATGGGTATACTCTATTATTGTACTAAAACAGATGGAATAGATGGAAAATTACGTACAACAGCCTATGATTTCCAAGTAGAAGAAATCATGACAGATGGACGAAAAATACCAATTGATGACCCAGATTTTTCATTAGGTGAAAATGAACCAGGATTATATACTGAATTTATTCTAATAAAAATAGATACTGAAAGTCATAACGCTTTATACAAAATATCTTCAGCTCTAAATCGAGAACAAAGTGAAATCAATGTTGCTGGTACAAAAGATAAAACCGCATATACTGCACAAAAAGCAACAATCTGGCGAGTACCCCCTGAAAAACTCACTGAATTAGATCTGAGAGGAATTGAGATTCGATCTCCAAGAACTACCATATACCAAACATATCTTGGGAATTTATTTGGAAATCATTTCACAATTAAAATAAGAGAAATAAATGAATCAAAAGATCTTGCCAGTCAAAAAATCGAGAAAATCAAATCTGAAATTGATGAATTTAACGGTATACCGAATTATTTTGGACATCAACGTTTTGGAACTCGCAGACCTATTTCCCATATCATTGGCAAATTCTTATTACTCGGAGAAATTGAGAAAGCAATTCAACTCTATATTTCTTATACAACTGATGAAGAAGCTGAAGCAACAAATCTTGCTCGAAAAACATTTCAGGAAACCAATGATCCGAAAGAAACTATAAGATTGCTTCCTAGCAGCATGATTTTTGAGAAGCAGATTTTAAAAATTTTAAGTAAAAGCCCAAGAGATTTTCTTGGAGCATTTTGCGTTTTGCCAAAGAATCTACAAAGAATCTTCTTCCATGCGTATCAGTCATATATTTGGAATTTAACTCTATCAGAAAGAATACGCCTTTATAGTGATTTATCCCACCATTCAATAGATGAACTAGAAAATAATAATACAGTCTTACCTATAATTGGGTATAAGACGGATTTCACTGATAACGTATTATCTGATTATACAAAATCTTTGCTAGAAAAAGATGGTATCAAACTTGATGATTTTATGGTGAAGTATTTGAAAACCCACAAATTTTCAGGTTCTAGTAGAGCTATTGCTTTAAAAGCTAACAATCTCACATATACAGCTGATTCAAATCAAGAGAATCAAGCATATGTAATCACCCAATTTACATTACAAAGAGGTTCCTATGCAACTGTTGTTTTACGGGAATTAATGAAAACGAATCCACTCAAGTATTGATTATATAATAGAAAAAAGCAATTTCATCTATTAACGAAATTCGACTCTTATATCTTCACCAGTTACAAGTTTTACTAGATCAATTAAATCACTTAGTTTACCTGGTAGCTTTTCTTTTTCATCTGGAGAAAATACAACTATAGTTTCTTCTTCTACAGATGATTGACCGGGATTTGGTGAGCGAGTAGGAACAAAAACTGTATTTATTCCACTGATTAAAGCTGGAGAAAAGATTTCATCAATAGCATTTCTTTTATTTTTACTCTTTTCCATTATTTTTACTGGTTTATTTAGAACTCGTTCTAATCGTATGTCAAAATCTTGCGTTCCTCCAACTAAGAATCTCCTTGATCCCTGAGAAACAATTATAAGAATAAATTCCGGTCTTTCAATGGTTTTTATAATAGATACTTTAGAAGCATTTGGATGATTTTTCTCAAAATCAATTGCTGTTTTAGCAATTTTAATGTCATTATCGGTAATATCGCCGTCTGCCAATTTAGTTTGACAGTCTTTACAGAGCATCCCTGTTTGAGCACAAAATGCACATATTGCAGTTTTCATTATCAGAAACACCAACAGTGGTTGGATAAATCACAATTTAAGTAATCTCTCAATTAACTAGAGATTTATTAATTCTCCTATGAATTAATAAAGAAAGAATAAAAGGAAAAAGCAAGAAAATTAAAGAAAAAGAAGGAATCTATTTCGCTAAAGTGATTTCAATAGCAGAAACGTTGGCTACTCCGCCGCCTTCTCTTCGTACAACTTGTTCTGTACTTGTTACGATTGACTTAACGTTAAGATCAGACATAAATCTATTTCTAGTTAATTCAGCTACATCAACTGCAGTGCTAATCGCACGACCTCTTGCACAGATTCTTACTTCTTTAGCCTTGTTTTCATTAAAGCAAGTCATTATTGCTAAAACATAAGTCATAGCTGGCTTATTACCAACAAAAATGGTATTTTCAGGTTTTATTCTTACTTTACTTTCAGCTGGCTTAACTTCTGGTTTTGCTTCTAGCTTAACTTCTGGTTCTGCTTCTAGCTTAACTTCTGGTTCTGCTTCTAGCTTAACTTCTGGTTCTGCTTCTAGCTTAACTTCTGGTTCTGCTTCTAGCTTTGCTTTAGTTGTTTTTGCTTTTGGTTTTGCTTCTGGTTTGGTTGCTTTGGCTGCTTTGGTAGTTTTAGTTGTTTTTGCTTTTTCCTCAGTTTTCGCGGGTTTCTTCGCTTTAGGTTTTTTTTCCTTGGACATGTTTTATGTTCCACCTTAATTTGAATCTAATTCGACTGTAATGAGTCAGTAAGTTTATGTCATTTGTATAAACTTGGTATTCCTCCATATTAGTAAAGAACTTAAAAACTCTTTCTAAAGAATTTGTTGATTTTTAATGGAAAACTATGAAAACACATCTTTTCTTTACATCGTTCTTACTAAGCAAAAAAATAGCATTCGTCCCAAATTTTTTTATGTTGGTGATTTTCTTTTAATATATGTTAAAAAAGAAGAGAAATATTTCATGTATAATTCTACTAATTACTTTCATGTTTGTTCTTGCTTCTGTGGTTTCATTTATGGAAGTAAAGAGTGAAGACACAACAAGTCCTATAAACAAGAATTATTCATTACCTCTTCAAAGTTGGACTTTTATTCAAGAAGATAATCTCACTGTGAATCAAATAACAAAATATCAATGGGTTTCCGACTTATCTGTTCAAGGACGAGAAGTTACTAAGGAGCAACTCAACACAATGCAAGGTCAAAGTTTGAGTGAGAGATTTTCTTATTTTGAGACTCTCGGGTACTATAGTGGAGTCCAAGATAGTGGTAAAACTACAACGGATATAAATGGATCAATTTATTTTGTTTTCTTTAATCCAAACAGTTTAGCAGCAGACTTGAATATAACGTATAACTATCAATTAAGTAATATACAACCATGGGTAATTGGATTAATCTCGGGAATTTTCATATTGCTATTTGGAATTGGTGGAGTCTATATTTCAGCAAGAATTAGAAGAAAAATGATACAAGATGAAGAAGAAGAACAAGAGCCTTCTGCAGCAGAACGCTATATGAATTAGGTAATTGATTTCTGAAAAGGATAAATCATGTCCTCATATGAAATTTTTATTAAGACGGTTTTCTATTATAACCTTGTAAACATAAGAGTTGATTGCTTTGAACACCATCGCATTATATTGGGGCTATTTAGTCGGTGAAGAACACCTTACTGAAGAGCAGTTTGCAAGTATTGATTTCGGAAATCCAGCAATAGATACTGAGTTTATTACCTTTGATCCTTTAGCAAGTAGCTTCTTCCAGGGCAAGTATTACACTATGCATGAAAGACGATTTGCCTTTCCTCACAGAACACTACCATCAATGCGATCTGAAACTATGATTGTGTACGATGACACTGCAATAAAAATTATAGACCCACCTGTTGATTTAGAAACACCGGTAGGAATATTCCTTTGCTTTTTCACAGGTAAAAAGTCACACATAAAAAGAACTATTAATTTTCTTAGTAAACGAATTAATCTTCGTTTTTCACCATGTGATTTTAATTTATTGGAGTTCTATGTAAGACTTTCAAAAACAAGGTTAAAGATCACTCCTCAATCTCTCACAATCAGTGATCTTGGTATTGATGAGAATCTATCCGGTAACCTTGAAGTGCTTATTAGTGACAATAAGCTCTTTCTTGATAATTTGAAAATGTATAAACCAAAGAATCATAAAATTAGTCTTACTCTAAGAGAAGTGGATTTCCAATTTGACATTGTAATTTCCGCACATGGAATCATATCTTTTGAACAAGATATTATTAACTTGAACTTATTGGAAACAATTTATGATGTAGCATCACGAAGCGTTTATACTGGTTCGATATAGAATAATTAGATTCTCACAAAACAGAAAGGATAGCAATTAAAGCAAATGTGTGTTTTTATCTTCTAAAAGAAACATCGAGCCTTGTTTTCGCTCAGCGAAATCACCTTTAAATTCAAGAAAACTACCAACAATTTTACCATAATTATCAATTTCTAAATCTTCTTTCTTACCTACATATTCAAATGATGGCAGATTTTTATTGAGTTTCCCTTTAATTGCAATGATGCCCCCAGTCATTTCAGCTCCAGCTCGTTCCTCCACATCACCATCTACAACTATTACCCCGTTGTGCATATGCATACCTAGAAACATATTGACATTTCCCCCAATTTCGATAATCCCTTTCCTCATCCAAACTCCGCATTCATTACCGATATTACCTTCAACTCTTATCTTCCCGTTTGACATTCCTCTCCAATCGCCTCTTACAGAACCTCCAAGATAGTGCCCGGCATTTCCTAGTATGTGTATTTCTCCACCTTCCATATTTGCTCCTGCAAAATCTCCAACATCATTTTGCACTACAATTTTTCCGCCGGACATATGGGTTCCTAAATGCATTCCAATTGAACCTATGATTTCTATTGATCCATCAGTCATTTCTTGACCGATTCGTTTGATTTTTGACAAATCACCTTTTAGGTTAATTTTGAGGTTTGTAATATCTTCACTTTTCTTATGATCCCCAGAAATAGTGAAAATTTGACTTATTGTTAATTCTTTGTTTCCACGCCAGATGGATAATTGACCAATTTCTGCTAAGTCCTTGTTAAAGAAGTTGTCTGGAGTAATTATTTCAGCTTCGATTGGTATATTCGATTTTGTTGCTGAATTTTTTAAGGTTAAATTTATGTTTGTCATTATTAAACCAACCAAACTTCTTATGTTACTTTAGTTACGATTAATTCCTCTCTAGGAAAGTAGTCCTGTTGTATAGCATAATTATTTAGATTGACAGTATAGAATTGCCGGAAACGTTCTTCTATGGCATCTTGAATCGAATTTGTCCAAGACTCAGGAACTTCAGCTTTTACGCGATAAGTCCGTCCTTGAGGACTAGCGACAATTTTTCCTCCTTGGTAAACAATCTCTCCATCTTTTATGGTATACTTTGCATTTGAAAATCCTTTCTCAATAGCCTTAAAATCAACATTTAAATTATCAAGCGGAGTCTTAAATTCATAGATGGCAACATCAGCATCAGCACCAACTCCTAAATGACCTTTATCTTCTAATCCTAGAATGTTTGCTGCACTTGTTCTACTAACCTGTGCAATATCACTAAGACTTAATTCCCTAATTATATCTTTAAGAGAACTTTTTTCAGTGGCAGCTTTATCAACGCGACTAAGGAGGTTTTCTCGTGCTTTCTGACTCATAAGCCAACTAAAAATAAGGGGGTAAAAAGTAAAGGGTCCACCATTTGGATGATCTGTTGATATATTGACTTTTGTTAAATCATTTATTGATAACAATATTTCCAAACCAATAGCCCATTGAGTTGCATTAACAGAATTCCTTCTTCTAAAAATATAAGGAACAACACCTGCGCAAGATTCCAATTCAACTTGAGCATTCATCCATTTTGATCCTGATCTTGGCGACCAGGCGAGGTTTTCGGTTATTCCTCTTAAAGCCCATTCCCACGCGCCATCAGCTGTCATAGTAGTAGTATTGGTGAATACAATTTGTCCGATATCACAAGAAACATGCTTATGTTTGTTAATATAATGAGCAATCTCAGGAGCCTCAGAACGGAAATCCCGCCAGTCTTTCCCACCATAAGATGAGAATTGAATGTGTGTGATATGTACATTGGTTTCTCTCCCTTTCTTTGATTTTATACCGCGAAGACATTCCATAGTTTCCTTAGTAATTTCGTAATTACCAGGCACTCCAAGATTATTTGTATGAAGATGAATCGTTTGTGGTAATGCTAATTTTTCATTTACTTCTGCTAATGTTTTTATGATTTTTCGAGGTGTAGCTTTGAAATAAGTTATCTTATCATCCAAAGAACAGACGTTTTTTCCCCATGCCCAAGTTTCTTCCCCTCCGGGATTGACTAGTTTAATAGTATGTCCACCTGAAGCATACAGTAACCATGAAACAAAAGCACACATTTCATTTATTTTCATATTACTAATTCGTTCAAGTAAGAACCAATTGCTGCCGAGTAAAGTAAAAGCACCTTTATCGATTATTGGTATATCCATTAATTCCTCATGAGTATGTCGTGCTTCTAATGGGGGCATAGCAGGTTCCATAGCACAAGTATACCCGAGTTTTGCATAAGCATAACCAGTATAGAAAGTGGATGGAACGGATCGACCAACTCCAGCACGAGCATATGGAGTTTTCTTATGTGTATCAATCATGTGATCCTCAGGTCGCAATAATCTACCAGCATTGACTTTCGGTCCAGCAATATGAGCATGAATATCAACCCCTCCAGGCATCACTACTAAATTGGTAGCATCAATGGTTTTGAATTTAATATCCGATCTTATTTGAGAAGGATCTACTATCTTCTCATTGATTATGACAATATCTTTTTTCTCGCCATCAATTTTATTTGCGGGATCAAAGACTAAACCATTTTTGATTATGATTCCTTTAGCTCTTTTCTTTTGGGAGCTGATTTTTCTTCACCACCATGAGAAGATTTTATTTTTTCTTCAAAAAACCAATCACGAGATCGGACAGGTCTTAGTAATTTTTCTTCCATGTTTTTCCATACTTGACTAGTTGAACCTTCCTCACTATGTTTAATAAATGTCCGTTTTATTTTTATTGCCATTTTGGTTGGGCATGAAAATAAACAAGCGCCACAAAACAAGCAATCTTCTTCAACTACTTTCACTTTTGGTGTTTTTTTCCAAGGTTTATCTTTCGTAGCAACAGGTAGAGACAAGCAATCAGTCGGACAAACATCAATACAGGTGGAACAACCACCTGGACATCGTTTACTATCTACTTTAATTTCACCCTCAAGATATTTTAGAGCAGTACCACCAGTTTTCTTACAATTAACACGATCCCCTTCTAGATAAGGTAGAGAGATACCTCGCTTAATTTTCTCTGCTGGTTTATTATTAATCATTAATGTTAATGCATCAAATGGACAAATATAAGCACAAAGCCCACAGAAAATACATCTATGATAATTAATTCTAATTGGAGGAGCTACAACCCGTTTTCTAATCGAAGCTCCAATTGGACCACGTTCAATTGCATCTCGAGGACAGATTGTCCAACAGATATTGCAGCCAGTGCATTTATCTATGTCTAAAATTAAGGAGGTTGTTGAGTGTCTTTCCTTCCTTTCAGTGACTAACTGATTAGACTTTCTAGATACAGTTGAAACACGAGTCATTTTAAAACGCCAATTTCTTCTAATTTCACATTTAATTATGTTTTGGACTTTTCCTTTTGTGTATCTTCATACTCGGTTAAGGGAATAAAGGTAATATCGATACAATCTACAGGACAAACAATCATACAAGTTCCGCAACCGTCACAGCGAAAGGGATTGATAACAGCAGCAACGCCATTTTTTATTGCAATTACTCGAGCATCTTCTCCAGTATCCAAAGCTTTTCGCTTAACAAGTTCAGCATTTACCGGACAAGTAGTCGTACAATTGTTGCACCCATTACATTTTGTAACGTCAATAGTTATGCGATATGTTATTCGTTCATGTGGTCGCAAAATTCACACTCACTTTTGTTAAATTGACTTTTCACTCATATATCTTGCTATTTAATTCATTAAAGATATGACTGTCTAATAAATTCCTGACTAAAATGTCTTTGGCAAAAATCATTCCCTAAAAGTGGATTTATATAGTACCATAATATTCGCTTATTCAAAAATCGGCGATTTACATGTTTAAGGCTAGAAGATATCTAAAACCGCGAATTGACAAAGCGGAAGAAGAACTCATACATACTTTAGATGAGGCAACCCTTCTAGTTGAAGCTCTAGTTTTACAACAATCGGGTTCAAATTCAGAAAGATTCAAAACTTTTGATATCAAAAAAGTGAGTATAGACAGATTGAATGATGTTTTATTCACTCTTAAAAATTACATAAAAGGTAGATTACATTTCATTGATGGATTAATTGATGATATTAGGGAAGACAATTTAACCAGAATTAAAGATAATGATGATTTTACAAAGGTAGTTATTCATTCTATGAAAATGAATCTTATATCCGATAACAGCAATATTTCTCTTTATTTAGCTCCATATATTGATTCCTGGGATATGTTAACAGCAGGAGTACAAGTAATAATACTTAATCATGTTATCAATAGCATTAATTCTGAAATTCAAAGAGCAACTTTGGCAGAAAAATTATCAAAGACGTTTTAACATACTATAAACAATAAATAGCAATTGTTAAAATGGATAAAGAATGAATGGTAAATGTTATGTCTGAACCTATTGATGTTCTTGAAGTAATCTTAACTACTGGACGAACAATTGAACAAGGAATTACTTTATCAGGTATCAAAATTTCAGAGGAAGCAAGAGAAGCTACAGGTGTTTGTTTTATGGATCCTCATGATATGGATAAACTAAGAATTGTAGCAAATCAAAATGTTGAAGTCAAAACATCAGTAGGAAAAATAGTTGTACAAGCAAGGGAATCGAAGGATGCTCCACATAAAGGAATAATATTCATTCCGTTGGGAATATATGCAAATTGGATTATTCCTCCCGGAAAAGCAGGAATAGGAGTACCTCGTTTTAAAGGTGTAAAAGCCACAATAAAGAAAACAAAAAAATCTGTTCTAGAAGTAGATGACCTAATAGCAAAATTGTTAGTAGAAAAAAATAAGGAAAAATGAGGTTATTACATGAAAGTAATTACGGATGTTGTCTGTCCTTTTTGCGGTAGTTTATGTGATGATCTCGAGGTTGTCGTAGAGAACAATGAAATTTTAGAGGTTAGAAATGCTTGCCAACTTGGAGCAGCAAAAGTCAAAGGACGAAAAAAAGCAAAGAGAATTCTAAAACCATTGATTAGGAAAGATAACCAACTAGTAGAAACAAGTTATGACAAAGCAGCAGAGCAAGCCGCGAAAATACTAATTAAGGCTGATTATCCCATTTTTTATGGTTTTGGATCAACTGATGCTGATACTCATAGGGAAAGCATCAAACTAGCTGAAGAGGTTGGTGCTATTTGGGATCATTGTCCGTCTGTATGTCATGGTCCGTCTGTTTTAGCTATACAAGAAATTGGACTTGCAGGATGTACTCTAGGAGAGGTTCGCAATAGATCTGATTTAATTATCTATCTTGGCTGCAATCCTATGGAAGCCCACCCGAGACATATGAGTCGATATACAACTTTTCCTCGAGGATATTTCCGAGAGAAAGGTTTCCAAGAAAGAACTGTTGTTGTAATAGATATTAGAATGACAGAAACAGCAAGATTAGCTAATCTTTTCCTTCAAATTGAACCCGATGGCGATTTTGAATTCATAAGTGCGGTAAGAGCAATTGTCAGAGGGAGAGAAATCAAGGATAAAGTAGTTTCTGGAATTTCTGTTGAGAAAATAAAGGAATTAGTTGAGATCATGAAGAAAGCCAAACATGGTGTTCTTTTCTTTGGTCTTGGTTTAGCCTCAACAAAAGGTAAACATAGAAATGTGGATGCAGCACTTAGCCTTGTGAGAGATTTAAACGATTATACAAAATTCTATGTTATGCCACTAAGAGGACACTATAATGTTACTGGGGCTCAAAATGTCCTAACTTGGACATTAGGGTACCCATTTGCAGTATCCCTTACAAGAGGGTTTCCTCAATACAATCCTGGAGAATTCTCTCTAACCGGTGTATTTGATCGAGAAGAAGCGGATACTGCGTTTATTGTAGCATCTGATCCTGTAGGTAATTCTCCAAAGAAGATCATGAAACATTTTGCAAGAATTCCTCTCATTGTTCTTGATCCCTATGAAACTCCAACAACTAGGCTTGCTGATGTAGTTTTTCCGGTGACAATTGCAGGGGTAGAATCAGAAGGAACGGCATATAGAATGGATACTGTACCACTTCGTTTACGCAAAGTGAAAGATGCACCTAAAGGTATCTTGACAGATAATAATGTGTTAGAATTAATTCTAAAAAAATATCAAGCTTTAAAGAAAAAGAAAAAATAATATTGGAAAAGTGTTTCCAATTTTACTTTCTAATTATTACTTTGGGTTTTGCTTGTTCCTCAGCTATTACTTCTAAAGGATTAACTTGTTCAGTATAGGTTAGGAAAATTTTTGCTTGTGGTTTGACATCATTGGCGATCCAGGTAACTTTGACTCCTTCAGGTAAGGTGTCAATTACAGGATCTTCTACATTTGTGGGAAGATCATCTGATAATTCCATAGTATTTGAAATAAATTCAATTAATTCTAGTTTCTTTAATTCAAAATCAGAGATATTTGCAATACCTAATGTCGAATACCATTTTCCATCAATGCATTCAATCCTTTTCTCAATTTTTAGGACTTGAGTGACTTTCCCGTCTTCGCTTTTTAAGATACCATTGTGCTGTAAGATTATGGTGGAGCGCTCATCATCGAGTTTTTGTGTTTTTGTTTCTATCTCAAGTTCATGTGTTCCTTCTTCTTGTTGATGTAGAGGTTTAAATTCATCAAGTTCTATGGTTTCGAATTCGTCTTCTTCTTCTTCGACTTTCTCACCAGGTTGTTTTGGAACCATTTCATCAGGTTCAAATTTCTCTTCTGATTCCACTAATTCTTCAAGAAGATCTACTGATTCCTCTACAGCTTTTTCATCTTCTATAATTGCTGGTGTTTCTGGAATCTCATCTTCAATAATATCTTTTGGTATTTCAGGGATGGGAGGTATATCTAATTCGCTTATTTCCAAAGTTGTTTCAGATTCTATTTCATCAAGTGAAACCACCGATTGTACTGATATTGTTTCTTCACTAAGAGGTTCTCCTTTCAAAGCTGCCAAGACTGAAGGATCGATTTCACTCTCAGGAACAATTATAGAATCTTGAGTAGTTGGTGTAACTACTGGAAAAACTGAATCTTCTTGCCTTCCACGTTTTCTTTTAAGTAATTTATCTTCTGGAACAGCTCCTTGATATACCTCTGCAGATGTTTGAGTAGTACCAGATGTAACATCGTGTCTAATATCAAATGCTTGATCAGGTAAGAGATAAGTTGAGCTTGTTGATTGAAGAGGAGGAGCATCTCTTGAAGTACAGTTAACTTGTAAAGAGGAAGTTAGAGTATTACCGTAAGGACCGATTGCAACTATATCTACAGGATTCTTCCCTTTGAACAATTTCACTGTGCCAATAAAAGATCCATCAACATCGACAAAACTTGCTTGATTATTTATCCAAACAATGGATTTAATCGCAGTCTTTCCTCGAACATCAACTTCAGCAGTAGTGATTTTTTCATTCTTAGAAGGGAAATAAACAACCAATTCATTTAAAGTTGGTAATGTACCACCCTCTAAAATACGCTCTCTACGAATTCGAGATTCGCGTTGATCCAATTTGGTCATCATACGTGTTTTGCTTTCTTTATCAAAACTTGAGGGAGAGCCATGAGATCCTTGATCTAAACTACTCTTTTTCCTTTGTTGCCTAATCTGATCCCATAATATAAATCCCACTACTGTGAAAAAAATAGCTCCTATACCAACAATATACCAAACTTCATTAGCTGCCATTTAGATTAACAATCCTTTAGTTGTCAATGGATTTTACCTATATATATCTAACATATGATGATTATATTATTTACGTTTTTTCCATAACCATGTAAAGTTATAATTTTTTGGTTGTTAAAAGCAAGTTAATTGAGATTATAAAATTATTACTGGGTTTTTTCTTATTATTTAACTTGAAGATTTTATATATTTTCGAATATGTTGTTAACATAGTCTATTGTGAATAGGAGATTATTTTTCCGATTCATTTTGGAGTTATGTATAACTAATAAATAACAAATTTATTAAAAGAGGAGTTAAAACATGACGATAGAAGATAAAGAACTAGAAAAAATAAAACAGAAAATTGTGAGTGATATCATGACAGCAAATCCAAATTCGAATGGTGTTGTAAAAATACTAAAAGGCAGTGAAATTCAAGAATTTGTAACTGAGAATAAATTTGCGATAATTGATTTTTATGCAACATGGTGTCCGCCCTGTAAGATTATGGATCCAATTACTCGAGACTTAGCTGGAACATATGAAGGAAAAGTGGCATTTGCTAAAATAAATACCGATCAGGAACGAGAAGCAGCAATGAAGTTTCAAATAAGATATGTCCCTACATTCTATTTATTCAAAGATGGTGAGAATGTCGGTCATTTCTCAGGTGCTAAGAAGAAGAAAGACTTCATGGAAATTATCGATAAAAATTTCTTCAAAAAAGAATAATCTCAAAAGCTAGTTATAGGGTAAGTGCTAGTGTAGAAAATTAATTTCTAAATTACTTACCTTCACTTTATTTTTCTTAATTAATTTTTAAACGATTTAAACAAAATAAAAGAAGAATTAAGGAATAGCTAAGCTATATTCTTGTTTTAATTATTCAATCGAATGATATTTTTTGCCGCAGAATGAATACAACTGCAACCCAAGCTAGAACAACTACCAGTATACCCATGACTAAGAGTATCGTAGCATTCCTTTGGGAATATGCATATTGTGTGGAGTAGTGAATTAAGAAGAATCCACCAGCACCGATAAACATTAGAAAACCAGCGGCCATGCCTTCAACTAGAAATTGATGATTGAGTTCTTTAATGATTACCATAGGACTACCATCAGCATTTTGACCAAAGGCGGGAGGTTCTTGAGCAAGGTCATAGAAACCACCTATGTAAATGAAGAATAGTCCAATAAAGACAACCGCTAGAATTAGTTGAATTGGAATAGCAGTTGGAGCTGATAATCTTACATGTCGTAGTTGATAGTCTGGTCTTCTCACAATTGGAGCAAACGGGATTTTAGACGGCAATTTTTCTAAAAAGGGTTTATCCTCTTTTCTTTCTTCTGCCTTTCTAGTCTTTGACAACGGTATACACCTTTATACTTCGTTGTATAGAAGTATTTTTTCTTTAATAAAAATTCATCGATTAAAAAGGATTTCTTAAAGGTTGAACTTCGAAAATACAAAAAAATTTAGAATTTCATTTTCAGCTTTTTTAAAGGAAAAATGTGAAAGAAATCTGAAATCTATCCACGAAGCTGATATTTATCGAGGAAAGATTCAATTTGCTTTGACAACAGCATAAATGCTTCATCAACATTTAGACCTGTTTTAGCTGAAGTTTCAAGATATGGAACTTCGAAACCAGTCCAATCAGAGAGAGCTTTCGCGTATTGTTGTCCAGCTTCTTTTGGTAAGCAAGGAACAGTTCCCCTTAAGTCGGTTTTATTACCAATGAGGACTATTGGAACAATTCTTTCGTAATTATTCTTAGTTAATTCATTGAGCCAAGCAGGTAAGTTCTCAAAGGAACTTGCATTTGAAACATCAAAAACCAATAAAGCACCACTGCTGCCTCGATAATACACTTCACGAACAACATCAAATCTTTGTTGACCTGCAAGGTCCCAGATTTGAAAGGTAATAACCATAGTAGACAATTCGACTCGTTTCACACAAAAATCAGCTCCAATGGTCATGGAATAACCTTCTTTGAAGCCTTTGCCTAGATATTGTTGTCTAATACTGGTTTTACCGACTGCACCGTCGCCGAGTAATACAATTTTATAAACTGATTTTTTCTGAGGATCACTCAAGATGTTTCCTGCTCCAATTTTAAACACTAATAATTACTGTTTACCGATAGTTATTTTGGGTTTTTTTTCCTATATATAGAATTTGCTATGGCACTGTTTGTGTAAAAAAACATTTAGGTTTTTAATTAATTATGTATTTCAAATTAAGCAATAAAAATAGTGAAATTGAAAAGAAAAGAAAAAAGAGATTGATTGAAGGATAATCATCCTTCAAGAATTGTTCTGGGTTGTTTTACAGTTCGAATAATACTCAACCCTAGCAGGAAGAATGCTTCATTGACTTTTTCGCCAGTTTTTGCACTGGTCTCAATATAGGGAACTTCATAACCTAAAGCTGCAGAGAGTCTTCGAGCATACTCTTGACCTAACTCAGGAGGAATACTCTTAGGAACTTCATCACGAAGGTCGATTTTGTTTCCACAAAGGATCATAGGAACTCGACCAGCTTTCTTCCATAATTCTTCTAACCAATTGGGGAGATTGTTAAAGGAACTCGGATTGGTTACATCAAAAACAAGTAACGCACCTCTAGATCCTCTATAATACAATTCTCTGACAGCAGCAAAACGTTGCTGTCCTGCTAAATCCCAAATTTGAAATGTTAATCGATAATTTTCAAGATTAATACGTTTAATTGCGAAATCAGCGCCAATAGTTGCGGAATATCCTGCTTTGAAACCTTCTCCCAAAAATCTTCTACGTAAGGTAGTTTTTCCTACGGCACCATCTCCGAGGAGAACGAGTTTCAATATAGCATTAATCGCTTTCACTTGACCTGTATCATCAGACATTTTTTAGTTCCCTACATTAATTTTTTTTATACACAAATGAATTATGCACTAATATTTAATTAGCTTTCTAAATTCACATTTATGTTATGTATGGTTTGTTTTAAACCTTAGTTTCTAGGTAAATTATATTAAAATTTGGAATAACGCAATAAAAAGATACTTAATGCGACATATTTTGAAAAAGAAAAAACTAGTTTCTCGTAATCTTCTTTCTCAAGATAATTATTGGAACTAATACAAACCCAAAATAGATGAAGTATGAACCAAAAACAGGGGTTACGTGATCATATAATGAAAAATCAGGTAAATCATAGTTTAGTAATTCCATGTGAAACTCAGTGTAACAAGTTATCCCAAAATTCGTGTAAACTCCATCAAACGAACCTTTAACCCGCAAACCATAAAGTAATCCAGATGTTTTGTTGTAAACTAATTGAAAACCATTATTGACTACTGATCTCACTTTATTGTAATCAATAACTCCTGAAAACCATCCTTCCATGTATATTAATCCATTTGAGTCCAAATAAGTGGTTTCAACCTCAAAGTCAATACTGTCAATATTGTAATTCTCCTCTGTTTCATAAAAGGCGAGATTTTCTTGCACTGAAGTCAGCAAAGAATTGTTTGTTGATATGAAGAATAGTGCATCAAGTTGCAAGCCATTGCTATAATAACTTGAACTAAAATTACCAAATTCATTATAACTATTTACAAAATTTGTTGCAATACTTTCAGGAAAGAACAGCAAATTATTGAAATAAACAGAAAAGAGAGAATTAAGCATTTCAGGGAGAAGAGGACTTAATCTACTAACATTATAATCTTGACAAGAGAAGGTATAATTTACAACTAATTCGGTTATATTCACTACTGAAATAGTTATTGGACTAGTAATCAAAAATTGTTGTAAATCGTATTGAAATACATCATCTTTTACAAGATGCTCACGTTTATGACTTACATCTAAACTTGATGATATGATTTCGTAAGTGAAAGACTGACCGATTTCTATATTTGATGAATAAGTGGATGATTCACCAATAAAACTTCCATTAACAAAGAACAAATTAATAATTAGCAAACAGAATAGAATTTTCCTCAAAACAAATCCCATGTAATAGTAATTGATATTCTTTATAAAAATTGTCAAGTCTAAAGATTAAAACACAACATAGTAAAACTTTTTAAGGAAAATATATCAAATTTGAAAAGACATCCATCAAAAATTGACAAGGGCCTATGACGCAGCTTGGTTAGCGTGCTCGGCTGATAAGGTGAAAGGAAGAACTCCTCAGCCGCAAAAACCGGGAATGCGGCGGTTCAAATCCGCCTAGGCCCACCACTTTTTTTCTTATCTAAGTTTGAGTTCTATATTTTTGTACTCTAGCTTATCTAATTTTTTTTTCACTAACCTTATTATACACATTTTTAGTAGTGTAAATCAGAATGATATATCTCGGGAAGGAATGCATTGAGTTTCAGCGAATTGCTTGATAAATATATAAATTTCATAATTAATGTGAATGATATTAATGTTATATCATATGTAACAAATTTTGTTTTTGAAGATATGGAAAATCTTCCATTTGTTATCAAAGAAGAAATGAATATTTATCAAGAAACGATAGACAAATTAGAAAAAGAATACAAGAAGTTGGTGGATGAAGGAGAAGATACAAAATCATTAGTTGATAAAATTAGGAATGATAGATTTACTAATCCCTTCGTTCTAAGAAAATTGGAATCAACATTTTATATATCAGCAAGTAAAAATCTACAAGAAATTCGAGGTGGATTAATCGGTTTTCAAAGAACACACTTCATTCAAGAATTTCTAGTTTACTATACCTTATTAGAAGCATACCTTAGGGATATTCTTCGAATTATTCTAGAGATAAAACCAGATATTTTGATTTCGAAGGATGATAAGAATCAAGTCATTACAGTATCAGAAGTAGTGGAGAATAGGGATAGAATATTGGACTGGATTATAGAAAAGCGAGTTTATAGTTGGAAATCTTTTCTTGGATATATAAATTATTTAACTAAAAAGGCTGGATATAAATTTCAAATTACAAAGGATGTAAAGCAATTATTAGAAGAAATTGAACAGATAAGACATTGCATTGTTCATAATGGTGGAAGAGTATCAAAAGATTTCATACAAGTATCTAGACTTACAGATATTAAAGAGGGAGATCCACTTCCATTGGGAAAGGAACTGACAAAGCAAGTTTATAATTTTACTCGCCAATTAGCATTTATGGTATATATACAAACTGCTACTAAATTTTTCAATAAGGATTTTGTAAAAGCTAAAGTTGATAATTATTATATAAAGCTAATCTCAGAGAAATTATTACTAATTTGAAATTATATTATCTACTGATTTTTCGTGGTTCGAATCCGGCTGGGCCCACCAATTCCATAATTTTATCAGATTTTAATCATAAAACATCAAAAGAATCAGAAATTCCAATATAAGGAGTTATTTGCTTTGTCCATCGTGATTTGGAATCTCCTTTGTGTACGATTCTATATTCACCTGGTTTCTCAGTTTTTGGAATATTCCAAATAATAGTTATAATAGAATGAGCAATTCCTTTTCTTAACCAATAAAATTGCGTTTCAAAATCTAAATCTCTGTAAACTGTTTCCCAATCACCATTTGTTTTTCTTTGAACTTCAAGAAATGTCTCCATCGTTCTAAGACTATTTCTAGGATTAGCACCAATAAATTCCACAACCACTTTTTCTTCGCATTTATAAGAGAGATTTGGTTGAGTTAAAGCATCACCATAATCTTTCCCCATAGGGTCATCATCAAATTTCACTCGTGTACGGAATCTTTTCAGTCTGTTTAAAAACTTTGGAAAAGGTACACCTTGAGGAATAGTTTCATTATCTCTTATCATTTCAGCTATTTTTTTATATTCTTGCTGTATTGCTTCTAATTGATTTGGACCAAACAAGGTGCTTGCACCTTCATAATGTTGTTGATTATATTCCTCCTTGGTAGTTGTATAATGAGCGAATGAATTTGCATAACAATTAAGTATACTATATTTTACTTCTGTCCCTGTGAATGTGTTGAGTATTGTATTTTTTAATCGTATTCCTGCCATTGATGTCATTTCACCTGGAAAACCAATAATGCAAACAGAACCTAATTTGAAAAATTGAAATGGAAAAATATGAGGATAAAAAGGCATGCCTCGAAACTTAGCTCGGCCAACAGGGATAAAAATAGGTTTTTCACCTTGTGCTTCTACCCACTCAGGATCATCCATATCGTGCCAAATAAAATCAAAAAGGAATGTTAAGACTTTGTTTCTAAAGGAATATTTACGAGATACCTCACCCTTTAAGAATTCAGATTTAGTCAATCCTTCCACAAATAATGGTACGGGAGATGAATTATCCTCACTAGATGCACCTGTAATACTCACTCCAAGTGCACCATCACATGTTCTTCTATTAGTACCATTAATTTGAATATTCGCTAGATCAACGTTCTTCTGACCATATTTAATGTCTCCGAAAATTTCTTCTGATTCAGAATTTATCATTTTTAGTGTTTTTTGACTTAGTTTATCACCAATTACCTTCATTCTTCTATAATCTTCATCCCCACCAGGAGGATGACCTTGCCCAACATTTGGGCTAACATCAGCACCATTAGCACTAGCAAAAGCAGCTATAAAATTTGGATTGTAACTATAAGGATCATTATCAAACATTCGTTCCAAAAATCTAGAAGCATATCCTCTATTATCTGAAGATATTAAACGATTTTTTATGCCAATAGATGTTGAATGTAATGCATAGAAAACAATAGTACCAAATAATTTTCCAGAAGAATCAATGAATTTCAATAATATTATTGATTTATCAGTATCACCATATTTGTTTCTTTCTTCTTGGGGATTACTTTCCCATGCTTCTCGAGATCTTTGTCCTCCACAATCCAAAAGCTCACTTTGATTGATATAAATACTAGCTGGTTTCATATTGTTCCAGGCTCTAATAATTGCTTGAACAAAACCATTAACAATAGCTTCGAAAGTTTGTTTGCAGAAACCTTTGCTAGATATATTAAAAATAGGATAATAAGAATAACCTGCTGGTCCAGAATGAGTGTGTGTTGCACTTAGCATTATATTATCTGTTTTTAAAACGCTAATAATTATCTTTGGTAAACGCTTTAGTACTTCATTTTTAACTGATTGAAAAACCATGCCTATATCAGCAATAGCTAAACATAGGCAGTTGTTATTTTTATATTTAATAACAAAAGCTCGAACCCATTGTCTATCAGCAATTCCTGATGTTCTTTGTTCAGAATCTGAATAACCCATCATGGTCTGTTCTGCAGCTGGACCAGTGCAATCATACATTCCAATTCCTACTTTATATGACATCCTTCACCCTTACCTATAATAGGAAAGTAAACTATTTTTTGTATACACAAACAACTGTAATAGAGTAATATATTCTAATAAGATTCATTTATTTTTCGCAAAAAAAAGATAACAACAAAGAGATGTTCTTTGGTGAGATTGTAAAAGATAATGTATATAGAATAATAAAGAACTCAAGAAGAAGATGATTATATTAGTCCTTGGTTTGAATCCGCGTGGGTCCACCAATTATTTTTATTTCATCCATTGGGAAACTTTCATACCACTCCAGCGTTTAATGTCTCCTCTTCTCATAGCTTTATAATCAGGAATTAAACGTAGAACAAGTATAATTACAATCCCCCAACCATGAACCATAACCGCCCATGAGCTCCAATAGAGATTTGGCACTGTGAAAATATAAAAGAATGTACCAAGTAAAGCAAAAGATATAGTTGCAGACAAACCAGCTAGGTAACTATATCGGATAATAACAAGAAACAATAGAATAGATATTATCCAAACAAGGAGTCCATAGGGATTAATAACAATCATTGATCCTAATAATACAGCAAATCCTTTACCTCCTTTAAATTTCATCCAAGGCATCCATAAATGACCTGCAAATGCTCCAATACCTGCTAGAGCAGCACATAATATGGACAAATCATCTGAAGAATTCATTGCTACTGTTGATGCCAAATAGAATCTTGTGATAAATACAGCAAGAAATCCTTTAGAAATATCAAGGAAAGAAGTAAGGGTAGCCCAGAAATATCCAGCTGTTCGAATCGTGTTTCGTGAGCTAACAGATCCAGAACCTTCTTCGCGAACATCTTTTCCAGCAACAATTTTGACTATTAACCATGCAAATGGTAAAGAACCAAAGAGGAATCCTATAATTGGGGCAATAAAATATTGGTACATCTAAATCTCCTGTTTTTGTTGTAATATTACAATTACTTTATTTCTGCTTCTCTTTTTTAATGTCTGATAAATGTTGTCTAATAACTTTGACCATTTCTGCTGAATGGGTTTTTTTGTTGGTTTCAAGATCAATGTAAGTTGAATTTTCCATTCTTTCATGAATTCTCATTGATATCCCTTTCTCATGCATTTTGTCCTTTTCCATACCAACAATATAATTCCTTACATCTGTTTTTTCATACATATCAAGAAAATCATCCCATACGTTAGCATATGCTGTAGCTCTCCACTTCTTAGCTTCTGCTTCTTCTAGAGCACGGATGTATTTCGCAGCTTGTTCAGGATCCTCACTTTTTCTTTTTCGAATCCACAATTTCCATATTGGTCTTGTAACTGTAAGAAAACAGTTGGGTACTAGATACATATAAATTCTTGATCCCTTGGGTGTTTCAAATCTATGAACTGGACCTACAAAGTAAGTAAGAAAAGGTTCGAACTTTTTACTGCCAAGTCCATGAGCCGTACATATTGTTCCTAATGAAGAAGAAAAAAGTATCATTTTCTTCTGATTAATTTGTAATTTTTCAATTACCTCTTGAATATCAGATGAAAAACGATCCATATCAAACTTAGCATTTTTAACTACAATACTTGAACCTTTTTCCCTTGTTTCAATATACACAACATCGAAGTCTTTCATTGCTTCAAGTAGAACTTCGTCCCATCCAGAGACAACAGTATTCCAACCAGCAATTAAAACAAAAGTAAGATCATTGTGTTCTTCTTTAGGAGCCTTTGATAACAAAACTCTAATCTGTGAACCATCGGACACTGTAATATAGCGTTCTTCTGCATGTTCCTCATATTCAGCTTTCAGGAACTTCTTGTAAGCTTCTTCTTCAGTTAGAGTCATGTCTAAGAAAAGAAGAAGATTAGTTAATAATTATTATGCTTAAACTTAGGTTATAGGTAGTCTTTGATTCAGGTTTTGGTGAACGAAATAGGATGCGAAATGCAAATAGATTTTAATTCTATAAATCTTCGGCTGTTGGTCCAATCCATGCTAATCCAAGTAATCCTGGTCCTAGGTGAACACTTGATGCTGGACCTGTTTCCCAAATTACTATTTCTAATTCCTTGTTTGATACTTTATGGAGATAATCCTTTAATTCTATTGCTTTTTCCATATTAGTTGAATGCATTATTGCAAATGTTTCATTTTCTGGTAGAAAATTAACAATTTTTTCTCCTAGATTTATTAGATATTTCATTTTTGCTTTTTCACCACGGACTTTACCATGGGAAGCAACCAAACCATCTTCTATTGTTAAACAAGGTTTGAATTGTAATAATTCGCCCATAAGATGTTGTAAACCAGCTATTCTTCCAGATCTTTTCAAAAAGTCCAATGTACCAAGAAAGGCTTCAAAATGAGCATTAGGGATAAGGTCTTTAGATACCTTATTCAAGATCTCTTCTTTACTTAGACCATTTTCTATCATTCTTGCTACTTTCAAAACAATTAATCCAAATGGATGAATTGAATTTCTTGTATCTACAACTGTTACTTTATCATTTGGTATCTCTTTTGCATATTTTACTGCATTTTCCCATAATCCACTTAGGTCTTTTGAAGCTGTAAGAAAAATAGCTTCTTCGTATTTTTCGAGTACTTTATCAAATGCTTCTTTGTATCTCTTTGGTGGTGGAAGACCGGTAGTAGGTACTACATTTTCCGCCACAATTTTTTCAAAGATTTGTTCTGTGGTAAGATCAACATATGGTATTCTTATCTCACTATCAAAAATAACATTAACAGATATTATAGTTACATCATATTTTTCAATAGTTGAAATTGGCATATCACATGAAGAATCAGCTATAAGACCAAGCTTCTTCTTAGTTTTTTCACTCATTTCTTCACCATTCTATTTTTTTTACTTTTAATTAATGTATTTCTTTATTAATTTGCTGTATAATTGTCAATAATGATTAACCTGTTTATAACCGTGGTTCGAATCCGCGCGGATCCACTAACTATTTCCTCTGCTTTTCAAATCAAACAACGTCTAAAACTGCTCTATGTAATTTCTGGACATTTTCTAATTGTTGTTGTTCAGTCAGAATTCGATTAGTTAATTCATTATTAATGGAGGAAGCTTTCGCAAAGAATTCAGAAGCATCATCTCGATTAATCAGACCTGACATAAGAGCAATTCCTAAACCTACTAGAGAAGCTATGGATTTTGGATTGATCACTAAACATTTTACGAAACTATCAATTACACTTTCTAGTTTCACTCTCTTCTCTTTTTTCTCTAAAAGAAAACAACTATGAAGATTTTGCCAACATTCTTGCTCAAGTTGGATTACTTTTTTCGACTTCTTGCTATCTTTCTTAGAATTGAAATTTTTATAGACAACCTCAAGATTCAATATGAATTCGTTATATTTGTTTGATAGTTTACCTTGATATTCGTCAACCATTTCTGTTATTTCTTCATCAGAGAGTTCAAGTAGTGCTGGGATAAAGGTTGGTCTTACATTTTGTATGAACATATTTTCAATTTTCTTCTTTGTATCCATATTCTCATTTGTAACTATGGCTTCTTTCACAAAATCCTCTAATGCCTTTTGTATACTTTCTGGAAGTTTATAGCTTTTCTCTGGGAGAATGTCATTAAAAAGATAGTTTTCTGCTCGTTCCTTAGTTTCTTCAGCTTTCTCAGGATTGTTGGATCCTCTGTAAGCGGCAATTAGAACTTCCCAGGTATATTTATCCTTGGGATTAATTTCAAGGGCTTTTTCAAGATAGATTATTGCACTTAGTCTATCTTCTTTCGCAACATATGCATAACCCAAATCTCTTAGGGATTCAAATTTGGAATCATCCATATCAACAGCTTTCTTTAAAGTCACAATTGCATTATCCCAATCTTTTTTCGTCATTAAATAATGATGACCAAGTATCCACCAATAATTTGCATCCTTAGTGTGAAGCTCTTTTAGTTTCAGATAGCATTCGATTATTTTATCAACGTTATTTTTACTTTTGTATATCCCAATCAATTTTTCCCAATAAGCTTCATTCTCAGGATACAATTCAAGTAACTTCTCTAAACAATCAATTTGCTTTTCAAAGCGTCCTTTATTTCTCCAGAATTCAGAAAGTGTAAACAAAGCTAGCTCATGCTTTGGATCGATTTCAATGACTTTTTCTAAAAGTGATTTCGTTTTTTCCATTTTTTTCATATAAGAATAAACTACTGCAATATTCATGATAGCATTAGTGTCTTCCGGATCGATTACCAGAGCTTTTTCCATTGTCTTAATTGCCTTATTCAATTCAAGTGATGTGAAAATCATTATACCATAATTAACCCAAAATGTAGGGTGTTCCTTGAATTGTTCCTCACTTTCAGCATATTTCTCAATTATTTCTGTGAATTTGTTTTCCTTTCGTAATTTGTCAAGACTTTTCTCAAATTTAAGAAATTCCTTTTTTAAATTTGTTTTTGACATTAAGAGACTCCCTAGTCACATTCGATTGAGTTATAGTATTTAACAAATTATATCATTTCACTTTAAATTATTAACCTTATTATACATTAACGCTTTTTTGGAAAGTACTAAAATCATGAAAGAAAAAGAAAATATGGGTATTACTTTTATAAAAATAAAAAAAAGAAGAAATTGATTAAGAGATTTACCTAGACATGGTCAAAATCCCGAATTGTGCGCTCTCGTTTTAACTGACTTAGGAAGGAGGTGATTTGTCTATCTGTTCTTTGATCGAATACTTTCTGAACAAATTTCTTCTCGATTAAGGCTTCTAGCTGAATTAACAGTCGATCATCATATGGTTTAAAATCTAAATCCCCACTTGGAAGCATAGCTATTTTTTCAACTACCGTGAATAGTTTCTTAATCAGAATTTCTTCTATTTCACTATGGATTGTTTCTCGTGTTGAAATAACTTCTATTGGAATTTCTTCCTCGTTTTCTGACATACTTGCTCCCTCTAAGTATATTATAGTCGACAAAATATAAAAGACTTCACTGCAGTTAGGATAAATTTTTAATGTTTTTCAGAAAAATAAAATAAATTTGGCACTGTATTCTTCTACAAGTGCCTTGCAGGTAATTTTAGAGTTAATCTTGTATTCAGTATTCGAATATATGAGTTGCCCAATATTCTAGGTGAATTAATTGGCATTCACTCATAATATAGGAACCAAAGCTTGCAATAAATGTAGTACAAGCGCCAGCACCATAGTGAATAGGTATAAAGTAACTAGCTTCAATAGTATTGAGTGCGTTGACTACTTCCATATCAGTCATGGTTTGACAACCAGGACCTAAAGGTAACATAGCCACATCAATTAAACCTGTGAGTTGTGAATATTCAGCAATGTTTTTTGAATCGCCAGCATGGAAAAAGGTGAAGCCATCTATATCAACATTATAGCTTGTCCAGTTAGCTTCTGCTGGATGACTTGCGGGAAAGATATCTACCGGGAGTGTATACATGTAAAAAGGAGTAATAGTTAATGAACCAAATTCTAAAACATCTTCAGGATCAACACCAATACCACCGCGAGAAGCAAGTTCTACAGTCATATTGTCAGGCATGATATAGATTGTCTCTGCATACTCAATTATGTTAAGTGATGCGGGATCATAATGATCTCCATGCGGATGTGTAATTAGAATGTAATCAGCAGGTAAGTTCGAGTATGATGAATCCAAATTGTATGGATCAATGTAAATACGTGTATCCTCTGTTTCTATCATAACTCCTGCATTGTATAATAATTTGAAAGTTATTGTGCTAGTATCATTACTATTATTTCTTAATGGAATAACTATTGATGGCACCGCAACTGTTGTGACTACAACAATAACTCCTAAACTAATTAGGATATTCCGAGTAATTTTTGAAATTGCCATAATATTTCTTCTTCTTTCGAGCAGTTTTAAGGTTTCTCATATTTCTGAGAATGGATTCGCATTAATTACTAGAACTACATATAGAATAGGCGATTTATTTGCTAATTTACTGCAAGAAACTTATCAACTTCAGCATTACTTGTGCTCAAAGAAATAATAAAGAAAAAGAGAGAGAACGCCCCAAATAAGGGGTGCATTCATTTTATCTTTGTGGTCTGAGGATTAACAGAGTAATTACGATTGGTAGTATGATTAGAACTATCAACATCACCCATAATAAGAAATTACTATGTGTTACTCCAGCTTTAGCCGCTTCCACAACGAAATCTGCGACATCGGTTTCCGCAGTATTGTAATATTCATCGATGGCTCTAACCCAGATTTCTACTGTTTCACCAGTTGTTGCTAACACTACAAAACTAGCTGTCCAAGTATCAGTTGCAATTTGACTCATAGCTATCGAGTACTGCCTACCTTTTACTCTATATAGGACATCAACAGATAACAGAGCACTTGTCTCATTAATTGTTACTGTGACTGTAATGTTTTGCAGGGTTGTAATTATCTCTGGTATTTCATCAATTGTAATTTCAGGAGCTTTAAGATCATGTGGGATTATTTTTATTAAGTAAAAGTCTCCACTATTGCCGAGTTTTAGAATGTTATTTCCTGAATCATTTAGCCAAATGTAGAATTGTATATGAGTAAATATAGGATAACCACCAGCGAAATGATGCTTGTATTCGTACCAAGTATTATTTACTCCAGTTTCATTGAGAACCATTGCTACTTCTTGCCAATCTCCTTCATCAATTCTATAAGTCATATTGCAGATATCTAAAGGTGATTGTTCAGTAACATTCAGAAAGACAATTATTTCCTGATCTATCGTTAACTGATATTCATAATCTAGTTCTGCCGTTGGGTTTAAATGATCCCAATGAACAGAAGTTACTTCCCATGGTTCATATTGCGCATCTAGAAATTTATGATATTGTCCATCAGTATTATTTGCGAAAAGTTCCCAGTTGATTTTGGTGCCTATTGGATAACTAGAGAAAGTAAAATTAAATTGATCAGTAGTAAGATTCTCCATTTGTGAGAATACCCAAGGACCATCATCAATAGAGTAATTTGCATAAACTGAATCAATATCAAAGAAATCATCGGTTACTGTAACATTGAGTTTTAATGTGTCATTGAAATCAATAGTTACAGGTATAGGGTCAAGGTAGCTTAGTTCTGGTCCAACGACTGTTACTGAGAAAGATAACTCATCAACATTTAAAGCAGAGCTATTATCTTTAGCCTTTACTTTAATTGTACGAACACCTCTGACATCATGCACACAATTCCAGTTCCACTTATAATTTGTTTGTCCGGGGAAGGGATCATCGATTTGATATCTTTGATTATTATCAACAAAGAATTCAACCAAACTAATACCTGAAATATCAATAATATCTACTTCTACAGTATAAATACCCCAGACTTCTTCAAGAGCAACGCTTGGATGGATATAGGTTATATCAGGCAACTCTGTATCAATGAAGATATTACCGCCAGACCATTCAACTATACTGCTTTTTTCATCAGTGTTTGTAATAGCAACAACAGTTACGTTGTAATTGGCTGAATCCAAATGAGATCCATTATATAATACTGGTGAAAGTATCTGAGCTTCAAAAGTAGCTTCATCTTGTCTACCAAATGTTTTGGATGCATTGTAACTATCATAATCATTTGCTAAAATAGTAGCAGAGGATTGATTAACGTATAACCGCAAAAATTCTGTATAAAGGTCATAATTGAATCCTGTTAAAGTAATTTCAACAGAAACTTCAATTTGGTAATTAATGTTAGAAATCACTTCAAGAATATCTAATGTGGGACTCTCAGCAGCTGCATCTTTCATTTGTAGGGACACTAATGAAACGAATGGTAAGACCAATAAGATTAGTGTCATTGTTGTAAGTTTCTTTGAACGTATTTTCAATATCTTTCACCTAGATTTAGATTAATCGTCAAATATTGAATTTTGTTAACTTGATTTGTTTTATCAGTTAACTGTCTCTAAATTATTAATGTTTTTAAAGTTTCCACCCTTTCGAAGTTGGGGTAACTTCAAAAGGTTTACCCATATTCTCGAAATTATTTTCATTTAGAAAGAAGTTTATTTAAGAATTTTAAGATAAATAGGTTTTCAGAAAATCAATTTTTGTTTCAAACAACAAATAAAGAGAGAATTAAGAAGATTTATTAATAGCATACAAGCGCATGTCAATTAACTCAACGGAGGAAAACCCCATGGGTAATATTCGATCCCAGAAGATTAAACGAACCTCAAAGGAATTAGTTGCCAAGTATCACCAGCATCTCTCAACTGATTTCGATAAAAATAAAATATTGGTAAACAAATTGACCAATGTTGGATCCAAACGAATGAGAAACCGAATTGCTGGTTATGTTACTAGAATAATGGTACAAATTAAAGATGGCAAAGTTCAAGTCATCGAAAAACTAGCTGTTGGTGGAGCAACCCAATTTAAATAGTTTTTTTAGAAATATTCTACCAACATCTCTTCATAATTTCTATTTTAAGAAAAATATGTGAAATTAGGAGTTTTTTATGAAAGATGTTTCAAAACTTCGTTTTTGACATTTCGAAAGTTCTTTCTCGCCATTTCAATTGTTGATCCTAAACCCATTAATAGAGTATATGAGTGAGAATTATTTCCAACAGGGAAGGGGGGGCTAAGAACACCATCGATGATTGCAGCTCTCTCAAATCTAGCTATTTTATTGAAAGTTGATGGAACTGTAATCTTAGAGAAAGTAGCAAATCCATTTAGCTTGATTTCTCCTGTTATTTTTCCTTTTTCAACAATCTCAATTAATTCTTTGGCTATGTTTTTGTTGGCTAATTCATTGATAGCAATGAAGGGAACAGTTACTCTAGGATTTACTTCAATAACAAATACTCCGTCATCACCTACTACTAAATCTACCCCAATAAATCCGTTAAGATTCATTTGTTCTACAAGTTTAACGGAGGTTTCAATTATCTCATCCTTGTAGTCTGGAATGCTATATGGGACTTCACCACCCACATAATCCCCGACCTTCTTCTTTGAATCCATTCGAAGATTTTGGTGATTTATTGATATAGGGACGACATTTTCACCATTTACTAATAAACTTGCACTAATTGGTGTGCCTTGTATGAATTCTTGAACAATGCAATTATCCATACTTGTTACTGCATGGGCTGCTTGTAAACCAAACCTTAAGTCACTAGGGTTAGTTACTTTTGTAAGACCTTGACAACCAACACCATCTATTGGTTTGACAATCAATGGATAACCAAGAATATCAATATCACTTAAGATATTATCAAAAGAATCGTTGTATGAAGGAGCGAATGTTGCAGGAACGTTTAAACCTAGTTCTTTCGCTAAGTTCATTGTTTTTAATTTATCACCTGCTTGTTCAATAGCTTCTGGAGTACTTCCAAGGAAGGTTGCTTGCGAATTCACAATAATGGATGAGAGATCTTTTAGGATTCCTTTGGATTCCGGAGCCAATGTTAGCACATAATCTACTTGATCTGTGAAATCTTTAATTCCACTTAGGAAATCCTCATGAGTAGAAACTGATTTGAATTCATGAATAGGGGAAATACGAATGTGCTGCATTAATCGATGATCAATTAAAGTAGCGATTTTGTAACCTAATTGAGCGAATTGTTCAATGCATGATCTTAGAATGGAATAACCTTCAGCAAGTGTATTTACAGGAAGGTCTTCTTCTGCAAAACCACCACCAACAATATAGTCCACAATTAGGATTCGTTTCAAATATTGACACATCCGAGTTCTTTACGCGAACTCGGCAATTGACATTTGCTTATAACTTTTTGCCAAATGCTGAAAAGAGAGGTAATGAGAAAAATGAAATCTATTTCTTCAAACTTGGGAAGAAATAGGTTTTGTCTTTCTTATCGATATATGCAATTTCTTGTTCAACTAAAGAAACAAGTGCGAATTCTATTCTTTCTTTTTGCCAACCTGTTAGAGAAGCTACTTCTTCAAAAGTAGTTAAACCATTCACGGAAGCTATACTAAGTATGGTTAGCACATCAGATTCTAGTTCTGCAGGTTTAAAAGTAATGAGGAATCCTTTACTCTTCATTTTATTCAGTTTTGGAATTATACCAGATTCCGCTAAATATTCCAATGCTTTTTTAATTTCCTTTTTTGGAGCTTCCCAATTTGGCCTTGTCTTAGCAAAGACATTGCAAAAATCATCAAAGACGATTACACCCCCAAAATCACTACTTTCTTCTAAACCAACTTCTAATATTTCTTTTGCTAAAAATTGATCATACTTGTTTTTATCTTTGAATCTACTTCTTCTTACTTTTTCCCCAATTCCTATTAATTCAGGCATACCTGCTTCTTTACGGAGCTTCACAAGACGATCATCTACAACATGTGTTCCTTTTATTTCATCCCGGTATTTTTGCTCGAGATCAAGAACTCCATTTTGTAAAACCTTTTTTCGTTTTTCTTTATCTTTTTCTTCGACATCCTCTAGTTCTTCTGCAAATTTTTTATAAGCATCACTAACTTTTTCTTTGTCACTCAAGGAAACAACCTCATTTATCTTTGAGAGGACTACTTTTATTTATCTTTTCAAATGAAAGTATTCTACTAATTATTAATAACATGTGTCTTCAGTAAATTAAACCTTTCATTTCAAAATTATTGGAAAATTTAAGACAGAAGTGGGAACCATAGAGCCATAGATTTGAATAATATCTTTACTATTTCAATAGAAAGACTTTTCATAATGGCAAAAAACTTGTCAGATTGTAGTAATAAAGTATATAAACAAAAATCATGTGGATTTGGTCGTGAACATATTTGATTAAAGTAACGGTATTTGGTGCTGCGAAAGAAATCGGTAGAAGTGCCATTCTCGTCGAAGACAAAGATACAAAGATTCTATTAGATTGTGGTCTAAAAATTAGACCAAAAGAGCCAACAGAAGCTCCTATAGGATTAAAGAAACACGCTCCTGAAATACAAAGTATTGTAATTTCTCATGCCCATTTTGATCACACTGGGTATTTACCTAAAATGGTTCAAGAAGGATGTCATAATGTACATATGACACATCCAACCAAAGATATCTCTGCAATTCTATGGAGAGATCATCTGAAGATTGAGGGTGCTCGTCATTGGAATGAAGATGACATGTATGAAACTCTTCGTACAATAAAAACTCATTATTATGATCAAGAATTTAGATTAGCTGATGGGGTCACTGCGACATATTTTGACGCTGGTCATATTTTAGGCTCAGCCAGTATACTTCTTGATTGGAAAGGTCAACTTATTTTTTACACTGGAGATATTAATACTTTCCAAACACCATATCATGATTCAAATAAGTATCCTACCTTAGAAGATATTTCCTTATTGATCTCTGAATCGACAAATGGTCTTCGAGATTTACCCAATCGTGAAGTTCCAAATGAAGATATAATTGCTGCAATTTATAGAACATATCAAAGAGGAGGAATTACTATTATTCCAACATTTGCATTAGGTAGAGCACAGGAAATTGAAGCTATACTTGCAAGAGAGTTCTTAAATAAAAGCTTCAGGATTTTTGTTGATGGCATGATCCTTAAAATGAATGAAATCTATCGAATGTATTTTCATGAATATTGGGTTTCAAAGAGAATTGTGAAATGGTGTAAAGATTACAAATTAGAGGTACCATTTGATTTAAAAAATTTCATTCCAGTATCAAGAAATCTTGCAGATAATCTTAATACTTACAGAAAAATGATTGTTTCTGAGAAAAAACCCAATATTATTCTCTCAACATCAGGAATGATGGAAGGTGGACCAATTCATTCGTATTTAAATCACGCTGCTGGTAATCCTGATAATTTGATAGCAATCTCAGGATATCAAGTTGAAGAAACCATAGGAAGAGAAATTCTTGATGGAGCAAAATCTGTAGAACTTTTTAAATGGGGAGATAAGAAAGGATTCAAAGTAGATATTAATGCAGAAGTGAAGCAATTCCAATTCTCTGGACACGCACAAAGAAATGAGTTATTAAAAATGCTCAAAGCAATTAATAGCAAAAACGTTCTTCTTGTTCATGGGGCAGAGGCAGCAGGAGAATCTATCAAAACGGATTTAGAAAATGGAAGAGAAGTCAAAATTCCTAATTTGAGAGAAGCAATTGAATATGATAACTAATAAGAAATCGTTTAGGAGAATAATCTCTCTGACGGTTTCATGATTTTTCTACTAACCAATTTAATGGTATATTTTGATACTGACCATTAGGAAGAAGACGTGCAACAGTTAATGGTAAAACATTCTTTTTTAATTCCTCTTCAGCAATAATAATTGGATCAGTTATGTCCTTCTTAATTCGAATTAATATTGGTGCACCAAGAGATATTTGTAAACCTCTAGCACCAATAATACGTGCTCTTTCAAATCTTGTTAATTTAGAGGGACCAACAACAATTGTATCAGCAACTATCTCTATTTTAACATCAATCTTCTTAGACATGTAAGGAAACCTCAACAGCAGTAAATAGGAAACCGAAGAATTATATTTTAAAGTCTTTCGGCAAGGTTCTTTTTGTTTTCTTCCTACATATAAAACTATTTTTCGTATCGGTTATGTTTTTTATGCAAAAACACTCGACCAAATAAATTTTTTAATGATTTTTTCTATATTATAATGGAGGTTTTACATTGGTAGACACCAAAATTGATGGAGCCATAAAAGAAATTCAAGATTACATAAGTAAATTGGAAACGAAACTTGCGAAAAAGGAAAGCGAAATCGCCAACACAAAAGAAGCTGCAAGTCAACTAGAAGGCGAGAAATCTTCTGCTTCTGCTAAATTGAAGAAAATGGAAGATGAAATGTCGGAACTTTCCTCAGTATATGAGGAATTAAAAGGTCGTAAAGATGTTGAAATAGACATTCAAGAAGTCATGAGGCTTTATGTGATACTAACAGAACAAGTTCTTGATGGGAGTTCTCACATAAAATTATTGACTCTTCTCCATGGTAAAAAAGAAAATATGACCAAAAATGAACTTTCTATGGCAAGTGGAATACAACCTGCAGCAACATTAAGAGCAATCTTTGATTTGCGTAATAATGGATTAGTCACATATGATGAAAATAATGAAACAACAAAACTAGTTCGTAGATTATTCGAGTAAAAGACCTAAATTTTACTCGAGAAAGCAATCAAAGAAAAAAAAAGTAAAAGAGGAAAGAATTCCTCAAAATTAGAATGCTGCAAGTAATGGATTATGACTACTACGACGGAACCATGATTCTAGGATATAAGAAACATTACTAGGTTCTTTATTAATGACTTCTCGAGCACGTTCCCCCATAATTCTACAAACTAATATGAGTTTGTGAATATCCTCACCTTTCGACCAGTCAATCAAATCAAAGATAGTTTTGTATGTTACAGGCCTTCGCCATAAAAGCATGTAAATACCGACCGTTTCGCCATGATCATTCTTGAATAAGTAATTTAATTTCTTCTTGTTTCCAAAAGCAACATTTCTTCTGTATTTCACGCCACGTTTGTTTAGATAATCTTCTATCTTCTGTTTTACCTCGATATCAGTTAATCCGATTCTATCCAACCTTATGAGAGACCTCCTCATGCACTCTTCCGATCGCGCTGAATGTCGCGCCCAACATTAAACGCAAGTTAAACAACATCCGCCAAACCGATAAAAATCTTTTGTATTTAACAATAGTTAAAATATTAGATAAATGATTTAATAAAATATTAGTCTTGGGACAAAAAACGCAACAGATAGAAGCACACCTAAGAGCGATTGAGAAGGGAAAAGCAGTTATTTTATAAAATAAATCTAAAACATTTTATTGGTGTGAAGAAGAAGTAGAGTGAAAGCAATCGAAGTGACCATTTTGACGGAAAACAATGAGAAAGAGAAAAGCAAAGGAAAGTCAAAGCTAGTCGAAGAAACTGAGGAAATTATTGAAGAGGAAGACGAATTAGAAAAGGAAATAGAAGAAAATATTGTGAAAATTAAATTATTAGTTGAGGAGCTCAACAAAATAAACCATAAGGGAGATCCAAATATCAGAATTTGTCCCCGATGCTTTAGTTTACGAATCAAAGTTGAGGATGTATTAACAGGAATGGGAATAAATTCAGGTTATCCAATCTGCATATGTTTAGATTGTGGATGGCGTTCAAAGAAATGGATATATTTGGATAGAACTCTGTCAGATGAAGACAGAGAAAAATTTGTAGAGAATTTAATAGAAGAAAAGAAAGAGAAATAAAAATCTCTCATTCTATTTTTTTACAGACAAAAAATTATTTCATCAAAATTGCAGATAAATATGCAACAACTTGATTTTTATCTCCAGTAATATCTCCGCTAGTTGAATACTTGAGAATTTTCGTTTCTTTAACATTATTTTTGTTGGATGCAAACAATGCTGAAGCAACTGGACCTGGACCACACATAGAGATTAAGTTATCAACAACAGTATTCAACAACCTGTTTGGATCCACTTTTCGAATACTCTCAATTACATGGGAGTCTTTTGACATTGCAGAAGCTTGGCTTTCATAATGAGTCAAATCAGTACTGGCAATTAAACAATAATCATAATTTGCTAATACTTTACTTAGCACAGTACCAATACGTTCACAGTTTTCTTTGGATTGATCCTTCATACAAATTGGAACTATAGGTACATCTGCTCCATACATATACTGTAGAAAAGGCACTTGGACTTCAATACTGTGCTCCATCATGTGAGCGGAGGTGTCAGCTCGGAAATGTGGTTGCTTTACGATTAGTTCAGTTATATCTTCAGGGATTAATGCTTCGCCTAACGGAGTCTTCCAGCTCCCTTCAGCATACACACTAATAGGAGGACCAATGTTTTTATGATTTGGACCAATAATTACGAAAAATTCTGGTTTTCCATCTTTGAATTGTTCTAGAAATCCATGAGCAGCTACTGGACCTGAATAAGTATATCCCGCATGAGGTGAGATCATAGCATAAATTTTCCCTTTTCTCTCAGGAGGATTTTCTAAATCAGGCAACTCTCCCGGACCAAAAGCTTCATCTTTGAAACATAATTCAATTTTCTCTATAAGCTGTTCCTTCTTCCCTGGATAAAACAATCCAGCGACTACTGGTTCGCGTATCATAAATAATTCTCCTAAAGCAAATAATCATTTTTTGTATATGAAAAATATGGACATAATCTTTTATCTGTATTTCTTTTAACTTCTGTTTTTTACTATCTATTAGAATGGTAAATCACCAATATTATTGAAACAATATGCGGGAGTGCTGAAAATTCTTGCGAAGTCCTTAATTCTCCAAGTCATATCTTCACTAATATCATTGTGATAAATACGTGCTAGTATTTCTCCTATTTCCTTAACTTCAAGCTCCTTCATACCCATTCGAGTTATTTCCGCTGTACCTAATCGAATACCAGAATCAACAAGTATACCAATTTTCTCAGCTCTTTCCCTCAACATGCTTTTTTCATTGTAAGAAGAAATATCAAGAATTACTTGATGGGAATCCGAGTAGCCTAGATGCTTAAACCTTACAGGAACACCATTATTGTCTAAAGTTGCAGCAAGCGTTTTAGTGTTTTTAACGATTTGAGAGGCATATTCTTTTCCATATTCAAGCATTTCCAAAGCAGAAATGCCTAATGCCGCGATTCTGTGTGCATGGATATTATCGGTTAATTTAATTCCTTTATCCAAATCAATATCAAATGTAGAAGAGAGAGATTCATATTTCTGCATATCATTTGTTACAATTAATCCTCCTTGAGGACCCGGAAAGGATTTGTGGGTTGAACCAACAAGCACATGAGAACCCTCACGCAACGGGTCTTGAAATTGCTTGCCAGCAATAAGTCCTAAAACATGAGACCCATCATACGCAAAATCTATCGTCTTTCTATTCTCAAACGCTTGAGTTATTTCCTTCACGGGATGTGAAAAGGGGAAAAATGAAGAACCAAAAATTACTAACTTAGGTTTTAATTTCTTTATTGCGTCTATACTCTCTTCAACTAGAATGTTCATATCTTCATTTGAGAAGTGAAATGGAACGTATTTTCGATTGAAGAATTCATAATTCAAAGGGTATCCACCGGAATCCCCTGATTCAACAGACATAATTTTGTTCCCGGATTTAGTTAAACCAAGAATAAGTGCCAAGTCACACATATTTCCAGATAATGGAGAAACTATAGCATAATCAGCATCAAATAATTCTCTGATGAAACTTTCAGTTTTGTTAATAATTTGTTGTATAAATTTAGTTCCACCATAGTAATCGCTAGAGTATCTATTCCCTAAATCAGAGGAAAGAATTGCTCGAACAAAAGGTGAGGCATAATTCTCACTGGCTAAAAGATTTATCGAATCTTTTCTGTAAATTTTGTGATTCTCGAGTAATTCTAAGAAATTTTGTAGTTTCATTGTTATTCTCCTCTAGTATCTTGTATAAGTCAAAATATGAATATTTAACCTTTTTAGCTATTCCTAAGGATTTAATTGATATTATGTAAGTATTAGAATATTAAATAAGAAAATCCAAACTAGCTATATATAGAAACGATCGTTTGAATTAATAGTAATTTTGAGGTAGGTTAAATAATTGTCAACAACCAAGAAAGACAAAGAAGAACCGGATAAGCAGACTTCTTCTAAAGAGAAAACATCCTCAAAAGCTAAGACGATTAGTGCTAAAGAAGAAAAGACATTAAATGAATTGAAAAAATCAGTGGAGTCTTTAGTTGTTATCTTAAACAAAACAGCACTTTCACTGCCTTCACTTGTCTCTACACGAGGTGTTGATGTAAAAGATATTAGCAGCATCTTAGAGGATAAGTTTGAAATCGATTTGGATTTAATAAGTATGCTTGAAGATTTTTTCAAGAGATTAATGTTACTTCTTAGATATAGATCATCATATGATCAGAAATTATTTCAAATGACACGCTACATAAAGAATCTAAGAAAAGCAGACACTATTACTGAATTTCGAGGAAATCTACAACTCTTAGGGATAACTCTTAATGAGACAGAAACTATTGTTAAGAATTATGAGGAGATGTATAACAGTCTCTTCATTGAACAAGCCTTATTGCAATTTCAACTAATGGAACAATTACTTATGTTCAGAGAAAAAGATGTTCCAGAATTCCGGGAATATTTTAATCAAGGAATAGAAACTTTCCAGAAAATAACTAAAAAAATCTCTAAATTGAAAGAGTAATGATAATAAATGAAACTCTTAGTTGTAGGATTTAATGCAAGACCCATTGCAAATTCAGCTGTGCGGGCTGGGCATGAAATTGGAGTAATTGATTATTTTGGAGATTATGATCTTCTAAAATTAACTAAAAATTGTTTTTCAGTGTTAAGACAGAAACCAGGTTTGGTATTACACCGACCTTTGCATCGAAGACCAGCAGAATATTTGTATTTTCTTGCTGAAATAATGTCAGATGAACAAGGAGATTTCGATGGAATCATCCTTGGATCAGCTTTTGACCGATATCCTGAATTGGTCAAACAGTTCAAAGATATAGGACCAAGAGTGTATGCAAACGATTCGAAGAAATTCGCATTAACACGTCAAAAACATAAGATAAATGAAATTGCAAAAAAATCAGGATTTGAAATTCCAACTCTTGATTCAACAGAAACTATTCAAGAATTAATTGAGTTTGCTAAGAACTCAACGTTTCCACTAGTTACTCGAGGGGATGGTGGTGGAGGAGGAGCAGGAATAAAGCTCTGGAAAAACCTTACAGAATTAAAGGATTATTTTGTATCAAAAGATAGAGCAGATGAAAAAATAATCTGGATACAAGAGCATATTGAGGGAATAGATGCTAGTTCAACTGTAAATTGTCTTAAAAAAGAAGTGCAATTGATATCAATTAATAGACAATTAATTGGAGATAAGAATCTAAGAGCGCCAAGTGAATTTGCCTATTCAGGGAACATTATCCCTTTAAATTATCAGTCACATAAAGAAAATTCATCCCTAGAGGAAAGACATTTGGAATCTATCAGAAAATTATTCCTAAATCTTCAGTTGAGAGGTTCCAATGGTGTTGATTTTGTAATCAAGGATGAAAAGCTATTCTTTATGGAAGTGAATCCACGTTTTCAAGGTAGTATTGAATGTGTTCAATATGCTACTGGACATAATTTAGTGAAGTTACACTTAGATGCATTCCACAATGTAAAGCATGAACTCCCTGAAAAACCAAATTATAAACAAAGTTCTGTAAAAGGAATACTGTTCTCGGATAGTGAACAACCATTTCCAGTTAAGGGATACCCTAAAAATGAATGGGTTGTAGATAGAACACATAAAGAGGTTTTACTCGAGAAGACAGACCCATTTTGCAGCATTGTTCTCCCTTGTAAGGATTCTGAAAAAGGATATAAGGAAGTCTGTGAAATTGCAGAGAAAATAACAGAAATGAACAAAATTAATGTTCAGTAGTCTGTTATTTTAGTGATCATATTTTACTTAAGGCTTGATCAATATCTTCTATTAAATCATCTTTGTCTTCTATACCTGGAGAGAATCGCACAAAACCAGGATGAATACCAATCGATCTTTTCTCTTCCTCGGTAAATTCAAGATATAGCATACTACCTGATGCTTGTATTAGAGAACTTGTACTTCCCAAACTAGTAGCTCTTTTGATTATTTTCAAATTATTAATGAAGTCTACTCCATCTTTATCAGATTTTCCTGCACAAAAACTAACCATTCCACCAAATCCTCTCATTTGCTTCTTAGCTAATTGATGTTGAGGATGACTTTCTAACCCAGGATAATAGACTGTTCTAATTTTCGGATGATTTTCTAAGAATTCTGCAATAGCAAGTGCATTCTCATTATGTCTTTTTACACGTAATTCTAAAGTTTTAATTCCACGGATTGTTAACCAAGCATCAAATGGTTGCATCACCCCACCGAAATAAACAGCAGTATTCATTATCTCCGCTCGTTCATCAGCTGTTGAAACAGAAGCTCCTCCTAAAACATCGCTATGTCCACTAAGATATTTAGTTACACTATGAACGACAATATTGACACCCATATCAATTGGATTTTGAACGATAGGTGTAGCAAAAGTATTGTCAAACACATATTTCGCATTTATCTCTTTAGCTAATTTTCCAATCTCAGCAATATCACAAAGAGATAAAGTTGGATTTGCGGGACATTCCATATGAATCAATTTCGTTTTGTTAGAAATTTTGGCTTTTATATTTTCAATATCGGTAGCATCAACAAAATGTACAATGAAACCCCATTCCTTAAAGTATTGATTTAGAAGATGCCTTGTCCCCGGATAACAGCGTTCTGTTATAATTATTTCATCCTCAGGCTTCAGATAAGTGCTTAATACAGTTGATATTGCAGCCATCCCCGAACTAAAACCTACACCTGCTTCGCCATTTTCTAAAATAGCAATTTTCTTTTCCAAAGCAGCTCTTGTAGGATTCGCATGACGGGAATAAGCAAAACCGGGTTTTCCATGATAAAATACATCAGCCCATTGATCCGCAATATCATATGCGAATGTTGTTGAAAAATCAATGCTAGTAGTTATACCTCGAGTATGAGGATTAATCTGTTCGCCTGCATGAACAACTTTTGTACCTATTCTTTTACCCAAATCTTCTTGGACTTCAATTTCGTCTTTAGATACACCAATACCTTTTGATGCATCCCCTTGCTTTTTATTCATACAAAACACCATCTATACTTTAGCATAGATAAAAGATTTATCAATTTTTTTAGAAGAATTTTAAAATAGTGTTAAGAAAAGAGAAGAAGACAGTAAGGAGTTAAAGCTCATGGCATCAAATGAAGATAAAAGCAAAGCAACATCACTTTTTGAATCCAGATTCATGTCCATTGCATTAATGTTATGTTTGCTAATTATGTGTGCGATCTTTATTGTAGTAATTAATTCAATATTTGGAAACATCGCTGCTCTCGAGGTGTTAATGTACATTGGGATTGGAATTGGAGGTGGAATGATATATGTTATTTCCATACTCTTGATTTTCTCCAAGAGAAAGATCGGTATGGGTCGAAACATTATCTTGTATTCAGCAGCTGTATTACTATTTCTATCTTTGATTGTTTCAGTTACATTAAAATTCGCAATAGGTGGCGATCCCGGTAGTTGGGCATTCATTGATGCAAGCTCAGTTGGACTAGGTGTAACTACAGGACTAGCAGTGACTTTTTTGGTTTTAGCACTGTTTCGAAGTAAATTAATTTTTAGAGACGTGAAAGAAGAAGAAGAAATAAAAACAAAAGTCGAAATTGGTGAAAATTTCGGAGAGATAAATGAAAAAGAATAAAAATAGAAGAAAAAGAAGGAACAAAGGGAAATTTAGAAAACAACCAAAAGAATAAAAGGTAACACTTTTGTGGAACCATTAAGAGAATAATAACCAGTAATGAGGATTAAAAAAAATGATGAAACCATCTGTTAGTGTTGAAAGCCCTGCAACAAATACTCCTAGAAAAGGAAGAGGATTTAGCAAAGATGAACTCGCAACTATAAAGTGGAGCGTTAAACAAGCTCGAGAAGCAGGATTAATTGTAGACATAAGAAGAAGAACCAAGCATAAAGAGAATATTGCTACACTAAAGGTTATCAAAGAAGATTATGTAAAAGTTTTAGCTGAAAAAGAGAAAGAATTACTTAAAGCAAGAAAAGACGGAGCGAAAGCTCGAAAAGAAGCTTTAAAGAGAAAGCAAATCGAAGATAAAGAATTAAGCGAACGAGAAATAGAGATCGAAGAAGAAAGAAAGAGAGTCCAAGAAGAGATAGCTAAAAAAGAAGCAGCAGAATTAGAAGCTGAAAGCGAAGCTGAAGAATTGACTGAGGATGAAATAGCAGAATTGGATTCGCTAGAAGAAGAAGTAGCTCCTGAAGAAACTCCTGAGGAAGCTCTTGAGAAAGTTGAAGAGGATCTTGCAGCTGCACTTGGCATAACTGACGAAGAAAAACCAGAAGAAGAAGCTGCGCCAGAAGGAACCAAAAGAGCTGTTAAACGAGTTAGGAAGAAACCAACAACAACTACTAAAGGTGCTGCGGATAAAGCAGATAAGAAGGAATGATTTTTTCATTCCTAATATTTTATTTTTATATTGAAATAGTCATTCTTGTTGAAAGGATTTCAGGCATTATTACATTTAAGGGAGTAGATTTGATAGGTACTTCTTGTGGTTTGTTTCCAATTATTAAGGAAGAATCCTCAAGCATTCGATAAATATTACCAGAACAATAACAAGGCAAGATTGGATTTAGAATTTCTCCATTTTTAATTTCATATCCTTCAATAGCTGTTACAACAAAATCGCCAGTATAGTAATTAGCATCCTCAGCTCCCACAATTTCTTTGATATATATCCCACTATTCAATTCTTGGATCATTGACTCTGCAAAAGGCTTCCTTGCTTTCAAAACAAAATTTGAAGAAGAAACTGTTGGGGGGTAAACATAGCTTCTTGTATCATTGCTAAGAACTGCAACTCGATAACAATTTCCTCGATAAACTTCTTTCTTATCAAATTCCGGGCATGAAAAATTCATACCTAATAATCGCTTACATTTTCCTCCACTTAGGACATCTCTTGGTTTGCTGGGATAACCCTCATCATCAAAACCAAAGGTGTTTTGAGCTCCCGGATAGGTTGGATCGTCAACTATTATGATGTTTTTATTGAATCGACAATTTTGAAATGAATCATAATAATGACTTCCGCTAGTATAATGAAAAGAAGGAATTAATGCATAAGCAAGAATTTGGGCAGCAGCTTCCGGACTAAAGATTACTCCACGAGGTCTACCAATTGTCATTTTATTACGATTTCTGAGTGAGTAAGCAGTTTTTATTGAAGTATTGAAAAGTGATTGCCAATTATTTTGTAAGACTCGAGAAGCTAAATGACCAGAACCCATTCCTATGAAATCATCAACTTTTGTGGTTGTAATGATGTCAGCTTTTAATCTTGTACCAACTTCACGCTTCCACAAACCTTCAGTATTTGCTATTAACCGTTCTTCAGTTTCAATAGTAACTTCTCCATCAATATTCTTGACAGGTTTTGATCGTTCAATTGAGGAAAGAATTTCAGTTACTCTATCACACATACCCTCTAGAGTTATATCTCTTAATTGATCATCTCTAATTTGTTGAACGGGAGTAATGAATTTCCTATTTACGAAATCTCTTGAGACTTTCTGAGTTGATGTTTTTGCATTTTGAACAGATAATTCTAATATTTCATTTATTTTATTTGCAGCATTAGATGATACGAAACTCATCTGGTTATCAATTATGGATCGAATAGCAATGCCAGATTTCTCTTGCTCGATGACATGCCTTATCATTCCATTTTTAATTTCAACTCTTTTAATATCCTTACTTTGAACGAAAACCTCGGTAGCATCAATTTTCATTTTCTCTGCAAGAGTTATGGCTAAATCTGCTAATACTTCTGTCATTTATCTCTCACTCACCCTACTAAAATCGATTTTCCTGATTTGTCTTTGAGAAATATTAGAAATAACAGGAATACCAACCAAACTTACTTTCGGAGAGATTGCTCCCACACTAACTCTTTGACCATTTTTACCACAATACGCTGGAAAGCTTCCCAAGTTTTTGGACATACCAATAATATCTCCAAGAATTGTATATAGATTTCCAATAATTGAGAAATTAGTTACATAGTCACCAAGCTCGCCTTTATCGATTTTACGACCATATTGTGCATCCAACTGAAAATTCCCATGAGTTGTGTCAGCATTACCACCAAATGAATCACAAACATAGAGACCGTTTTTCGTATCTTGAAGTAATTCCTCAAAAGTTAAATCACCTGGTTCAAAAAAGGTGTTACTTTGTCTTACTTGTGGATAATGCAAACAATTTTCAGCTCGTCCATTACTTGTAGGTATTGCATTCATTTCAGTTGCAGTTTCTCTGCTTTGAAGAACATCTAATAAAATTCCATCTTCAACAATCATAGTTCCAGAAGCTTTTACTCCTTCATCATCAAAATAATACTCACCGTATCCCTTATAGCTGGCATCATCAATTATAGTAACTTTTTCTGAACCAATTTTACTTCCAATTCGATTTGCTAGAGGAGAATGACCTGCTAGTAAAAGATCAGATTCAACTGAATGACAAAATTCATGACATAAATTCCAACCCATTTCTTCATTTAGAATAACAGGTTGCTCTTTTGGTTTGATTAATTTTGCTTGGGCAATCTCAGGTAAAGTAACGATAAAGTTTGTGAGGAAATCCTCAAAAGAGATATTTTCAAGAATTTCGATACCACCAACCCCACCAAAACCAACAGACCTAACGCGCTGAAAATTACCTGGGCTAATTAATGAGGAACCTAAGAATAGACTAGCTCGAATAAGTATTTGTTCAATTTCAGATCCTTCAGAGCTTATGAATAATTTTTGAGTATGATTCTCAATCAACTTCAAATCTAAGACATTTATGATATTAACTCGAGAGTTTATTCTAGTGTTAATCCAATTTAAGAGGTCTATACGTTCGACTTGCTCTAAATATTGAGGGTGTTTTTTACACTCATCGGTAACACTGGTTTTCCTTTGAGATACTTCAGCAAGATTAATTTTCGAATCGGGATTGTTTTTCGCTGTTTTTCTCGCACTTGTTATGGCATTCTGAACTGCTTTCTTGATAGAAGCATTATCTATTGAAGAAGTCGAAGCAAATCCCCAACAATTCTTGTAAAGAACCCTAATACCAATTCTTTCCTCTAAATTGGTATTTACACCACATATAGAATTATTTCGTAACCCAGTAAAATTTGAAAACTCATTCTCCACTCGAATATCAACGTAATCAGCTTCTGCTTTTAAAGCATAATCTAGCGCATCAGTTGCTTGAGGGGAGAGAGTCATTTCATATTATCCTTTAATTCACTTTAAATAAGAATCATTTGTAATTATTACAACTCATTATTTAAAAGTAAATAATTAGAATGATTTTAAAAAACAAATTAAGAATTACTTGAGTTGTGATGGGCAAATCGGAGGATAGTCAATGCACTGTTTTTGGCTTGTTGGGCATCTTCGAGAGTAAAATAGTTTAGAGGTGTGCCATCTGGTTTGTTTTCTAAATCTCTACATTTCGTAAAGAAATCATTGACATAGTGACATGCTTTTTTGACATCTTCTGGAATGGTGTAGGTTTCTTTTACAATACGTAATAAGGCAATTAAATTATCACCAAAAGTAGATTCATTGCTTATTGATAATACTGCCTTCAACGCAGCTGTTGAAGCTTGCTGAGATGTAAAACACGACCAAGAATATCTTCCTTTATTCAATAAAAGCTCAGCTATATCAATTAACTCTTGCGAGTAAATCAACCAATCTTTGTTTCGAGTCATTTGTAAATCAACTTTGAATTTCGAAATTATGTAATAATAATGGGATAACTACTTGAGATGAAAAATCTCAAGTAAATAACTATAAAGAAAATAAACAGAGTGGAAAAAATCCACTGCTTATTTCTAATAACAATCTAACGATATGATTTTTGATAACGAGCTCTCGCTCCTGGTCCGCCAGCTTTCTTTTCTTCTCTCCTTCGAGAATCAGCAACCAAGATAGATCTATCGTAATGCATGAATTTGCTTCGGAGTTCAGGATCTTGGGTCCATTTTACTAGAGCTCGACCAATTGCGGTTCTAGCAGCATCTGCTTGACCAACAATTCCTCCTCCCATAACTTTGATGATAATGTCAATAGAATTAATGACTTTATCTCCAGCAATTATAAGTGGTTCTTGTATTTTCATTCGAGCTAATTCAGATGGATAAACCTCGAGTGGAATGGAATTTATGCGGATTCTGCCTTTGCCAGCTTTAGTTGTAGCTCGAGCAACTGCAGTTTTTCTCTTTCCAGAAGTTAAAACAATTCTTTTTGAAGACATTATAATTTTCACCTAGTTTTTATTCCTTGTAATTAGGATCCAATTTAGGATCATAATTCCATCCTAATTGTATACAAAGCTCGCCAACTGAGATTCTTTTAACTGTTAGTTTTGTAGAATCTGCTTCTGGAATCTTGATTAATTTTGCTTTCTCGAATTCTTTTGGAATTGAAATATGACATTTCAAACGATGAAATGCATTTTTTCCTTTAGGTTTTTTGTATGGCAGCATTCCTCGAATTACTCTTCTAACGAATCTGTCTGGGAGTCGATAATGGAAGGGACCTCTTAGCGGGTTATACTTACTTCTAATATCTAACTTTGCTTTGTATTCTTTTATTACAGATGCAGGTTTTCCAGAAATAACAATTTTTTCAACATTAACTATATCAACTGTTTCTCCTGTCAATAATCTCTTAGCAACTTTTGAAGCTAAGCGACCTAGGATTGCTCCTTCTGCATCGACTACTGTATTAGGCATTTTTTGCATCTCCGATTGTTTTATGCAAGAATTCGAACTCTCTTGAGCTCTGTTGCTGGTAATTCCATTAAGTCTCTTAATGTAATTGCTTTTCCGCCAGCTTTTGTTATCTTCTCTATGGCAACTTCGCTGAAATTCAATGCTGCGACTATATAGCTGCCCGTTATCTCTCCTGAAGCTAAGACTTTTCCAGGAACAACAACCAATTCACCTTTCCTAGCATATCTACTGATTTTGCTAAGATTAATTGCAGGTCTTATTCTTCTGGGCTTTCCTAACCTTTTGGAAAGAACATTCCAAAAATTGTGCTTCTTATCAGCAGCACCTTTTTTTCTCAAATCGCGTATTAGCGCGACGGTATTAGGATCAGATGGCCCTGTGGGTTTTGGCAATTTCTCACAATCCTCCGTCTTCAATTATTGAAAACTTTAATTGGATTAATCATTTTTTCTGCTTTAGAAATTTCTCCAAAGCGACTTTATATTCATTCTCGAAATCCTTAGCTTTACTTTTGAGGATTTCGGTTGCTTTCTTAAAGGCTACCACCGGTGGTAATGCACCAGTAGTTTCAAGTAAGAAAATGTAATCTCCTTCAACTTGACCCATTTTTAATGAATCATAACTGCATGCATTAGTACAGAGATCGCAGAGTAAACATAATAAAGGATCAGTTAGTTTGACCACTTTTTTATTTACTTCCAAGATGTTTAATGGACAAGCATCGACGCATTCCATACAGTTTGTACATTTTGAAGGGTCTTGTTGAACAAGAGGATAATATCGATAACTGCAAGTTACTGCAGGTGACCATTTTGCATGCTGTTTTCCTCGTCCCATCATTGCAATTGCTTCCAAAGTTATTTTTTGGCCAGCACCAAGTTTTGCAATTGGTATTTTATCAGAAACCGGTCTTATTTTGTCATCGTTAGACTCGAGGTCTTTAGTATAGACTACCTTTGTCTCGTTGTCACCAGCTTCTGCTTCAAGTGTTAATGGTACAGAACAAAACTGACAGCCTTCTCCACCGCAATTTTCACACTCACTTGCGACTGTAAATTCATCGGCAGGAGTTGTTAGAGGTACAAGACCAAGTCTGTGAGCAACCATTTCATCAAGAACAGGGGAAGTATTCTCAACTAAAATTATATCTTCAATTGCTAATGTAGGTACCTCTGAGATAATGGTTCTGCGAAGAGCATTCACAAAAGTAAAATTGCTTCCTCTTATGACGAAACGAAGCTTGTTATTCTTATTTTCAATTACCTCTATTTCCATAGTAAATCACGGCATAATACATTGTCCTCTAGATTTATATCAAGAAAAGGACAATTTTGATACGTATCAGTTCTCGAATGTTTGAAATTAACTTATAAAGTTTTTCAACACGATGAACTTTAATAAGTCATTTAATAGTCACAAAACAAATTATTTTAAACTAGGAGAATTACACATCAATTAGGAATTTATGGATGGATTACAATGCGTGGTATGATTATTGGAAGATTTCAGCCGTTTCATAATGGCCATCTCAATGCTATAAAATTTATTTTAGACGAAGTTGACGATTTGATAATAATAATTGCTGCTTCTCAACAAAGTCATCAACCAGATAATCCATTCACTGCTGGAGAAAGGTATGATATGATTCATAATACCTTGGTGCAAGAATTCAAAGATCTTACTCGAGTTATTATCATTCCAGCAAATGATGTAAAGGATAATGGACTCTGGGTTGCACATATAACTCGATTAGTTCCGAAATTCGACATTGTTTACTCTAATAATCCATTAACCGAATATCTATTCTCACAAGCAGGAATAGAAGTGAAAAGGCCACCTCTTTATGAGAGAAAAGAATTCAGTGCAAACCACATTCGTGATTTAATGAAGAAAAACAAAGAAGAATGGAAAGATCTAGTTCCAAAAGCAGTTGTTAAAGTGATAAAAGAAATAAAGGGAGTAAAAAGAATACAAACTGTAAATTCCTCAGATGAACTTAGGTTGTAAATTCGTATCTGAATACTTTTAGATTTATTTTCCCGCTAATTACTTCTACACCTTCATCTCTAAGCATTGCAGCTTTTTCTTTTACAGCTCCAGGAGCTCCTCCACGAAAGTTTCCTAGAGCACCATCAGATTTTATCACACGATGACAAGGAATGTAGGGACCACATGGATTATTTCTCATTGTTGTACCCACAGCTCTAGCAGTAGGTTTAAACTTAGGATTTCTACGAAACAATTCCTGTGCTAAGTCACCATAGGTTGTAACTTTACCTTTCGGAACTTCAGCTAGGAGTCTCAGAATTGCTTGTTGATAAGGACCTAATTTTGTTAATTTCTTTTCATCTTCAGCGGTTATCTCGTACATTAGAATCACAAAACATTATACTACTTCTTATTTTGATTCTAATTAGTAAATAATCTTGCGAAAAATATCATTAAAAAAACTATAAAACTAGGATTTATTTGGTTCACAATAAATAATACCAGGACCACCTTCCGAACCCTCTACTTCAAATTCCGCATTAGTTATGGTTTTTGCAATTTCAATATTAGTGAATGTATGCAGAGTAATCTTACCTGTTTCAATAACAGAAGGATAATCAGAAATAGTCATCCAGATGATTAATTGATCAGCTAGATGATAATCAATAGGTTTTCCATATTTAATTTGCTGAATTAAATTTTCTGCTGCGATTTTTCCAATCTCTTCAGCTGGAACACCTTTTCTACCTAAAGAATCACCTGCAAGATAAGTTTGATGATTTGTCTTCGCCCAAAGTGTTATTCCAGTCCCCGGACCAGCATGTGGATCATACTTAGGTTTACACCATAATGGTTCTATTTTACCGATTTTTAATTTATGTTTTTTAAATTCCTCAGTTGCAGAAGTAATCATCCTGTCAACTATATGTTCTGGCAATTGGACAGCATGAGCAGCTCCATCAATTGGTTCAACCTCAAGAGGTTTTTCTAATTTGTAATGAATAGGTTTTAATCGCAATTTTGGTTGAACATCACATGATAATGTTCCATTGCCCTTAGGATAATGTCCTCTTCGTCCCAAGCAAAAAACGACATCAACACCAATGTCTTTCATCATTTCTAAGAAAACAGATCGAAGATAATCATAAGGAGGAGCCATAGGGACATCTGTCCCACCCTTCATTAACAATTTAACTTCATTCGGTGCATGAACAGCTATCGGAAGAATTGCTTGGAGAAGTAATGATAAGCTTCCAGCCGTTTTAACATCAATTTCATATTCACCACCCCGAATTTCCCCAGGGAAGAACTTTATCTTTTGAGAACCCACACTAACGCCTTCAGTCTTCGCATTACAAAGTTCACCAATCGTTTTAACAGCAAAAGTATGTTGATTCCTCAAACCGGGTTTAGATCGCTTAGCTCTAATATTATATATCTCAAGTGGTTTTCGAAACAAAGTAGCCAACGCTATTGAATTTCTAACAATTGATCCCCCACCTTCAAGAATACTACCGTCAATTCTTATCATCTTCGTCAAAGAAAATCCACTCGATTTTATCACTAGATTTGGATTTATGTATCTCATCCTCAATTAATTTCTTTTCCTCTTTAACAAATAATTTCTTTTCAGGAATTTCTTCAATAACAATTAAAATAATCTTCTCGAGTTGATCGACGTTTTTCTCAATTGTAGCTATCCTTTCTAGTTTCCCAACAATGTTTTCAGCATTCTGAAGTTGAGCATCAGAAAGTATATCCTTCTTATTTATGAAGGCTTGAATTGGAATTTCTGGGAAAGTAGCTTTTATTTCATTGAATAGATTCAATTGTTGATTCATTTTGAGAGGTGATTCCTCTGTAGGGTCATATAAGAAGACAATGTAATCAGTAAGATGTTTTAATGCTAAAATACTTCGCATCTCAATATCATTTCTTGCATGTAAAGGCCTATCAAGAAGACCGGGAGTATCAAGTAGTTGGATAGAATCAAATTCTCTCTTACGATGACCATAAACTAATTCTCTTGTTGTAAATGGATAAGCAGCGATTTCTGGATTTCCAGTTGATATTAATTTCACAAAACTTGACTTTCCAGCATTTGGTGCTCCAGCAAAAGCAATTGTTTTCTCAAAAAGATTGAAATCTGGAACTTTCGACAGCTGTATTTTTGCTGTGATTAATTCATCTAATGGCTCTTTTAGTTTCTTAATAGTAGAACCAATTCGTCCTATAGCTTCTTTTCTTATACTCTTTGCTTCATCTGAGTCTTCGCTTTGACCTAGTTTTCTAGAAACTTCTCGTTCTATACTTTTGAGAGATTTCTTGGTATTGTTAATTCTTGATAAAGAAGTCTTTAGTTTTTCAATGCCATAAAGAACTTCGATTAAGTCCCTGTGAAAGGGATGCAAATCTTGAATTATTGGAAAACTAGAGACAATTTTATCTAACCGTTCCTCTAAATCAGGGAATAAATGTCTAAATTGTCGAAAATACAAGGTCTTGTAGAATGAATAATCCGATCTCTTTTTCTTGAGCTTTCTAGGTAAATTCACTCTAATTTTCTTCAATTGAGAGAACACAATATCAGCTAATTTATCCGAAGTGGGTATATGAGGTATTCTCTTAAATTGACTCAAAGCAAAATCACCTTTGATTGGTGGTGTTAAAACGAAGGAAACTAGTATATTAGTTATTTCTCTTCTGTGCTTCTTGAGATATACTCTTGAAGTATTTCATCGAGGAGCCTTTTACCTTTAAGACCATATTTGGCTTCATCTTGTTGTTTTTGAACACCAGATAAGACCTTTTGAATGAAAACGTCCTCAACTGGTTTAAAAACTATCTCTGCGGATGGAATAATCTTCTTAATTCCATCAGCTATTTCTTGAGCAGTAACCCAGAGACCATCAACATTTACAATCTCAAAATCGAGATCCTTACTTCTCCATAAATTAATTAGAATTTGAACAGCATCATCAATGAAAACGATTGGAATCTTTGTTTCAGGAGGAACTTCCGCGATGTAAGGTTTGCCTTTTACTGCTTCTTCAACCATTTGAGTAGGATAAGGGGTAATGCCTAGAAAAGGATCTCTTCCAGGTCCAACAACAACGGGAAATCTAACTGCTCTAAAATTGATATCATATTTTTTAGAGTAAATTGAACCCATAATCTCAGTGCACAATTTGAAGGAGCTATAAATCGTCCATGGATCAAGAAGATCTTCTTCAGTAAATGGGGGTTTCCTATCTGGACCAAAAACAGTAGCTGAACTCGGATAGATTATTGTTTTTATATTGTACTTTCGAGCTGCATCCAAGACGTTTATTGTTCCTTCAACATTTGTTTTGAAGGCTTTATAGGGATCATCTTCAGTTATTGGAGGTAAGATGGCAGCTAAATGAAATATTGTTGTAAATTCATATTTCTCACAGACAGCATCTAAATCTTTACTTTTGGAAATATCTCCTTTTTCTAGGATAATTCCTTTAGCTTTATCTTTCACTTTTTTCAAATCAATGTCAAAAATAACAACTTCCTTCTCAGCTTCGAGAAGTCTTTCTGCCAAGTTAAAACCTATGAACCCAGCACCGCCTGTGATAAGAATTGCCATATTGAATAACCTTCAATTACTACCTTAATTATTAAACATGATAAGCTATTTTTAAAGCTAGCTTCTTTTAATAATAAATTAACTTTTTTTAAGGTCTTGCTTCATCATGGGGGTATACAAATCAACACGACGATCCATGAAAGCATGATTGTTAGCAGTAATCATTTTATTTCTAGCTAAGGTCGGATCAATTTCAACCACTTTTACAACCTCTTCGACTTCTGATGCTTGTACTAGGAGTTCCATTTTTGGACTAGTAACTTGACTTTGACCTGTAAAAGTCAATTTCGAATTTGGTCGAATGTCATCACCTACACGATTTGCTGTTATTGTGAATATTCTGTTTTCAATTGATCGTGCCAACATTGTTCTTTGAGAAAAAGGTAACACGAGATTTGCAGGATGACAAATGATATCAGCACCATGCAAGGCTAAAATACGAGCCACTTCCGGGAAGTACCAGTCAAAACAAACCATAATGCCAATTTTAGCAGAACCTAAATCATAGATTTTGAAGGGACCATTTCCTGCATCAAAGAATTTCTTTTCGTTATTGAATAAGTGTATTTTTCGATATACATCAATGAACCCTTCGGGTCCAACAAGAACTGCTGAATTATAAAATTCATCTTCTGATACTTTCTCGCAAATACCTGCGACAATATGAGTGTTTGTTTCCCTAGCCACATCAATCCAAGCTTTAGTTGAAGGACCATCTGGAACTTTTTCACCCAATTTCTTTAGTTCTTTTTTATTAATGAAGAGATAACCAGAAGTGCATAATTCTGGCAAAACAAGTAAATCTGCTTCTGCTCCTTCTCTTATCAACTCTATTGAACGTTCTAAATTTCTTGCAACCTCACCAAAAACTGGTTTTAATTGGATGAAACCAACTTTCATAATTTAAACACCTGGAAATTATCACGAAGAAATCTGCTAAAGAGAATTCATTAAGAGATTATCGAAACTAATTCAATTAAAGTTTTGCTAAAGAAAAGAGAAAGAGAAACTGGGAGAAATCCCAGTAAAAAAAATATAAGAGACTATTCCGCTGCTACTTTTTTCTTCGTCAACGTTTCTTTGAGTCCAAAGATTAAGAGACCACCAAATACTACCGCGGCAACATACCCAGCAATTTCCCATTGAAGACTAAATGCATCAATGATAAAGATAACTGCTAGTGCTATAAGAGCTAAGCCAATGATAACTGAAAGCAAACCCCAAAAACGATGTGTTCTTGAGATAGGATATTCAGCTCTTAGGACTTTTCCTCGTGCTGCATCAACTAATGCTTCACCTTCCCAATTACCATAGTTATACTTCACTCGGTAGAAAGGAACATGGAGATAAGAGACTTCTTTCAAATCAATGCCTTGTTTAATACCTTCGATTTTAGAAATTTCTCGGAAAATTAGTTGATTGTGACGACTTTTAACTCGATTTTCAGCGATAGCATATGCCTCATTGTAACCAATTTCGGTGTCATAAATTTGACCGCCTTCTTTGTTCACTGAATTAATATCAAAAGCTTCCTTTGAACCTACAGGGATTTTCTCGTCACGTATTTCTCTATGTTGTTCCTTATAACCAAAGATCAAACAAGTTTGATCCAGATCAATGGAACCACGTTCAGGTCTTGTAAGAATGTTTATGTTCCTGCTCCAATGGGAACCCTGATTGGGACTGACATACTTGCCAATGCCTTGATAATCAGTGTGTCCATGGAATTCGAACATCCAGAATGGCATCATTCGTAATTCAAAATCTTTGAAAACAGCTTTATCAGCAAAATCACTTGGTACGCCAACAAATTTTGATAAGTATTGAGGTACTAATTCGGTTAGTTCTGAACCACTAAAGTATACATTTAGCATGTGATGATTTTGAAATGTCTTGCCGGTTTGTAATTCATTTGGTGTACCACAGAATTCACAGGTTACAACGGAAGCAAACGGTGGAATATTATTTTCTGCTTGACAATATCCACAAGTTATTTTTTTAGATTGGTGTTCTACTGCCATTTCTTAATCATCTCCCATCCATTCGGTGGCCGCATTTCTCACAGAATGTTTGATTCTGTTCTAAGGGATCACCGCATTTTGGACAAAATCTTGCAACAGGTTGCCCACTAGCTGGTTGCTGTGGTTGTTGTTTTTGTATTGCTGCTCTTGCAGCCGGTGCTAAACGTTCGAAAGCGAATAGACTCAAACCACTTCCACTTGAATGGATTTTATGTGGTTTGTAAACTCTAACCAGCAGTATTATTCCTACTATTACTCCAGCCAAAGCGACTACACCTAAAGCGATTAACCACCAAACAGCATTTTCACTTGCACTATTAGTGTATAGGGTGTAACCTAATTGGGTCAGAATTGGTGCTAATATAAAACCTAAAAGAGCAAAGAACATCATGAGTCCTCTGTTTTTAATAGGTTGTTCCTCGCGTAATAATTGTCCACTACCCCAATGGTATGCTGCACGATACAATCTTCCTTGTATTCTTCGTCGTATGAGTAACAATGGTTCATGTATCAAGGTTGGTTGAGCCAATGGTCTAAAGTTAACTTTAGTATCAAACACTTCATGCATTTGAGATTTAGCATGAGAATAAGCAGCTTCATATACAACTTCACCTGCTTTTTTCGATGCTTCATCTTGTCCCCACTCAGGACTTAATGCAACGAGAGATTGATCTCTACTAGCTAACCCCTTGATATAGTCTGGACTAAATTGAACTGGTTCTCCACCAATGGTTCTAGCCACTAAGGAGGTTAATTCACCAGCTCCAAACATTGTAATTTCTTGTCTAGCTAAGAATCGAACATTGTGACTACCTTGATGTTGTACTCGCCATGGTCGATATTCGACGATTGTTTTTGATTCAGTGTAAGTCTTGCCACCACGCGTAACGGTTTTGGTTTCAGTTCGTTCTCTTCTTTGATATCCTAAAGCATCAACAGAAACGTCTGCTTTTACCTCGAAGAATGGTACGAGAATTAAATCCATACTACGAACTTGACCAGGACCTTCCGGTGGGGTCATTGGTAATGGTTTTATTATCGCGTGAGGAGAAATATGACTTTCAGCAACAATTTCACCGCAAAAGTTGCAAATCACTATAAGGGATTCTGCTGAAGGTCTCATGGGTGCTCCACATGTTGGGCACCTCAAGGTTTTTACTAATATAGAATCTCCTTGATCACTCAATTGCCTTCACGCCTAATTTTGATTTATTTTTTTCTGAA
>JAGXNT010000076.1 GCA_019894765.1 Candidatus Heimdallarchaeota archaeon
TATGGCCAAGTATTGATTTTTCCTACTGCTATTAGACCGTCGAATATTTCAAATCCAACTCCAAACATATCTCCACTTGCAAGTCCAGAGCTAGCATATGGAATCGAAAACTCAAATTGCCTGTGAGATGTTAGATTGTTAAAAGCAGATTTTCCATAACCTACGTTGACTAGTATACCTGTGATAGGCAATGGAACTCCTACAGTTCCGTAATCTACTACTATCCATTCATCTGGTTGCCCTGTTGACTGCTTTATTTCAACATGATAACCTGAAGAATTTCTTGTGAAGGCAACAGCAAAAACATTGGAGTACAAAACACCATAGTGATCAGCATCCAAATATAGTGTAGAACCCCATCCTCCAGCAGGATCTGCTGTGAGATAAGATACTGCATCCATAGCAACATAAAGATGAGTGTTGTCATTTTGCAACAATATTTTTCCATCGGGGTCGCCTTTAAAGTCAAATAGATCATAAACAGCTGCTGAAGACCACTCCCCAGCTAAGCTGCTTGGAGTAAAACCAATAGTACCATCAATAGTTGGAGTAGTGTCATTCCAAAGTGAAAATATCTCTATAGGATAAGCTAGAGGGTTGTGAGCTTCTACATTTGTTAGCTTAAAATTATTTAGTGATAAAATAACTGTTAAAACTAAAATACTGATTATAACTAATATTTTATTTAATTTCTTTGATTTTTTAAGGAGTATGGAGGTATTGCTGGCCATTTAATTTTCCATCCTATTTAATATTATGAAGTCATTTTCAACTCTTTTTTTCTGAAAAATCGTTCAAATTGGGGAATCTAATAACTCTAAAGTGGTCTATAATCATTTTTGGTTGAATTAGTAATATAAGAATTTATATTAGGGAAAATTCTGAAAAAAAAATTGTTCCAAAAAAAAGTTTAAAGAGAAGATGTCGCATCTTCTCAAAATTTAGTCTATTTCGAGTGCTTCTCGTAATTCAATCATTTTCTCTCGAGGTTGATTAATTAAAATGGCGAATTCAACTGTAGATTTTGATTTTGGCATTGCATAATCTAGTCCAAGCATCCAATCCAGCAGCATAACTCCGAGATCAGCAATAACTGAACTTCCATTACTACCTTTGGGTACAACAAAAGCAATTGATTGATTTCCTTTATTGATTCTACTATATGGTTTCTCATAGGATCCTTGACTAATGAATTGCTTCTTAATTGAATTTCGAGTCCAAATACCACTTGCTCCAACAGCTTCTATAACATTGCCTTCCTTTGAACCTTGTATTCCCACATCAGATAGTAATGAACCAATCCATGGAATAGTTCTTGTGGTTTTATTATCAAGTGATAGGACTACACGAATGATTTCACTGTTTGGTAGTGTGAGATATTTCAATTCTACTTTTTGACCATAGAGGAACTGCTTTTCTTTTTTAATTGTCCATGTGGTCTTTACTCCTTTCCACTCGTTTTCTTCCACCATTTGACTTTTTGTCTCTTCCATTTCAGAGAAGGGTTCATCGGCTACGAAATGGAATAGCTGTGGTTGTGAACCGCCGAGATAGTGTTCTAGGAAGAATTTCGGTTGAATTTCCGGATAATTATCTAAAAGAAAATTCCGTCCTTTTGAGTCTTCAAGACGAATTAAATTACCACCAATTTCTGCTACAACTTTGAAGGATAATTCACCATTTGAAACATCATAGATTTTTTTACCTTCAAAATCCTTTTCTTCAACATTTACTTGACCTTTTGATGTCACGATAACATAATTATCAAAATCTATCTCAAATTCCCCACTGAAATGCAGTTTTACATTTTCAATTGGTGATTTGGTTTTCTCTGGAATTTTCAGTGTGACTTCTAAAGGTGTTGCAGTAAATGGTTTCAATTGTGGCATTGGGATTGTTGTTTGTTCTTCATTATCAACAATAAATCCACCTTCCCAATCTTTTGGTAAAACAAGACTTAATGTTCCTTGCAATGGGTATGCAGAGACAAACATTAGCTCAAAATCTTTCTTTACAGTATCTCCAGCAAAAAGCACTTTAGAACCTGTTAATTTTGCATTGAGAGCTTTTGTGATTTTAGGTCCAACTAGTTTTTCTCTTAGCTCAAATTCTTTATGCCCAACTAATTGATTCCACCTGTTTCTAACATCTTGTATTGTTGTATATCCAAAACTGAACCAAAGGTGAACAGGCTCAATAGTTTCATTAGGTTCAATTTCAATTGTTTTACTTTCCAATTGTGATAGGGATCCTTGTCTTAGTTTGATTTTTTCTATATTATCCTGCTTCCATATCCATGCAGAATAATCCCCAGTCATTAATCCTTTAACTGCAGTCCAAGTTTCAGACCAGAATTGTGTTTCTGTTGGCATTAATGGATCTGTGAGAAAATTAGTGAGAGAATCGCTTTCGATTATCTTCCCACCAATTGGTGTATAGGCATAACCCTTTGCTGAATATGGATTTAAACTAATACCGCCAAATCCTGAAGATGTTCTTGCTGATGCATGAATTGCATTTTTGTGAATATTTGTGTATGTTATCCAATATTCGATTTCATTTGCTCCTGGGATAAATTTCACATGCTTTTTAACTAGCAAACCAGGAACTTGTAAACTTTCAGCACTTAGAATAAGTAATTTGTAACCATCTTGGTCAACAAACTCATATTCATATTTCAGTGTGTTATCAAGTGATAAACCATAGGGTGGCCCTGTTTGATGATTTAAAGGATTAAGTCCATAGTTTTCTTGCTGGTAGATTCTTAAATTCCCACCTTCAAGCAACACACGAACTGATAACTTATCTGTTATTACATATAGTCTATCTCTATCTTTGATTTCTGCTATTTCGATGAGATCTTTAGTTCTTGCAAACACTGGCATTTTAAATGTTGGTAATTCAATTTCTTGTCCTTTGAATTGTAGTTTTGGAGTGGCTTGTAGAGTGAACTTATTTCTCTTTCTCTGTACCGGAATTGAAATTGGAATTTCAATACCATCGATTTCATCAGCTTTTAACTCAATAGGAATGGTTGCTGTAGCACCTTCTAGATTATCAATTTCAATCATAACTTTTCCAGTTATCTTCTGTTTTGTATTATTGAGAATATCAACTGGAATTTTAATTTCCGAGCCAATGGGTGCTGTACTGAAGTAATTTTCATTTATTCCACGTAATTGAATTGGTGATTGTAGCTTTCCACTTGTTCCTAATTCAACATCGAGAGAACCCATACGGACTTTTGTCTTTATAGACTCACAAGATCTATCATTATCTCTGAAGAGTTTTGTTTCTTTGTCTATAGTAAACTCTCGAGTAATCTTTACGGTTTCACCTTTCTTTACAGACACAGAATTTGGGAATTTCTCTATCCAATTCAAACCTTTGAATTCATCAACATCAATTTTCGCTTCGACTTCATCATGTTCATCATTCTGAATTATCAAAGTCATTGAATTTGGAATTCCAATATAGATTTCCTGTGATGCTAATCTAGTTTTCACTAAAAGTTTTTTACCATCTAGAACTCTTTCAAAACCGCAGAAATTCCAGCCAAAACGATCAACTTCCGCTTCCAAGGAATCGTCTTGAGACTCAAATTTGTAGGAGTAAAGCTCCATTCCATCTACAATTTGTTTATCTTGTGTTTGCAGAAGTTCTCTTTTGAAGTTTCCATACCAATCTGGGTGTTTTTCAAAATAATCCTTAGCGATAGGTGTTTGCAGTAAACCTGGAATGAAATCTTGCATATACACTGAGGTTTCCGGAACCCAGAAAAGACCTACTTTCTTGTAAAGAGGTACAGCCTCAAGATTCCCAGACCAAGTATGCAGATCAACACGATTGATACCATGTTTTTTTGCTACTTCTAGTGATTTCAAAAGTAATCTTTTACCGAATTTCTTGCCTTTTGCTTTTGGAGTAACTCCTAAGATAGAAATGTAAGCAGCATTTTTATCACGCCAATGAGGATACAGCCCACAATAGCCTACCAATTCGTTTTCTTCATCAACTGCAATCAAATCAGATATTGCTGATGTCTTATCAAGCATATCACGAACTCTTTGCTCTGTAAAAGGTATACCTCCTCCGAAACCCCCAGGCCACAGCTCGTTAAATAAATTAAACATCTCTGCAGCTCGACTCGCCATACTTGGGTCATATGTAACTATTTTGTCCTTGTTTTCTGTCATTAACAACTTCTCCTTGTATTCAGTTATTCTTCAAAATCAATTTCACGATGATTTTTTATCTGAACGATTTCCTTCCTTATTTGATTCTTGATTTGTTTTCTAAAATTCTTCAATTTACATCAACTCTTGGATTAATATCATACTTTAACCGTTACATTAGTCTTGATTATGTTAGAAATAGTCTGGTCACTCAATAAGTATAGATTGAATCTAAGTGACCATAGAAGAAGAATTCTAGTTGAATTTGAGTAGTTTTATTTCAAATGGATCGAATTTCAGCATAAATTTCCCTTTAGAAATATTTCCTGATTTCTTTACTTCACCATCAATCTTTATTTCTGAGTATTTTGAGAATTTATCTGAAATATTCAGCTCTACATCGATCTCCGTTTCTTCAAGATTAAAGAACAGGACATGTAATTTGCTTTGTCTGATTCTTATAGATGAAATTCTGGTATTTGGATTTCCTACTGAAATTAATGGTTTGGTTAGATCAATTTTAGGTTTAGTTTTTTCAAATGCAATACATTTTGCAGGTAGAGCAAATACTTCTGAATTGTCCATGGTATATGCGAGTGGTTTCTCTTTATTATGATAGATTATTCCGTAATTGAATGTGTATTCTTCATTCAATTCTTGTGCACCAGGAGTAGCTAAGTAAGGTCCTGCATGAATTGGCCTTTCAGGATAATCCATTCTAGAGAGATAACCTGTTGCTCTAATTAATGTCAGAGCTACCCGAGATTTATCTGCTAATTCGACCTCAGGTAACCCCTTATTGAATAATGAGAAAGAAGCAAGTGATTTTTCGTCGTCAACTCTTATGAACCGTTTCTGAGCTTGAATGCCAGATGGTTGCTCAAGATATTCTTCATAACTTGGTGGACTGCCTTCACGTTTAACAACCCCAAAGTGAGTTGATGTATGAGTGCACTCAGAGTTAAATGGCATATCAAAGCATATTCGTAAGCGATGATCCTTTGCAGTATTTGTTAGCGTTGTTGTTATGTCTATCCGAGCAATATCGCGATAGAATCGGAAAATAGTCCTTACAAAAATTTTAGCTTTACCAATTCTTTTCTCTCGTTTTTCATCAACTTCATAATAAGTTTCTAAGACTAAATCTTGCTTGATATCACAGAATAATGGACCATTATTCACAATTTTCCTCTTAACTTTAGAGACTTTGGGGTTCGCTGGGGACAACCTACCAAAAGTATATTCATCTCCTCTATCACCATAATCTTCGAAACTATGCTGCTTTTTGTATAATGTATTTGTTTGTTTATCCAAAATATCTAATGTTCCATTTTTATTGAAAGTTATTTTGTAAAATTGATTATTGATTATCTGTTTATTAACATTAAATTGTGGAGAAATTTGTTTTTTAGTTTCTTTTATTAGCAGTTTGTTAAAACTCCAAGCTTTCAGAGGTAAAATGGAAGTATGTGTTTGCATAGTTCCGAATGTTGCTTTTACATGAAACTGTTGATATTTCTTACTGTCAAGTAATTCAAAAACTTCGTCGAAAAAGTCCTTCGGATTAAATTCACCAATCGGTTCTTTTCCGCAAATAATTGTTACATCACATGTTTTTCCATCTGCGCTATCAGATGTGTAAATTTCATTAATGTAAAAATCCATCAATTTTCTACCAGGGAGCATCTTCATCCCTGCTCTTATCATGAAAGGTTTCATTGTGCTTTCGAAAATCACCTTATCAGTCGATTTCACTTGTTGAACATCGAATTCATTTCCATATTGGTCTTCAATAGCAGTAATTTTGTGTTTTGCTGAAATACTGAACTCAACTAGATTCGGAATTTCAGAGCTGTTTGTTGGATTGAATGCGAGTAATAATGATTCTTTGCTGTCTTCTCTATTCTGATGTATATGATCAACAGCTTCGTTTATTTGATTATTAGCAATATCCTCGGCCCAATAAAATCTGGCTTTCATTTCCTCATGTGTTTGATCCACAGAGCATCCACAAATTGAATCATGAGGTTGGTTCTTAAGTAGCCATTTCCAGGCTAACTTCAAATAAGACTCAGGATAATCCAATTGCTTCATTAAATACAAGTAAGCATGAATAGGTTCAGCGTAATGAACAAGTAAATCCTCTATTTTGTTATCCCATTGTTTTATCCACATTCTTGCAGAATAAGTGTCTTGCAATAATGGTGCCCGAACAGATGATCGAAACTCCCCAGAGTAAATCGGAGCCGGATAATTTTCCTTTGTAATTTTATCTTTTAAATGCTGGAGATATTCATTCAACAAAGAAATTTTAATCTTTGAGTCTTTGATTTTGATTTTAGGAACTAGATCAATAAGATGTTCTTGAGGTAGTTGGTGGTCTGTTCCATTCATTAACAAATAAGTATTAACAGGAGAGAATGGTTTCAAATCCTCCACTTTCTGCTTAATCATTTCTTCAAGTTCTTGCAAATTGTCAGGTAGATAAGCTGCGTTTCCATAACCAAAAGGCATGTAATTGCATAATATGCTAGCTTTTGCTTTTGGGTGACTTTTCCAAATAAAAGGAACAGTAGTAATTTCAGGTCCAACACCACGCCAAATCAAGGTAGCATCAAAAGAGGTTAGATCTGCTAAGAGTTGTGGAATAGCTCTTGTATGTCCAAATTGATCTGGTAAATATCCAAAATTCATTAAGGGAATTTCTAATTCTTTAGCTAAATCAAGGCTCATCTCGAGGTTTCGTACTAAACTTTCTTGTCCTACTAACCATTCATCAGGAAGTAAATACCAAGGACCAACATCAATCTTACCATTCCTAATATGAGTTAGTAATTCCTCTTTTCTTTCAGGACGAATCTCAAAATAATCTTCAAGAACTATCGTTTGTCCATCCAACATGAAAAAATATTCTTGTTTCGAGAGTCTCTCGAGTAACTTGTCTATTAAATGAACAAGTTGGGTTCTAAATGACTGGAATGGTAGATACCACTCGCGATCCCAATGAGTTGATGGCACAATGAAGATTGTATCTTTATTTTTCTCAGACAATTCCTTACCTCATTTCAAAACTTTTGGAATATGTTTTTTTATGTAATTCATAGAATCTAGAGCATCCTGCAAAGTAAGTTCGTATACTAGTGGTCCTTTGAAATTCTTCTTCTGTAACTCTAGAAGTAATTCTCTAACAGGTAAATCGTGTTTTCCCAGCGATTTATGATCAATTCTTGGTTTTGCTCCATCATGTAAATGTAGCTCTGCTAATCGATCAATGTATTTCTCAATGAAATCCATAACACTGATTTCCCCTGAAAAACCTGCTAATAGATGACCGGTATCAAAACAGATGCTCAAACCTAATTCATCAATTATCGGTTCCATTGATTCAAATGGAAACTCAATATTCTCAACTGCTATTTTTTCAGGTGCAATATCTGCATATTCAATGAGTTTCCGAATAGAATCTTCAGCATAAGAACAAAATTGACTTACAATCAAACCTTTAGTGAAATCTGGTAAATTCATATTAAGAAATTCAACAGTTAATGCTCCAGTCGGATGCATCACCCAACATATTGGATCAAGAGGTTTTGTTAATTCAATACATTCTACAAAAGTCCTCACAGAACCATCTCTTATATGTTCGGAAAACGCTGCTGGTTCTTGTCCCCACAATGGCAAATGAATAGAATATGTGATCTTTTCTTTCTTTTTGAATTCAACTAGTCGTTCAATTTCTTCAGGAGTAAGTAACCCAGGAAGAACGTAAGGTAAATCTCCTGTGATCTCTATGTGCTTAAATCCCGCCTCAACTGAGTTCTTCATTACATCTAGATAATTTAGATTTGAGAGATCAATCTTGCCATCCATTATTAAACTGAAAAAATCGGTGAAATCAAATGGTCTGTTTCCAAATAGTAGAGCCATATCATCCACCAACTGAATCTATTGGATCTTCTGTCGATTCTATTGATTTTGTGTTCGCAGTATCAAATCCATTCTTTTTCATAAAGGGATCGAAATTACCCAGGAGTAATATGAAAATAGAAGCCACTATGAAAATTCCTGCAATTGGACCTAAAAGATAAAGTCTGAAGGTAAATAATTCATTGTTCAAAAATCCAACGAGTAATAATGCTATTGCTTGGAAAATGTTCAACGGTATAGAATTGAATCCATTATACATACCTGCTCGAGATTCCTTAGTGTCCCGCTCATCCTTATCTGCAATATCAGCAATTATTGCATATGGGAATAAGTATGGACCAGACAAACCTACACCTAAGAGAAATGCATACAAGTATCCAATGTATTCAAATGTTAAAGTTCCTACAGGAATTACTCTGAAGATTAATGAAAACGGCAGCACCGCTCCCAGAAACAGGAAACTAATAATAATTGACCATTTCTTACCAATTCTTTTAGCAATTGGAACCCACGCTAAGAAACATAACATAATAGTTCCAAATACAAGTAAACCAAAGACGACCGTTTGTATGAAATTAGTAAACATAAGTATGTCCGTAGCAAAATCCAGAACTAAAGCCGTTATTAATGTTAAACCCATTGAATATACTCCTTGGGCCATAAACCAAATGATATAGTTCCGATTCGTTAAGACCACTTTGAATTCTCTCAGAATATTCCGCTGCTTCCTTTCGACTTTTTTCTCTTTAATCATCAGCAAAGCTGGTAAGAAGACAACCATCTCAATAATAGCGAAAACTACAATGGAAATTATCAGAGTTGTACTAGCATCTCCAGTTAACGCTTGCCCTTCTTCTAAATGTAAAAATGTTGGTATCATAAAAACAAATGCAAAACCCAAAAGATTAGAGAAGAGATTAGTAAAGTTCTGAATACCCGACATTCCAACTCTATCATCCTCTGTAGTAATTTCTGTCATCCATGATTGATATGGTGTCAATAGATATCCATAGAAAAGGTTGAACATCGAATTCCATATTAGATACCATGAGAAAACTGACCAAATACTAGTCGATGATATAAATAAATGGGGAATAAAAATCATAACAAAGGAGATAGCTAACATAGGTGCTCCAGTCCAAATGAAGAATTTTCTTCTATTTATTTTGTTTCCAGGAATGATGTCCGAAATATATCCAAAAATAAAGCTGGAGAAAGCAATTATTATTTTTCCAACGGCAGCTGCTGCTGAGTTCAAATAAGGATAACCTGCTAGTCCGAAAACATTGTCATAAATCCATATGGCTGCTAAAGTTGTGACATTCATGAAAATACTTGTACCAAAACGACAAATACCATAAGCAGCTTTTTGGCCTGGTTTTAAGATTGCCATTCTTTTCACTCTGTATGACTAAATTGATACAAACCTAAGGACAACTTTCTTTTTAAGAATTACTTGTTGAGATTTTACTCAAAATATATTTTAATTGCCATTCATTTCATAATTAACAAGTAACATTTATCTTATGCTTCAGTTAGTTTTCCTAAATGGTGAAAGTAAATTGATTGGTAAGAAATCTGAAATAAACTATTTTGTAACCTACAATGGTTTGAAAATGCTATATCGTGCATGGATGCCAAATAAACAGAAAAGTGATTATGTGTTCATTGGTATTCATGGAGCAGCTGTTCATAGCTCAAATTTTCAAAATTTCGGAGATTATTTTGCTAGACTAGGTTATCCTGTTTTCGTATATGATAGAAGGGGTTTTGGGAATTGTGATGATCTAATAAGAGGGTATGTTGACAGTTATGAGGTATATGTAAAAGATACTATTGCATTTATTGATTTTATAAAATCTAAATCTAATCCTGAAAAAACATTTCTTATTGGTCATAGTAATGGTAGTAATATTGCTACAGTTGTAGCTGCAGAATATCCAGAGCTCATTGATTCACTGGTTATTTCTTCTCCGAATTTCCGACTTAAAACAAAAGATCCTTTCTCTCCCTTTAGATTGCCTCTAGCCTATACATTAGGAAATCTTATACCAAAAATGAAAATATCAACTTTCCTAAAACCAGAAGAACTTGTAAGGGATTCGAAAATTTGGGAATCAAGGAAAGATGATCCATTGTATACTAAAAAAGTAACAGGTCGATGGGTTCGTGAAATGTTTAACTGTCAAAGACAAGCAAAGAAAAGTTTAAAGCTATTGGCAGTTCCAACTCTAATCCTAGTTGCTGGTGAGGATAAAGAAATAAGCAGTAAATACACAATGAAGCTCTATAACTCATTGGAAAACAAAGATTTTGTTAACATGAAAATTTACGAAGAAAATTACCATGAAAATTTCAATGATCTGCCTGAAAGTCGACTAAAAGTTTTCGAGGATATTGCTGAGTTCCTAGAACTCAAGTAATTTCCTAAATTTCCTTTATCTTAATGGATTCTTTGAACATAGATATGCTGTATAGGCTTCCGGTTTTGTGAAACCAAGTTTTAATGCAAATCTAACAGAAATTTCATTGTCTGCATCCCAATAAGGAGTAATGCCCTTTTCTAGACTTTCCTTTATCAGAGCTGCACATGCAGCTGAAGCAAGACCCTTACGTCTATATTTCGGATTTGGATCTGTGATTGCCTGTAAATCGAATTCATTATCATAAATTGGCATTGATGATCCTGCGATACTAATGATAAAATCGCTTTCTGTTATACAATAAGCTAATCCTCTTTCAACGAAATCTTCTGATGTTTTATAAAATGGCAGAAAAGCAGGGGCTAGTTTCGGATTTATTTTCCTAACAATTTCACTGTCAACTTTTTGTAGTTTGTATTCATCTGGAAGTTTTTTCTCGAGTATTTCATTTGCTCGTTCTATGGAAAGCTTTTCAGAAGAGAATTTGGTTCTTGGATATGGTGATAAAACGAGTTTGGTTTTAGTAAACTCGTACCAATCATCATCTGGAAATAGAATCATTCTGTTTTCTGGAATAAACTTCAATAACTCAGTTGCTTTTTCATTACTACTATCTCCCCCAATAACCTCAAAAACCTTGTAAGACATTAAAGCAATATTGGGTTCCTCAATGTTATCGACAAGGATATCCCCTTCACTTTCTTTGAGAACCGTTTTAATCAAAATAGATAGATATTTATGATTTGAAAGTAATGGAATCAATTTATGCTGGTCGTTTTTTGGGTATTCGACAATCATGAAAAATCTACCACTACTTCATTTTCCTCTAATAGTTCTTCGTCAAACCGGTTTAAATATACTTTTTAATTCTTGTTTAATGATTTTGGTTTTTTACAGTACGAGATAATTTTACCAATTTTTCTTCTCAGAATCCCGAGATTTTATTTTATCTTCAGGATCAGAAACTAGAGAAACAGTCTCCCCATACTTCGAAGAGGATTTTCTTTCTCGAAAAGTAACTAAAATAGGTATTCTAAGAGCAGCTCCCGATAAAACACCTGTACCTTGCTCAAGATACGGGAGTAACCCTATATATCTCTCTGCGAAACCAGCTAGTATATCCTTGGCAACAAGAAGATCGGATTGCTCTGTAATTCGGAGAATTAATTTTGAATTACACTGGGAAAGAATGTCTCGATCAAGACCACTTGGTCTTTGACTCACAATCCCTAAGCCTGCACCCATTTTCCTTCCTTCTCGAGCGAACCATTCAATTGCTCGTTTTGTGGGTGATTCCCCAATTGGGATAAATCGATGTGCTTCTTCAATTAATAAAAATGCTCTTTGGATTTCTTTGCGTTCCATAGTTCTTCGCAAACGATTCAAGTAACTTGAGACGAAGATTCTTCTAGCCCTTTCATCCAAGAAAGGTTGACTCACATCTAGAATAGTAATTACTTCTGGTCCAAAGTGACTTCTAACACTCGCAAGTGTTGACAAATCTCGACTCTTTTTACTTGTTTCCACTCGTTTGTAATCTTTGTCAAATTCTTGTATAATAGATCCAGTGAGATGACAAATAGCTCCACTTAATTCAGTGAAGAATCCCATCTTCCTAAAAACTTCAAGCTTTCTTATAATTGGTCTACGACTAGCTCCATCAATGATATTATTCTCAAGACCAAAACCAAGGAAACCATCAATATCATAGCAAACTGCAGTGCCAAACGCGTCCCTAATAGCATACCATGTGTTTTCTATTTTTTCTTTCTGAGTAAACGTTAAATCATACATAAAACCGAACATTTCAGATGTGCTGATTTCTGAAAATAACATAGTCACAGGGTTTATTTTGATATTAACATCAAATTTCTTGGCTAATTTATTCATTAACTCAAAATATCTTGGAGGATATTTATTCGGATAAAGGACTTGAACGAAATATTTTGGTAGTGATGCAGTGTCTTTCGGACCTGATGTGTGAGACAAACCCCAGTATTCTCCATGGGGATCAACAATTAATGTAGGTAGTCCGAATTCTGATAGTTCTTCTATTATCACTCCTGCTGCGTAGGATTTTCCGCTTCCTCTTGAACCAAAAATCGCTAGTCCATCTGAACCCAAGATGTTTGGATTTATTTTTACTTCTATTTCTCCTGAGTGCTCTGCGAATAATCCTATACTCATTATACCGCGTTTTTTACCAAATACTGCTAACTCTAACAAGTCATCTCTACATTCGAAAACCATTGATCCTGGAGAAATCCAAGCATTAGGGGTTGAGAGCTCTCCGTCGTGTGAAATATTAGATACAAGAACGACTTCCACCACATGAAACTCTGTGAATTCCAACATAGAACGTGATTCTAGTGATCGTCTAAGTCTGTCCATCCAAAACTTTGCATATCGTTCATCACTAAGTTGTGGATTTTCTGCTCGAATATTACTTACACGACCAATGATTGTGTTGCCATTCGCAAGTGGGATACTGACAAAACTTCCTTCAACAATGTCTTCATGCTCAACATTTTCATCTAAACGTACAACAATAGTATCTTGATCCCTGGAGATCCCTAATACGAATCCAATCTTCTTCGCAGATTTTGACAACTTGGTACCCTTCCATCTTATTTGTGTGTCGTGCTTCTTAATTTAACTTTGTGACAAAATTAAATAAACCTGACTTTTTTCTAATTTCAGCTTTATTATGGGAAATTGAAGAAAATGGGTGAGCTCCATTTTCTAATCATACTTAAAATATCATATGGAATAACCATTTGAGATTATTCATTTGATTTCTAATGGCGTCACTTACTGACACATTAATTGAATTGTTACAGGAATCGCTTATACTATCACTGCAAGCTTGTCCACAAGCATTACCACATGCAGTACCAATTCCTTGTGCTAAACCCATGGCCATTAAAAGTAATATAATTCCAATTGTAATTATTATCACAATCGGTAAAATTACAGCAAAAACAATAATTAGTATTCTTCTTCTTCTCTTCTTTGGATCTTTATGTTTTATTTCTACACCTTGTGACATTGACATCAAACCATTGATAATGAACACTAAATGATATTATCTCTTAATACATTGTCAAATAAAAGATTTCTTCCGATGAAATATCAAATAAAAATAAAAAGAATAAAAGGAAAAGATTGACTTTTTCCAATTAAATTCTAAAAATCAGATGAATGAACCATAGCAACTGATTCTTTGCATTTTCTAGCATTTCTAACATAGTTATTCTTCTTATACTACTTGAACAACAAGAAGAACTATCACAGCAAGAATCTCCACAGGAATTACAAGAGTTATCACATGCATTACTACAACAGTTATTGCAGGAATCATCACATGAAGCTGCACATGAATCAGCACAAGTGTTTCCACAATTTGCACAACATTGCACTGCACATGATTCTAAAGCACCTACCAATGCTAATCCTACAAAAATCAAAACTGATACAACTGTTAGAATTGGAGTCAATATACCAAAAACACCAATTAAAATCCTTCTTCTTCGTTTCTTTCTCCTTGCTTCCTCATCAACAATTTCTTCAGGAACTATTGTGCTGTCAGCTTGTACTTCTCCATAAGTCTCATCATAAGAAGGCGTTTTTTCTTCCGATGGAGGTGGTACCTCTTCTTCATATTCCGGGAATTCTTCTTCTTCTGACAATTTCTAACCTTCAAATCCTGTGACTAAGTGTCACAAATAAAAAGAACAAAACTGCTATTATTAATCTTTTGTAATTACAAGACTAATCAATTTTTTGCGTTTCTGCTTCGGATTCATTTTTCTTATCTCTTTTTTCTTGGAGAGTCTTCAATTCTTCCTCAATAATCGCATAAACTTTTCGGACTCTAATATTAGTATTTTTTTCAGGTAAACAAGGTGGATTTGCTTCCCTCAAGGCACAATCTGCACATTCTTTTCTATTTGCTGTTCTTCCTCGACTCATTCCATACATTTGATTTCCTGCTAGTAAAATAACTAGGAGGATAATTCCCAGCCACCATTGCTTAATTTCTGTAAAGGTAGCAATTGCTAGTGCTCCATAAGCAGCAATTCCAAAACCAGCTGAGAATCTAAAAAATGACTTAATCCATTTATTTTTAACCTTAAAAATCAAATGAAAAATTGCTAATCCAAAACCAGCAAATGGTAAAATTGACATAACTAATGGATTGAAACGAAAAACTGATGGAACTGCTAAAAAAAGAACTAAGTAAGATAAAATTGCTGAATAGATCGAAAAACAACCTATGCATAAATGGATGGATCCAATTTTGAAGTAATGATTTTTGTATTCACTACAAGTTGGGTGATGTGCCAAAAATCTCCAAGACCTTATTTTGAAAATCTCCCATTGAGCATGAAAAGGTGTTTTCTTTTTAAGATTAACTTCTTCAGAGAGATAAGGATTCAAGATAGTTTCAGATTCGGACTCAATCAAATTCCTAATCACCATACACATAGTTCTAATTTTTTCGCTCAAAAAAAGAATGATTATAATCATTCAATAATTTATCTGCTTTTAACTATAATTCTGTTAGTTGATAGTAAAATAATGATTCTTGCCAAAATCCCTATAAAACCTCTTATAATGTTTTTATCTATCAAATTATGTTATCTTTAATAAGGTGATATGAATCATGACTGCTGTTGATAGATATTCAATAAAATACAAAGATGAGGTTAAACACTTCAATAATCATATGGATGCCGTTGTTTATGTCCTTGGTTTACCCTCAAGTAATGATAAAGTCGATATTAGGAAATATGGAAGTTGGCAGAAAATCCTCATTCATATTGAAGGAGAGACCAACGAAATTCAAAGATTAGTTAAAATTGTCTCAAGTTGGGAGAAAAAAGTTCAAGATTAAGCGTTTCGCTTTTTCTTTTTATCTTATTTATTCTATTTTTCATTTTATTCAGTATTTCTAGACGAAATTAGAAAAACAGTAAATTTTTATTCCTTTTTAAACAAATTCTAACGAGAATTAATTGAGTATTAAATAGGCGACTGGAAAATATGATGAATGAGTTAGTTATTTTAAAACTAAAACAGATTGCTGATCTTCTCGAGATACTTGGAGAAAGTGTTTATAAAATAAGGTCTTATAGAAAAGCTGTTGAAACTCTTAATCTGGTTACAGATGATATCAGTGTTTTAGCAAAGGAAGGAAAACTAAAAGACCTTCCTGGTATTGGGGATGCAATTAGTATTAAAATTGAGGTTATTGTAAAAACTGGTGATAGTTATTACTTACAAAAACTAACACAAAAAATTCCACTTGAAGTAACATCACTTATGAGAGTTGAGGGGATTGGTGGAAAAACTGCTGGAAGATTATACCAAGAATTAGGAGTTAAATCTATAACCGGTTTAGAAGAAGCGATAAAAACAGGTGCTTTGTTAAAATTATCTGGGTTTACAGAGGGAAAAGTTGAGAAAATTCAGAGAGCAATTAAATTCCTCAAAAAAGAGAGAAGGGCTCTACCTAAAATAGAGAAAATTGCTTATGGAATTAGAGATAAATTGATGGAATCAAATCTCTTGACGAAAGTAGAACTTGGTGGTTCATTTCGTAGAAGAAAATCAACTGTCAGAGATCTTGATTTACATGCTATAGGGAAAGAGGAAAATTTTGAGAAAGCTATGAAATTTTTCACTGAGATGGAAGAAGTCATTGAGGTAATTGTTACTGGAAAACTAAAAACCACTGTTAAATTATTCAATAATATGAATGTTGATTTGCGAATTATGGAAGAAATATCTGACGGGGCAGGAATACTTTATTCCACGGGCGCACGAAGCCACACAATAAAACTCAGAACTATTGCAGAACGAAAAGAATTACTCCTAAATGAATATGGGTTATACAATAAAGACAAAAGCAAATTATTGGCAAGTAAAACTGAAACAGATGTTTATGCTGGACTTGGAATGAGTTATATTCCGCCAGAATTAAGAGAAGACCGGGGAGAAATAGAAGCAGCAATGAAAAATGAATTGCCTGAACTGATTACTATAGATGACATAAAAGGTGATTTACACGCTCATACTGATTTTACAGATGGGAAAGCAACTACAGAGGAGATGATTATAGGAGCAGAAAAAAAGGGCTGGGAATATGTAGCAATAACTGATCATTATGGGAAAAACAAGATCTATAATCCTTTGGATGAAGAAAAACTGCAAAAACAAAAGAAGGAACTAGAGAAAATAAGTGCTGCAGTAGAAATTAATGTTCTACACGGATTAGAAATTGATATTACAAAAACAGGTGGATTAGAAGTCCCTAATGAAATCTTGAAGGACATGGACTATGTAATTGCTTCCATTCATTCCCATTTCGATTTACCTGAAGAAGAAATGACTCAAAGAATTCTCAAAGCATTAGATAATGAATACGTAAATGCTATCGGTCATCCAACAAGCAGAATGTTTAGTAAAAGAGCTGATTATAGTTTAAATTTCTCGAAAATTGCTAAAAAATGCAATGAAACAAATACTTGGTTAGAAATTAATGCTCAACCAGATAGACAAGATATTGATGATCATCTAGTTTTTGATTTGAAGGTGAAAGCACCGATTTATATTGGAACTGATGCTCATTATGTCAAGGATTATGAATTCATGCAATGGGGAATAAATATCGCACGAAGAAGTTGGTGCGAGAAGAAACATATCATTAATTGTTTGAGCTTCAAGGATTTGCAGAAAAAACTTACTCGCTAAAACGTTTAGAAATTAGTAATCCCAAAGTAAAAAGTGGCGAAAAGGTGACTATTTCAAGCGTCTTGCAGACCCGTAAAGATTGAAAGAGTACTGCAATTTTCTTTTGTAGTCTTTTTCCTTCGGAAATCCACACAACAACAATACCAATCCCATGCTGTTGGAGTCTTTTCGGAGGCTTTCTTTTCGCCAATTTTATTATGGGCATTATCTTTAAAGAACGTATCAATAACACTATACTGATAATTACTATTTCATAGTGGTGAAATATTGTCTTTAAATTAACACCATTATGTTAATTTTTAACTTGCCTTTTCTTCCTTTGGAGAACTACTACAGTAATAATTTTTAAAGCTAAGAAATCCTTAATCTATGAAGCATTTTTGTTTAATAAAACCACACTAGAATAGAAATGGACGTAATTAAATGAGTAAAAAACGATACAAAGTAGATCCAGAGGAATTAATTGTTCGAGATCAACTAGCAGCGGATAGGACAGCATTAGCAAATGAAAGAACATATCTAGCATATATAAGAACAGCATTAGCATCTGGAGCTGCTGGTTTTGGGTTAATTAAACTTTTTCAGGGAAGCATTCCATTAATAGTAGTTGGCTGGATTCTCATAACTTTAGGTTTAATTGTTTTAGTTTTAGGTACAATTAGATTTATTCAATTCAGAATTGAAATTAAAGAGTTTGATATGGAAACCGAATCGAAAAAAGAAAAAAAAGCTGAGTAATAACTTCAAAAATAAAAGTATGAGGAGCTAGCTAGCTCCATCAATAATCTAATTTGTCAAATAAACGCATAGTGTCTGCTTCAATTTCCATTTCATCGAGAAATCTCATTGCAGCTCTGTTTGGATCACTGGAGCGATAGATATATCTTCCAACTATGACGATGTCTGCTCCAGCTTTGAGAGCATCAGCTAAAGGTTGACCAGGTTTGAGACCACCTGCAACTGCTGCAAGTCCGCCTGTAATCTTTTTAATTTGTTTGATGTCTCCCCAGACTGAACGACTTGCTGAAGTTCCTTCTTTTTTCGTTCCTCCTTCTTTTTGGGCATCTTCTTGATCGATTCCCCTATGAAGTATAACTACTTTAGGTTTCTCTTTCAATCCTTGAAGTGTTGCTAACAATTCTGCTTGATTGGTATTCAATGAATCTACCCAAGCGTGAACACCTCTTTTATTGCAAGCTCTAATGAATTCTGCAATTGTCTCTGCTGGAGCGATTCCTGAGACTACTACTGCATTTGCCGTAGCATCAGCTGCAGCTTCAACTTCAGCTCTTCCGACATCCATAGTTTTCATATCAGCAATGATATAAGCACCAGGTTTTAAGACTCTCATTCTACCAATTGTTTCTTCAATACCATATTTCTTGATGTATGGAGTACCAATTTCAATGATTATTCTATCCGATTTTGGCAATTCTTCAACAATCTTAACAGCAGCTGACAATGAGCCGACATCTAAAGCTACCTGTAAGTAAGGTGGATCCCAGAGTGTTTGTGGTCTGAATGTCATAACTGGGTGTTTTGCTCTGTCTTTTTCAGCAATTAGTTTCTTCATGGAAGGATAATTGCTTAGAGCTCTTTTAATAGCAAGTCTTGTAGCACCATAGTTATAATAGTAGATTTTTGATTCGTCTTCTGCTTTTGGATGAATATAAACGCTAACTATAACTACGTACTCAAAAATCTTACCCGGAGGAATATCACCTTCTTCAGCAGCATCTGCAACTGCTTTTGCCACAGCCATTTGTGCTGGTCCGAATATCTTTGCGGCTTGATCGAGACTATTAATTGTTACTTTTGGAACAATTAGTGTTCGTGGATGTGGGACGAGATTAGGTTTAATTAAAGCTAATAATGGTGTATGACCTTGTGATAATTGGGTCATTCCATTAGCGAAAGCATGTCCAACTGGACCATCCTTATCACCAATCATTAAATCCACATGGGCAAGTTCATTTCCTTTGCCTTGGAGTGCCTCTCCTATAAAAAAGTCTGCCAATTTTTTTAACCACCGAGGGATATAGTTTGGATACTGTGTAAACTTCGATGTGTTAAGTTTAATAAATCTATCTAATTTGTTAATAATTCCCAGATATTATCTTTGAAATTTCCATTGCAAGGGAAAAGTTATTTTTGTTGAATGTTGAAATAAAATACTATGTGGAAGAGAAGTCCTGTTCCTTTTATAAAGGGAAAACGACCTTTGGTTATGGCTCATCGAGGAGATAGTGCCTACGTACCAGAGAATACTTTGAAGGCTATACAAGATGCCATTAGCTACCGTGTAGATGTTGTTGAGACAGATTTACGGGTGACTAAAGATGATGAAGTATTATTCTTTCATGATGCAACCGTGAATCGAACTACAAATGGAAAAGGATTTGTACGGTCATTTACCCTAGGAGATATCAAAAAGCTAGATCAAGGATATCGTTACAAAGGACCAGAAGTTGTGGATCCATATCCTTATCGAGGAAAAGGACTACAAATACAAACTATAGAAGATGTTCTGAGTCAATTTCCGAAAACCAAATTCAATATGGATATAAAAGATACCTTCGCTAAAGCCCCAGATATCTTGGCGAGGAAATTGAAAGAACTTGATGCAGAAGATAGAGTAATGGTTGGGTCTTTTCATCACAAACAAATAGAACGATTCAGATTAAAAACTAGTGCACCTACAAGTGCTAGTCCTATTGAAGTTCTAAAATTCAGACAGAAAGTAAAAAAGTGGATTAAGAAAAACCCTACTTACAATTACTTTCAAGAAATACCTATTGATCAAGAAGAAATCTTAGGAGAAGCAGAACCTTATTTTGCATTACAAATACCTGAGAAATTCTTTTTCCTTAAAACATTTAGAAGTTCAAAGTTCTTTAGTGTAAGTCATATGTTAAATATCGCAATTCATGTCTGGACAGTGAATGATCCTGGAGATATGTTTAGATTACTAGATTGGGGAGTGGATGGAATCTTTACAGATAATCCCCGATTACTGAGTGAAATTGTGGAATTTAAACTCAAGAAAATGAAAAAGAAGTAAAACATACCTCTTAGTCACATAATGTGACCACACATATAGTGGTCTCTTATTGAGTGTTCATTATGTGAATCTGCTTTTTAAATACAAATTCTATAATGTATTTAGCAATCTAAATATTGGTGAAAAATATGGCAGCGAAAAAAAGAGTTCATGTCAAGAATCGAGCTCGGATGAAATTATCTGAAGTCGATGGCGACATGAAAATCGGAAAAGGTGCAACATTAATTGCCGAGAAAAAGACAATTGTTGTACATGGCAAGATTAAGAATAAAGGTGGCTTTAAGTGTAAAGGCAACCTTGAAGTTTTAAGCATTGAGAGCGAAAAAGGCAACGTGAAAATTTTCGGTGATCTTAAGGTAAAAAGAGAAGTTGAATCTGGAAAGAAATTAGTGGTCACGGGTTCTCTTGAAGCGGAAGATGTTTCAGCAGGTATGAGTGTTATTGTCAAAAAAGACGTTAAAGCTGATAAAATAAGTGCTGGTTTTCAAGTAGATCTTCGTGGCAATGCAGAAGTAGATTCAATTAGTGCTGGATCAAGAGTTTTATTGACTTCAGGAAAAGTTGGAAAAGCTAGTGCAGGAATGTCAGTTATAACAAAGAAAGATGTTGAATTGGAAAAAGTCAGTGCTGGTATGCTTGTAAAATTACTTGGAAATGCTAAAGTAGGAAAAGTTAGTGCTGGAATGTCGGTGAAATCTAGAAAGGAAGCTGAAATCGACGTAGCAAGTGCTGGCATGAATGTAAAGCTTTTTGGAAAAACCAAGGCACGAAAAGTCAGTGCAGGTATGAAGATAAAAGCCATGAATACCCTAGAGTTTGGTGAATTAAGTTCTGGTATGAGTACAATACTGAAAAAGGATGCAATAGGTGAGACAGCTAGTGCTGGACTCAGAATCCACGGCAAATCAAATCTCATATTTAGTGGTAGTGCATCTGCAGGTTTTGGTATTTCAGCTCGTAAAAAACTCGAGGCTGAGAAGCTTTCAGCTGGTAAGAATATTAAAGCTAAATTTATCAAAGCCGAGACTATCAATGTTGCCAAAAGAGGTTGGCTAATTGGTATTGTCCAAGCTGAATCTGTTGTTTTAGGTGAACGAGCAAGAGCTAGGAATCTTTATGTTACTAACCTTGAGATGCGAGAAAGAAGTAAAGCTCGAAATGTTTTCGCAGAGAATATTACAGTCGAAGACTACGCAAGACTCAGTGGTAAAGTAGAATACACCGGTTCCCTAAATACAGAACCAAAAGCAAGGATTTGGGCTAAACCCAAGAAGGTTAAGGAACTTCCTGTTCCAAAATTCTGATTTTTTATTGGCTATTCCATAAGGAATAGCAAAACTTTCTTTTTCTTTAGTCACAAATTGTGACCTCAAATTGAGTGTACAAAAAGTGAATCTGCTTTAAATATCATTAAAATAGTAGTATATTCAAATTAAAACGATGGTGATCAAAAAATGTCTGAAAAAATAATCGAAAAAGGACAAACAGCAAGACTCAGCAAAGTCGCAGGTAATCTCAAAATCGAAAAAGATGCTACCTTGATTGCTGAGAACGGTATTATTGTTGTAGATGGATCAATTACTTCTAAAGGCAGTTTTGTTTGTGAGGGAGACTTGAGAGCAAGAAATCTTAGAGTAAAGAGTGGATCTGCAGAAATTGTCGGTCATTTAGAACTCGAACAATATGCTCAAGTTGATAATAAATTAGAAGTTAATGGAAACATGCTCTGTCCAGAAGTTGGTGTTGGCGGTTCACTTGAAGTCGCAAAAGATCTTACAAGTGAATCTGTCAAAGTTGGCGGAACAATCAAAATTGGAGGGGCAGCTAAAGTTGAATCTCTTCAAGTTGGTGGTACTCTCAAAATTTACGGTGAAAATAACATTGGCTCAATTTCTGTTGGTGGTACTGTAAAGTTACTCGCAACATCTACAATCGATGAGCTGAAAGTTGGTGGAACTGTTAAAGTAACAGGCGGTAAAATTGAAGTCATTAAAGTTGGCGGTACTTTCAAAGCATCAGAGAAAATAGAAATTGGTATAATAGATGTAGGTGGCACAGTAAAACTAGAAGATGATGCTAAAATACAAGATCTTGATGTTGGTGGAACACTCAAAACAAGTGCGAATCTAGAATTTGGAAAAATCGACGTCGGTGGTACAATTAGAATTGAGGGAAATGCTGAAGGTGAAACAGTAAAAGTTGGTGGAACTTTAACTTGCAATGAAAATCTAACTTGTTCAGGAAACATCAGAGTAGGTGGCTCATGTACAGTAGAAAAAGTTTTAACAGGTGATGAAATCGAAGTTGGTGGGTCAGTCAAGGCAAAGCTAATAACTGGTAATTACTTCAAAATTGGCAGAAGAGGAGAAGTTCAAGGAGTAGTTAGTGCAAAGACTATTATAATATCTTCTCGAGCAACTGCTGAAGATCTGTATGGTTCAGAAATCCGTATCGAAGAAAATGCCCGAATACAGAATATCTATGGTGAAGACATCTCAATTGAAGAAGGTGCAAGAGTTTCAGGAGAAATACTCTACACTAATGACATTTACATTGAAGAAGGCGCAAGAATAACCAATGAACCAAAAAAAGTCAAATCATTACCTGAACCAAAAGCATATGATTAGGCTTTAGAGTCTGAATCACTTCTGTGATTCTTTCTTTTTTTTATAAACAATGTCCTTTTTTAATACCTAACTTGTAATTATTGTTAGTGTGTAAAATGCCGTTCAAGAAAAAAAGTAGTTTAATATTAATTTCAGCATTTTTATTAATCATAGGTTTCACGATTAATTCGATGGATATATCCAGTCACTCTCCTGCAAGTTTAACACTGGAGTATGATTTTTCACAGCAAGAATTAACAGCTAACCTGGTCCATTCAGTAGCAAACATGAATACCCACTACATTTTCGAAATAGAGATTCGGATTAACGATATCTTTGATAGTCTTCACAACTATACTTCTCAACCAACTTTGTCTGTTTTTTCATATACTTACAATATAACCGCTGTTGTTGGTGATATCATAGAAGTAACAGCAGAATGTATTCAAGGTGGATCACAAACAAAGCAAATAACCGTTACTAATAACACAGTTACTCCAGCTGTCCCAGCTGCACAAGTCTGTATAATACTCATTGGACTATCATCTACAGCTTTAATAAAAATAAGAAGAAGAGTGAAGAGAGGAGAAGGATAAATTCATCCTTTTTTCTCTATAATGAATAATCCAACATTTTTCTCTATGGAAAATACTTATTTTCTATTTTTGCAAATATTCTTAAGTGGATAATCTGATATCATACAAAAAAAATAATAGTAAGCAGTTTATTGAGAGATTTAGGAGTTACTGTACATGAGCAAGGCTACAGAAAGAATAACAAAAATCAGTTTAATTGCTATTCTAATGATTATGATCGCACCAGCTATTTCTGCATCATTAGTTAGTGGTATTGTAGATTTTGATGGTCCAAGAACAATTGATCCAGGATATACTGATGCATTTCAATATACTATTGATACTTTCAAAAATTATCGATTCACTGTTCTAGTTGAATTTAACGAGACTGTTAATCCATCCTTTCTCTTAAATGTCTTTGTTGTTAAAAATGAAGTATGGGAAGAAATGTTAGCTGGAACTACCACTCGTCATAATATGACATCGGAAGATTACCTTTATAATGCAACAGTTTACCATGCAGTAGATCTTAGCTATGATGTTGTTATCCCTGATTGGGATGATTGGACATTCGTATTCTTTAATCCAAATTCCGTTGAAATGTTAACACAAATCAGACTTGCTCGACAACACATTTTATGGTGGTTATGGATTGTTATTCCAGTCTTAGTGGTTATTGGTCTTGTTGCTTATGGAGTCGTAGAAAACGTTACTAAGTATGAACGTGCTAGAATGGATATTGATAAAGCAATGGGTAAACTCTCAAGTAGAAGTGAAAGCGAGAGAAAACGGGCAGCATATTGGCTTATTAGTAACGGGACAAAAGAAGAACTTTTACAACTCTCACAAATGTTAGATCATGACAAAGCTGCAGTGAAGCAAGAAGCTGCTTTCGCCTTAGGCGGAATATCTAAACGAGTAGGCGACAAAAGCTATGCAAATTCACTATTAAAGAAGTATGAAGTAGAAGAAGATGCTGAAGTAAAAGAAGCAATTGTTAGTGCTTTATGCGATGTAGCATCATCTAGCTCACTCCCGATTTTTGAGAAGTATATTTTAAGTGAGTACAATGAACACTTAAAGTTCCGTATTGCAGAAGCATTAGCGGAAATCGCAACAATGAAATCAGTTCCTGTTTTGTTGAAAGTGATTGAAGGTGATAATACAGACACACTTAAAATCGCATGCAAAAGAGCTTTAGAAGTTATAGCCAAAAAAGAAGGAACAGCAGTTGAAAGTTTGATGAAACAAGCTTAAACAAACTGCTTTATCTCCTATTTTCTTAGGAGATATTATCTATTTTTTTCGTATTTTATTCATGGAAATCATTTTTTAATGACCTTGAAATCTATGTTCTTTTGATGACCATGAATTTTGTTTCACAAATTAGCTTTCTATATTATCGTGATTTAGCAAAAGCTGTCAAGTTTTATGAAGAAATTTTTGATTTTGAGTTGGTAGTTGACCAAAACTGGGCTAAAATTTACAAAGTAACTAGTGGTGCTCACATTGGTTTGGTAGATGAGAAGAGAGGAACTTTCAAATGGCAAAAAGAAAAAACAGTTATGATCACACTCGTGACTGCTAAAGCAGATGAAGTCGATGCTTGGTATGATAATTTAAAACAATATAAGAGTGTGAAATTTCTTTCAGAACCCAAGGATCATAAAGAGATAAATATTCGGTGTTTTATCTTTGAGGATCCAGAAGGCTATGTTATAGAGATTCAGCATTTCTATGACTAATTTATTTCTTTGAAAACCTTAATATTATTTTATAACCATAAAATATACAAAGGTTTTTTAAAATTAGTTTGATACTTTCCATCAAAAAGCGCATAAAAAAATCTAAGTGAGGTATACATCATGTCGGAAGCAGTGTATCAGAAAATAATTGAAGAATATTCTTTTGAAAACATGAAGAAAAAAAGCTCAGGACTTGTTGGCGTTCGTGTAGATATTAATAGTCCATTAAGTATTGAGAAATTTGAAGGGAAAACCTACAAAAGAGTGGTTAAGAGTCCTAGGATGGACGTTTGTGCAGAAACAATCATACGATTAACAAAAATGGGTTATGTTCCAATAATTTTTGCCCATCAAGGTAGATGGACAAAAGATGGTCCAGATGAAAGCTGTATTTCACTAAAATCCCATGCAGATATGTTAGATGGTATGCTACATAATATTAATGTTCATTTCTTTGATGATCCAATATTAACTCAATCAGAATATGATTTTCTTGGGTTTTCACCAGGAGATGCTGTAGTTCTTGAGAATTCACGGATGGAAATGATTCCCGAAATTGGAAATATGGAAAGTAATTTAGCTGAAGGGAGAAAAATTTTCAACAAAGTCTTTGATTCCATATTAGATTATTATGTGTTAGATGCATTTCCAACATCTCATAGAACAACTACTACCATGGCTCCAGTTTTTGACAACACTCCAATTTTGTTTGGACCTGAATTCAAAAAAGAATTCAATGAGATTACTAAAATTCGAAAACGATTACTTTCTGCTCAACCAATTATGTTTGGTTTTGGTGGAGCAAAATTCGATAAATTAGATAATATGAAGAAAATTCTTGAGAGAAAAAATGTCATTGCCTTTTTTGGCGGTATACCAGCTCAACTCTTGTTGCGAGCACAAGGTCACTCACTAGGTCGGAAAAACAATGAATACTTGGCAAACAAAGGAGTCGATGTTGCTAAAGAGCTACTCGATGTCATGAAGACTGGCGCTGATTGTTATTTGCCGATAGACTTTACAGTTAAAATAGGTGAAACTGGAAGAACAATACGAACATTAAGTATTGCAGATGTAGCAAAATATGACGACGGATACATTCTAGATATTGGTGATCATACTGTAAATTATTTCATAAATGATATAATTCTCTCTATTCTCTCAACTCCAAAAGGACAAATTATCAATAATATTAATGGTTTAAAGGAATTTGAATGGCTCTTCATTCAAGGAGGACCTTTTGGTAAGGTTGATGAGTATGGGTTGAATACTTTACCTTTCATGGCTCGACTACTAAAGAAAGATTTGAATATCACTATCCTTGGTGGTGATTCTGCTGCATATATGCGGACGAGTGGTTTTGGTGATGCCATAAACTTGATTCTAAGTGGTGGTGCTGCTTTATCCTATCTTGCATACGGTAGGATAAAATGTATTGATGATAATCCAACTTTTGAATCCGATCTAAAAAAGAAGTGAAAGTAATCTTTAAGAAAAATTCGTAAAAACAATAAAGGAAAAAAAACAAAACATTGATTTTCTTTCAGCGTCTACTTTTATCCGGTTCTGTTAAGAAATGCAGCATTAATGCAACAGCTAACAAATCTGCACATCCGCCAGGACTAATATTCTGACTAATGAATTCTTGATCTAATTCATTTACTCTTTCTAACCAAGTGTCACTGTATGCATCTTCACTTAATAAGAGTTTATTCGCTTCATTTCGAACCCATGTTAAAGTATCTGTTCCATGACGTGCGAGGATATTTGTATCATCTACTCGAGTCATCAAGAATAATAAAGCCATTATCATTCCTCTTTCCATAGGAATTTCACTTGCTATAGCTTTAGTTATGACTTGGTATGCCGCATCAGCATGCGGAAATCCCTTTTCAGCTTCTCCTCTTATACCAGTTATTCCTGTATCTAAGAATACAAACTCACCTGCCGATATTTTTGACTCGTTTTTATCCATCTGAATTAATTCGCGTTGTACAATTCCTTTGGTTATTCCTTGTACAATAGCTAAGATTCTAGCTGCTTTCAAATCTCCTGTTTCTCGCATGGAAATATACCCAGCTGCAGTAGCTATAAGCATTCCACTAAAAATAAGTCCCTTCTGTGTGTTGATATTCCCTGTTGCGAGGAACATTTCTTCCTCTGCTGAGAGACCAATTGATCGGAGTTTTGGTAATAAGTCCTCTAAATCTCCTCTGTGATCAATAGCTAATTGCGCTACAACAGCCATGAAGTGAGAAATCGATGCAGTGCTCAACATGAAAGTGGAAATATCCATGTCTTTATGAGCACCAGAATTGTATCGGTCAACAAGACCAGGTTTTGGTGTGCATATTGCTTCTAAGAGAATTGCTTTAGTGATAGCTGTTCCAATCTTAAAAGCTGTAGGTTGAATTAACATTCCTTTCATATACTTATTTCTTACAGTATTATCATACGTAATCCGTTCGGACATATTGATCACAACTCTAGTTTATTCATATACTACTAGTGACATACAAATTTTTCTAATAAAACAATGTTGATTGATTTCAAAATATAATTATTTACCCTTCTAATTAAATACAATGTTGAAATCAATGAAAAATTCATAAAACAAAACATATTGCTATTGAAAGAAGCCAAAGTACAACAATGAAACAACAATTATAATGTATGACTCTATAATTAATAACATAATA
>JAGXNT010000011.1 GCA_019894765.1 Candidatus Heimdallarchaeota archaeon
CTTCTTAGAAGGCAGGTGCGCTGTCCTAACTGCGCTACGGGTCTAAGAAATATATTCTTTAGCATTATTTTTCCTCTCTGTTTTAGTTTAAAATACTTACGGTGAGAAGAATAAAATCATATTCCAAGTTTTTTTCGGTTTGCCACTATGTGGTTTTCAATGTTGTCTACAGCTTTTACTGCGTCTTTCTCAACATCTAGTAAGCCACCTGTTATATCCTTCAATTCTTTGGTTAGAAGTCTAACGAGATTTGTTCCGCCAGTAACCGTTGGAATTGGATTCACATAAGTATAGAGACCATATGCTAGAGCAAAAATGGCATCTATTGTTGCTTTTTGTTCCATGTATTCCGGTGCTGCTGCTGCTACTGGTAAATCTGGTATTGGTACTCCGCCGAGTGCTTCTGAAATTGCATGAACTAAATCAGCTAATCTTCCAGTGTCAGTACATGTTCCATAGCTTAAAACTGGAGGTATTTTCAAAGCATTGCACACTTTTTGCAGTTTGGTTCCTGCAAGTTTTATTGCATCCAAACTACACAATCCAGCTACTTGGACTCCTCCATTTCCACATCCAAGTGAAAGAACGAGTATATCTCTTTTGATTAATTCTTTTACTACATTAACTGTATGAACGTCTTGTCCGTAATCTCTTAATGATGTACAGGAAACCATTCCAACTATTCCCTTAATTGATCCATCCTTTATCGCGTTTAGTAATGGTTCTAGTGTTCCTCCGAGTGCTTCTAGGATGCTTTCTGTTGAGAAACCTACGATTGCTTCTCTCATTGGTAACCCAGTGATTGGTTCAATGGATTCTCTTCTCTCTTTGAAATTATCAACAGCCATTTGAAGTAATTGAGCTGCTTGTTCTTCTGCTTTCTCTGGCAGATAATTTATTCTTTCACTTACTCCATCAAATGCTACTAATTCGCTTACAGGCACTAGTTTGAACTTGAATTTCTCAGCATAGATTGGATCAACAGGCATTGAGCAATTCATGTCTGCTACAAATATATCTACACTGCCACTTGCTAGGATTGCTTCTTGCATAAGCCAATTTCCCGTAAACCCATAAAAGACGTCATCCATTTCCCATCTTTGGATCATTTCTTGCCCTGTCTCGATATTTGCGATTATTCGTAATCCTTTAGCACCTTGAGCCTTTGCTTTTTCTTGCCACTCCTTCTTTCGAGCTAATTGGACTAAAGCAAACCCAAGAAATGGTTCGTGACCGTTTGGTAAAACATTAACGTAATCAGGATCTAATACGCCTAAATCAACTCTCATTGTATGAGGTTTGGGAATGCCAAAGATAACATCTTGTAGGTATTCAGTTACAATTTGACTTTGATAAGCCATAGCAATACCAATTCTCATTGCTTTTAAGGCTAAACTAACGTAATACCCATCAACATTGGTTAAACAAGAACTTGTTGAAAGCAAAATTTCTCCATGAACTCCACCTGGAAAGATTCCCAATTTCTTCCAGAGTTCTTTTCTTTCTTTTGGTGCTAATTTGTCAACAATTACACTTGGTTCATCATATTTCCTATTGAAGTCTTTTTCAACAAAATCACAGAATCGTTTAGCTATTTTGTTTATGTCTCCGGTGACATCTACTCCTAATCTTTGAGCAAATGTTTTCAGCTTTTCTGGTTCGGTTATTTTGAAAGGTGTTTTTCCATCAGCTATTGCTCGTAATGTTTTCACAGTTTGTTCAGTATGATACTGATAAGTAGATGTTCCCATAACATTTCGCAGAAGCATCATTCGCATAGCCATCCCATCGCCAGTCATACCACAAACGCCGCGCCTATCAGTGGCTACGTTCGCACGACAAGGACCATTAGAACACAAATCGCACCTAACTCCTTGAAGACAGAATTGGCATCTTCGGTCTGGATCTCCGAAAGCCAAACCTTGGTCAGCAAAGCGATCCCAGACATTTGTTATGCCTTCCTTTTCTATGCGCTTGTAAACTCGATCGATTTTGTCATGCTCTTCTATTAATTCACTTCGTAAACGATCGTACATTTTTATGACTGATTTATGCTCAGATATTCTTTCTTCTTCCATGAAAATCACCAATTAGGAATATACAGCTTCTAATACCAGTAATTGTGTTCTTTACGATATTTGAATAATGTAAAAATCTATTGCTTAAGAAATAAAAGAAAAATTAGACTTCCAAATAATCAGTTTTTTCTAACAGTTTAAAAAACTGGAATGTTCTAACACTATTAGGAATGACTTGTTATTAGTTGAGTTACGATGGAATACAGAAAACATTTGAAAAACCCAATTATGACAGAAGAATCTGATCAAATGAAAGAATTACCTCTTCCACCAATGCAAAAACCTTATCCTGAAGACGCTAAATTAATTGATTTGGTTTCTCCAGAGGATTTTAAAATTGGTGAGGTATCTCTAATAAAAGCTATTAAAAATCGAGTTAGTCACCGCAAATACTCTAATGAATCATTAACTCTGGAAGAATTATCATTTTTACTCTGGTCAACCCAAGGTGTCAAAAAACTTGCAAGGGAAGGTCGAATAACATTAAGGACTGTTCCTTCAGGTGGTGCAATGCATCCTTTCGAGACGTATCTTGTAATCAACCGAGTGGAAAGCTTAACACAAAGTCTTTATCGATACTTAGCTATTGAACATAAACTGCTACCAATTACAACAGAAGCTAAAGATCTACCTGAGAAGATCGGTGAAATCTGTAACAAACAAACTTTTGTTGGGAAAAGTGCTGTTGTTTTCATTTGGAGTGCCAGACCATACCGCACAGAATGGCGCTATGGAGAAGATTCTCTCAAAGACATTTTAATGAGTGTTGGTCATATTTGTCAAAATCTCTATTTGGCTTGTGAAGCTATTAATTCAGGAACATGTGCAATTGTAGCCTACCAACAAGATAAATTAGATGAATTTATTGGTGTGGATGGTGATAATGAAATATCTCTTTATGTCGCACCTGTTGGAAAATTGTGATTTCGAGACAAATCGTTAAGAAATCTCTTCTTTCATTTTTAAAATAAATAATGTTACAAGAGATCTTCTCGAGAGAAATAGATTTTTAAATTTGGAATGCGAATTGATGATTATGACAATCGAGAAAGGCGATAAAGTTGAGTTTTCCATTCATATCTGCGATATTTGTGCTGATAAACGACAAATGAAGTTTGAAATCTTTCGTTTAAAACGTAAACGTGTGCGAAATAAACAATCATGTGCAATTTGCAATGCTCCTACAAATTCGTTATATGAAGGTATAGCTGATTCAGAGGTCGAAGCTGAACAGATTAAAGCGAAACTTACATAATTACAACGGGGTATTTTTATCCCATTATTCTATTATTGTTTTGAATTTAATTTGTATTTTTATATAAAAGTTAAAGCTGGACAATAAATGTCCAGTTTTTTATTCTGAATTTTTCTTATTTAGCAGGTGCTACTTCTTCTGGTAGTTTTATTACTAAGGTAAGAATATAGAAAATACCGATTATTATTGAACAAACGATTCCACTATAGAAGCTTGTTGTTAATCCCCACCACCAACCAGCTGCGAATATAGCAAAAAAGCCAACTAGTAATGCTGTGGAAATGAAAGTTATTACAGCTAGACCGATTCCACCAAAGTTCAGCAATCTAGCAAGTTTTGTCGAGATTTTTCCAAATTGCCCTAGTATTAAGAATATTGCAATCCCTGTATTTAGAAGAAAAGTTAATGCGAAAAGAACTAGTAGTAATTGTGACCAAACAGGAGCCATCTCAGAACCAATAAAGAAGTAATAATCCGAATAACCCGTGTTCCACCAACCAAAGGATCCAAAGAATGCAAACATTGATCCAATAAAGCTAAATAAACCAGCTAATGCAATTACTGCAATTTTTATTGGTTTCATATTTGTAGTTGATTCATTCATAAAATTAGTTTGATTTTGTAGTTTAAAAATACTTGCCGAGAAAATATAAAGTATAGTAGATTAAAGATTAATTAGTGAAACCATAAGGAGTATTAGATATTGAACCCAGTCTTAATTGCATTTCTTTTAACCACTTTTGCAGGATTATCAACAGGAATAGGTAGTGCCATACCTTTCTTCTTTCGTTCATTCAAAAAATCATTTCTGGCTTTTATCTTAGGGTTATCTGCTGGAGTGATGATTTTGGTTTCATTCATGGAATTAATGCCAAATGCTCTTGATGGTGATCTAAAAAGCTACTGGGTTTATTTGTCTTTTTTTGGTGGAATGGCGATAGTGGTACTTATTGATTTTCTCATTCCTCATGAGAAGAATCCCCATCATATGGAACGAAAGGATGAGACTATTTCCAAGATACAAGGGGAATGTAGAGATACAAGTGAAGATAAGGAGGAAATTGTTGAACTTCGGGTCGAACAAAAAGAATCTAATGAAGATAGTAAAATAAAATCCCTCAAGAGAACAGGTGTAATTACTGCTCTCGCAATAGCAATTCACAATTTCCCTGAAGGTATGGCTACTTTTGCTACTGCACTAGGTGATCCGAAACTTGGATTATCTATCGCAATTGCTATTTCGATTCATAATATTCCGGAAGGAATTAGTGTTTCAATACCAATTTATTATGCTACAAAAAGTAAATGGAAAGCGTTTGGTTTATCATTCGCATCAGGAGTAGCAGAACCAGTGGGGGCGCTTATTGCTTATGCAGTTCTTGGTCCTTTTCTTGGAACTCATCCCGAAATTCTCTCAGTTAGTTTAGCTGCTGTTGCTGGAATCATGGTGTACATTTCAATTGATGAACTCATACCTGTTGCTCGGGAATACGGAAAAGGAGATCTAGTGATGGCAGGAGTAGCAATAGGAATGATCATTATGGCAGGTAGCTTGGTTCTGTTTGAATACATCTAATTGGTTTATTCACTATTGATGCCATTCATTTTTTCGTAGGAATCAGATCTATCTTTTTCTACTTGCTTTGGTGTTTTTAAGCCAATTTTAGATTTGACATAAAGGAAGAGAAGCAGAGGTACTAGAGCGAAAATAATTATGAGAACGAATTCATATGGAAAAGTGTAGCCTTCGTCAATTATCATACCAAATGCAACTAAAGCGACGGAAAAGACACTCATTGCAGAGTCGAGAATTCCAGTAACTGTACTTAACACTTCAAGTGGAACACATTCAGCAAGAAGCGAATTGAATGGAGCATTTCCGAAGTAAAAAGTTGTTGATAGTAATACGAATAAAATAATTGCAATAACCAAGAAACCAGTATTCATAGCTGTTCCTGTTAACATTAGTGTTCCAACAAAAACTACTAGCAGAACTGCGGTAATTGTAGTAGCAATTTTTGAGAATATTACCGATCTAAGACTACCAGATTTTTTCGATACGAATCCACTTACAAGCGCAGATAATCCTCCAAGAGCAAGAATAGAAGACATAATAATCGAGGATCCTAATTCAGAAACAGCGAATTGATCCTCGAAGATCAATGCCGTGAAAATATTTAGGATTCTGAAAATTCCACTTCTAAATACCTGAGCGATAAGTAGAGCGATCACAGGCCCTGTAAATGCTGCTAAAATTAATTTCCGATTGAATTTCTTATATTTTCCTTCCTCAACCGTATAAACTTCCTCTTCCATGATTACGCTTTTATGTGGTTTGTACTGTAAATCTTTTCTAGCGAAATAAAGCATTACTAGTAAAATTGGAAGACAAGCAACACCGAAAATACCGAAACCTAAAGAGGTTTCTCGCCAACCAAATCGACTTGCGAAATTAATAGCTGCTAATGGAGTAATTATAGAGCCTATCGTTCCAAAAACTAAGTTCACACTATGTGCAACATTTCTTTGTTCACCAAATTCTTGAGAGAGCATTGGTAATGCCATAGGATGGAAGATAGAAGCACCTATACCTCCAACAACTGCAGCAACTATTAAAATACCATAAGTCTGTGCTGCAAACATTATGAATGTGTGTGAGACAGTTAAGAGAAATCCAACGGCGATTAACTCTAAACGCCAACGATGTAATCTGTCACCGATGAAACCCAATAAAACGGTTAGAGGAATCATTACAAAAGAACTTGTCATAGCAAGAAGAGCAGTTTGTGTATAATCCAGTATGATATCATCTCGAATGATTATTGTTAGAATGGGGAGAAAATAAGGATAGATATGAGCCATTATGTGAAAAAGATTTACCGTCATAACTAGGCTTAGTCGTTTCCTCAGCATCAATAATCACTGACAAGCAACAAGGTATGTGTTAAAAATATTTTGACTACTAAAAATAAATTGAATGAATTAGTGAAAAAGAGAAAAAAAAGAGGAGGATAGACTAAAACCAACCTCGACTACTACTTCTGTCTCCTTGCCAATACATGTAATCAACTGCAACAGCGTAAGCAAGTGCAATGAGTGGGTCAACTACTTCACTTACGATTACTCTGAATTGATCTCTGAACGTGAACCACTTCTTATCCACATTGAGTAGTAAACGACCATGTGGATCAACTAGTTGGAAGTTTGTTTTAAGCCAAATCTGTTCATTTGGTCGTCCAATAAGATGACCTTTTTGATCATAGAGTTCCCAGTGGCGCTTCATGAAACCAAACTTGCTTTTTATTGCACCTCTAAAAGTTCCTTGATGATCTCGAATATCAAATCTCTTTTCTTGTACTCTTAGCAGGGTTGGATTTCCTTTGACTTTTGCAACTTGGTTTCCTCCAAGATCGAAGTACGTCCACTCTCCACCCCAACTAATGATTTTTCCTTTGATTTCTCCCATTTTATGTCCAGTTACATTATAAATGTCATATTTCGGACCCCAACTCAGAAATGCTTGCATTACCAAGTATTCCTTGTGTCGAAACATAGGAATATTACCTCGCCACGCTGAGGGCAATGCTGGTGGAGCTTCGGGGGGTGGACTAGGATCAATTTGATATTTTGGACTGCTCTTACCACCGGCTTTAATGGATTCTGAATGAGTTTGATAAGAATGGCAAAACTGACAATAGTAGTCATTAAAATCAGTGATATATTCTACTCTCTCACCACAAAACTTGCAATAACGTGTTCTTCCGTCTGACAATTTATCAAAACACCTAGTAAAGGTAGCTCCTTTTATTTAATTAAATACTTCTATTAAAGACTCAAGTTTTCTGTAAGATTAAATCGAA
>JAGXNT010000077.1 GCA_019894765.1 Candidatus Heimdallarchaeota archaeon
GAAAAAATGAAAAAAGAGTCTTTTTCGACTCTTTTTTCAAGGTGAAAGACTCGAGGGTTATCTTCTTTTACCATTAGCAGTGAAATAGATTAATACAGCTACACCTGTAACTGCAATTACTCCAGCGCCAATGTATATGTAACTTATATTGAATCCTCTTTCAAAGAGTAATGATAAACTTTCAGAATAAGAACCCCAGGAATTTGTAGAGCTTTCTCCGGATCCAATCGGATTATCATTTGGTGAAATCGTTGTTTCTAAAATATTTGTAACGCCACATGCAGATGCAAAACTTGCGGGTGCTGATACTTCTGTATCTGTAATTGGAGCAGTGTTTCTTTCTTCATTGATTGCATTGGTTTCTGGTAAGTCATATTCACTTCTATATCGTATTTCTGCAGGTGGGAGATAGACTTCTCCATGGGTTCTAACCTCAACACTAAATTCAACAATTAAAGTCTCATTAACTGCAAGAGGTACGCCATAAACATCACCACGGCGCCAGTTAACATCCTCAGCTAATACTGCAAAAGGCATTCCTATTACGACATCATCTACAAATGTTACAGAATAATCAGTAAATGGAACACCATCAATAGTAATGTTAACCTCATCTGCTTGAGTTGTTGGTTTTAACAGCATTTCATTAGATTGTTCATCAATTGGGAATCTTTGTAACATTATGATGTTTGTGTCCTCATCGCCAACGTTAGTAACATTGTATCGAATTAATAGCTCATCACCAACTTCTGTTACACCAGGAGTGTATCCGAGTATCTCCAAATTCACCTCAACTTCGGGTGTTGGATAGGTCGCTTCTTGACCATCTTCTTTGTGTGGGGGTGGTAAAACTATTCCGAAATCCATACTACTAGCTACTGCTGGATGACCAACTTGACCAAAGATATTGTATTTTGTATGCACTGCTTCATCACTTGTGTAATTAAATACCGCAAATACTGGATGAAGTCCAACATTGGTTATTACTGGTTGTTCGTGTTGTACCACAATTGTTTCACCGGGTTCAATAAGAGGTATTACACCTTCACTTCCTGGAATAAGATTGACATAAGATAAATCAAAATTATCTGTAACGAAAGCATGGCCAAAACTATAGTTAACATTGGTTGCATTAGCATCACCTACATTTGTTAATTCAAGAGTAAAAGTAGCATTTTCACCGAAACGGTAAACGTCTTTATCCAGAGTTACTTTCCCAACTAAAACGGCTTCATCATCATAGAGTTGAATGACTAACCCATTAGTTATACCCATGAATTCTGTTCCATCTGCATCTTCGTAAACGAATGCTGTTCCTATCACTGGTTCAAGGAATAAATGTGTCCAAGTCAATTGATCTTCTGGCAAATGAAGTGTTGATCCAAGGATTTGTACATAATCAACAATGGTCATATTTACAACAAAAATCTGGGAATGATTAAATGGATTTTGAATTGGTAGAAAGATGTATTCTGTATCGCTTGGGAAATTTTCAATGGCAAAACTTAATGTAACGTTTTCACCCGGATTGAGAACTGGAATTGTTGCATTGAGACCGACTGTATTATCATCTAAATTAAAGGCAGTAAAGTCCATAGGATCTAGATTCATGTAGGTCTCATCTTTGAGAATTAAACTATCAATATTGTCCATTTCTTCTCCAGTGAAGACTTGGTTGTTGCCAACCCAATCGCCTAGAGTTGTGTTGAAAAACCATCCTTTAATTTCAATTATCTCAGGACCCGAAGCTACTGTATCTGATAGTAGTTCTGTAGCGGTATTATAATACATAATTTTGTCAACATCAAAATTTAATCCCGTCTTAGCGAAAGGTAGTTGTATTCCAAGTGTTTCATTTTTTGCAAATTCACCGTAAACCACATCTATGTCATATGCAGGTTCATTGCCAACATTTTCAAAGGTGAAATTATACATCAAGTCATCTCCTTCCATAATTGGGAGAGGTGATGCTATTGACATCTCTCCTATAACTTGAGGATAGTATTGAAGATTAGTCAGATTGAAATCATATTTTACATGAATATCAGAATATGAATGATCTATTGATATGTTAAACAATGGTAGATCCATTTTCACAATCCATTCAAAATAGCCTTTCAAGTGAGGATACATATTGTCTGTGCGAGGATCTATTTCGAGAACTTCTACAACATAAGGAAGTTTCATTGTAATAATACTAGCATCTGCGTAAGAAGCTCCCTCAATTGGTGAAAAACTCGGCATTATATTGGTTAAGTTCATGTCTACTTGAGTTCCAGCTCTAATTAATCCCTCTGGATCAATCCAAGCTGCACTTAGTGCAGGTATCCATTCTGTGAATAAACCTAATGTTGGGAATCGTTCGTGCAAAACTCCAATTGACATAGCTGTTACTGGAGAATTCAATAAAACTGATGAAGTTAACCCCTCACCAAATCCAACATCTGGCACATATTGAACATATTTATCAACAAAGGATGCATATGCTCCTTCTGAGACTTGTCCATGGTATACAAACATAGCTACATTGCGACTGTTATTCCATTCTCCAAAAACTAAGTGGAGATTGAAACCATATATGTCTTCTATTGCACTTTTAGTATTAAACGCTGCAACTCTAGCATTTTGTAAGGTCATTCCTCTAAAAACGAGTAATAATGTTGCACCATCAGGAACATCCCAAAATCTTCTTTGGCTATGTAACCTCCAAGCTCTTTGGTTGGAAACAACAAGTTGTAACCCAACAAGATTTGATAGAGCTGATAAATCAAAAGGTAGAGTTACTGTTCCACCTAAAAGATCCATATTAATTCCCACTGCTTCACTTCTCATTGGATGAATATTTATTGATTCAATGTATCTAGAGGAATCATATTCATATTGATCAGTAATAGCTTCAATAGCTAAAGATTCTGATTCCAAAGATGAACTTTTTATTTCAGCTGTAGAAACACTAGACATAATAAATACGAATGAGACAAACAAAGCAATTGAGAGTTTCATAGTCTTGCTTTTCATATTTTTTCACTTTTTTTCTTTTTTGTAATCTTAAATTCACGATTAAGTCTATTTACTTAGATAGTCATTTTACTATTTAAACATTTATTTTAAGAAATCTTGAACCACCAGTTCAAATTTTCTTGAACTGATAAAAATCACTAAAAGTTCGGTTCAATAGAAAGCTTTTAGTTAAGAAAAATGGTTTTTAGCGATGAATGTATGAGTCCCAATAGCACTTGTGATTTGAATGTTAGATAAAGTTGAACAGATTTTAAAGAAATATAGTTTTAAAAAAGGGGATTTTGCAGATATTCGATTACAAAAGGGCTCAGGAACTCTTGTTACAATTCAAAATGGTAGACCTGAACAAATTAATTATGAGAAAGAAATTGGTGCAGGAATTAGGGCATTAATTGACGGAGGATGGGGGTTCGTTTCTATTGTTGGTTTTGACTTAACGAATATCGAAAAAGCGTTACAAAATGCAATGAAGATTGCTCAAGCAACAGCTAAGAAAACAACTGAAAAAGGTAAAATGATTGAAGATTTTGCTGTTGAAGGAAAATATAAAGTAAAATACAAAAAAGATCCTCGAAACATATCCATTGAACAAAAATATGAAATTGTCCAAGAATATGAAAAAGTTACTCGTGAGTATTCGGATAAAATCGTTTCAACAAATGCTTCAATAAAGGAATGGTTTCAAAAAGAAATAATCGTTAACACCTTAGGAACTAAGGTAGAATCAGAATATGGTAATCTCAATCTTGCCTGCATGGCTACATCGAGAGAAGGAGATACCATGCAAAACGTTTACACAGCTATGGGGACAACAAATGGTTGGGAGGAAATAGAAAAGCTCAATGTTACCAAGGATGGATTGGAATTAGCGAAAAGAGCAATAGAACTTTTAAAAGCTAAAAAACCTCCAAGTGGAAAAATGGATATTGTAATGGATCAATCATTAGTAGGAGTTTATGTTCACGAGTCTTTTGGTCATGCAGAAGAAGCCGATGCAATTTTAGCTAAAGATTCAATTTTAGAGGGAAAAATGGGGAAGAAAATCGGTTGTAAATTAATTAACATATATGATGACCCCACTATTCCTGGTTTACGAGGTAGCTACTTGTATGATTCAGAAGGAACAATGGCTATTAAACGAGAATTAGTTCGGGAAGGTATACAAAAAGGTTATTTACACTCATTAGAAACTGCTGCAAAAATGGATGCAGAACCAAATGGTGCTGCTCGGGCTATGAATTTTAATTATCGTCCTGTTGTTAGAATGGGAAATACTTACATTGATGCAGGGGATTCCTCTTTTGAAGAATTACTCGAGTCAATTAAAAATGGTGTCTATCTCGAGAAATCTTATGGTGGATACGTTGATACCGCGAAAGGTGAATTCTATTTCTCTGCTCAAGGCGGTCATATCATTAGAAATGGAGAATTAGCTGAAGCAATACAGAACGTTAGTATGAGTGGATTGTGTTTAGAAGTTTTGCAAAGAACAGTTGCTGTAGGAAAAGACTTACGTTTTGATTTTCCAGGTTCATGTGGAAAGCAATCACAATGGGTTCCAGTTCATGCTGGCGGTCCACCTATTGCAGTAAAGGAAATCGTCGTTGGAGGGCAGTGAAATCTTGGATAGCATCTATCACAAAGCTATAAATTTAGGTCTGAAAAAAGGCGCGGATCAAGTAGAATTATTTGTGATAGAAGGATATTCAGATGTTGTGCAACTAGAAAAGAGTGCTATTAAAGCTTCAGAAAGCAAATCAGTAACTGGTCTAGGAGTAAGAGCTTATACAAAGAAAGGTTTGGGTATTGCCACAACATCACTAATTGATGAAGAATCAATAAAAGACATAGTGAGTAAAGCTGTAAAACTGAGTAAACTCTCACCTCCGGATGAATTATTCAAAACTCTTCCTGGTCCTTTTGAGAAATATCCAGTAATTGATGGATTGTCAAATGAGGGAGTTCGTAATCTCACAGCTGATAAATTAACTGAAATGGCTATTGATGCAATTGATGGTGCACTAGAAAAGCATGAAGTAGTCGTAAGTGGGAATCTCACTCGTTCACATGCAGTTGAAACAATCTATAATAGCTTAGGCGTAGAAGTTACTCAAAACCTAAGTTCATTATCTGGAGTAATTTTTGTTAAAGCAGAAGAAAAAGACGATATATCCACTTCATGGGATTATCAAAAAACTAGAACTGTTAAGGATTTTGAACCCGAACGCATAGGTCGAATCGCGTCTGAGAATGCGATATCACTCTTAGGTTCTAAGAAAATTAAAAGTCAAGATTTACCAATTATATTGGATTCGAGAAGCGCTCTTGATACTCTATCCTCAATAATTAGTGCTGGGTTAGATGCTTTTGAAGTCATATTAGGAACAGCCTACTTTAAAGATAGATTAGGTGAACAAATAACCAACGAAGAAATCACTCTAATAGATAATCCACTATATACCGGTGGAGTTGGGTCTGCACATTTTGATGATGAAGGGGTTCCTCATAAAGAATTAACCTTAATAGAAGGGGGTGTTGCGAAAGCTTATTTCTCAAATTCCTATTGTGCTAATGTTTTAGGTATAAAAAACACCGGACATGCTTCCAAGGGAAGCTTAAGCAGTAAACCCCACCCAGATTTAACTCAAATCCAAATAGCACCAGGTGCCTGGACTGTGGATGAAATAATCTCAGAAACTAAGAAAGGTTTGTACCTGAAGGATAGTTCACTTGAACCATCATCTGGGTCACCAAATATTTCTGTCTTAATAGATCAAGGATTCTTAATCGAGAAAGGAGAAATAAGTCATCCCTTGAAAGAAACTATGGTGGGGACAAATATTTTCGATTTATTGAAAAACGTAAATGCAATTTCAAAGGAAGTAATCAATGAATCAGGGTCAATTTCTCCAACAATACGAATTGCTAAAGCAAGGATTGCCGGTGGAGAGTAACTCAACTACTACTTTTAAACACCAATTCTTTATATTAGAAATAAATTACACTATTTGTAGTATAAAATTTCGGTGGAAAAAATAATTGACAGATGAAAGCGTGTTTAGACTTCTAGGTCCTGTAATGGTTGGCCCTTCCAGTTCACATACAGCTGGTGCTGTTAGAATTGGGCGAACTGCAAGATTACTTTATGGTAAACAACCAAAAGTAGTAGATGTCTATTTTCACGGATCGTTTGCTGATACGTGGAAAGGACATGGAAGTGATAAAGCAGTAATTGGTGGATTGTTAGGATTCAAAACATTTGATGAACGAATTAAAGATGCAGATAAATATGCAGAAGAAGCTGGTTTACAAGTTAATTTCAAGGAAATCAAATTAGGAAAACGCTATCATCCTAATAGCATCAAAATTGTTGTAAAGGATGGAAATGAGGATTCAATATATATAATTGCAGAATCTGTTGGTGGAGGAGATATTGTTATTCGAGAGATAATGGGTTTCAGAACTGAAATTACAGGTGAAAATGCAACACTCATCCTTCGTCATGGTGATCTTGTTGGAACTCTTTCGAAAATAACAGGAGTAATTTCTTCATTTGAATTAAACATTCTTTCTCTTAAAAGCAAAGATATTCTAGGAAAAGAAGAAGCAGTAACTACAATAGAGATAGAAGAATCAGCACCTAAAGACTTGGAATCGGAACTAAACAAAATCAAAGGAATGAAAATGGTGCGAATATTACCGAAATTAGCAGAAGGAGAGGAGATGTTCTAATGACAGTTGAGAGTGTAATACCTTTCTTAGAAAAAGCGAAGAAAGAAGAAAAATCTCTTGGAGAAATCATGATTGAACATGAAGTAGCTGTTCAGGAATCAAGCGCTAAAAATGTTGTTTTTGCCATGAAACGTATTTGGGAAGTCATGGTAAAATCAATAGAAGAAGGCATTAAGATTACAGAGAGGTCTCCAAGTGGTATGAGTGGTGGAGATGCGAAAAAAATACTTGCTAAATCAAAGAAAGGAAAATCACTTTCTGGTAAAAATATCTTGAAAGTCGCTGCTCGAGCAATAGCCGTTGCAGAATATAGTTCATCGATGGGTATTATTGTAGCTTCACCTACTGCTGGTTCTTCTGGAGTCGTTCCTGCGGTTGTGTATACTGCTGCCGAAATCTGTGATGCATCTGAAGAAGCGATTATTAAGGGCTTATTTGCTTCTGGTCTCATAGGTTTAGTGTGTGATGCTATAGCCTCCACAAGCGGTTCTGAACACGGTTGTCAAGCAGAAATTGGTGTATCAGCTGCAATGGCAGCTGCTGCAGCTGTTGAAATCGCTGGAGGTACTGCTGAGGAAGCTGTTAATGCTGCTGCTTTAATGCTCAAGAATTCATTAGGATTAGCTTGCGATCCTGTTGCAGGATTAGTTGAAACACCATGCATTAAAAGAAATGGCATGATGGCTGCTGAGGCTCTTCTTGCTGCTGATATGTCTCTAAGTGGGGTTATAAGCAATATTCCTTTTGATGAGGTTGTAGTAGCAATGGATGATATTGGTCAAATGATGCCTTGCGAAATCAAGGAAACATCAGAAGGTGGCTTAGCTATAACCAAGACTGGAAAAGCATACAAAATAAAACTTCGATCAAGTGGTACTCGAGAACTTGAGAAATCTGAGGATTAAGAATATCACTTTTGAGTATTCTTTTCCTTTTACAATTTTTCTTTCAAATAAACTCTACTAATTTTATTGAGAATATGACTTAAATCAAAATAATTCTTTCCATGGATTTTATCTATCAAGACTGAATAGAATTCATTTACTTTGCTATCGCCGTATTCTATTTTTTTGAGATATTGAGAAATTTCAAATAGTGTATCTAAGAAATCCTTAGAAACATCTCTTACCTCTTTAGCAAATTTTGTTATTTCTTTTTGGAGATTTATAATACTTTTAGTTTTATCTTCTTCAAGGAATTGGTTTACTATGTCCTTTAAATCCTTCATTGCTTGCTTTTCAGACATAACTCTAAGATTGAATCCTTTTATTCCGGAATATAAGAATTCAATTTGCTTTAGATTTTCATATTTGGTTAATTCAATTGTCTCAATTGACTTTAAAGCATGTTCTTTTATCATTCCATTTACTTTGATTTTCTTCATATCTTCTAGTAATTTCTCTTTTAGATCACTCAGAAAATCTTCTTGAGTTTCAACTTCTAAAGAATTAATCAGCAAAACTATATATTTCACAATACAATCTTCAATTCTGTTTAGCCAGTAAAGCATGTCAGTTGTTGTCGTTGTTGTTTTTGATTCAATTTCAAGATGTCTTAATCCAATCTCGAAGAGGGCTTCTATCGCTGCTTTCGCTAAATTGGGTTCTCTCACCTTTAATGCTTCTGCAACACCAATTCTTGCAAAGTTCCAGAGAATTCTTAGAAACGCTTTCTCTTGGTTTAGTTTATCAACAACAATTTCTGGAGGGATTCTTTTTTGTAGCTCAGGCTTTAATTCACTAGCTTGGAAAGTTGTTTTCACAATAAAATCTTGAGGAGTTTTACCTGCGAGTTCAATCCCTCTAATTAATCCCAATGCTTCATAATAAGAAATGGTATCCGATGTTACTACTTTATTTAGGATATCAAATTCAAAATGTTGTAGAGCTTTCTTAATCTCTTTGGACATAAGATGATCAATAATGAGTTCTAATCCGTTGTAAATTATTTCATTAAGAATAACAGTTGCTCCTTTAATGAAATTCTCAGCTTCAGGCACAAGTCCTGCACTTTTCTTTTTGAGAATTCTACCAGATATTTCAATATCTGTTATTAAGATTAAATCTAATGCAATAGATTCTGAATTGACTAATTCGAGTCGTGCTAGGTTTTCAGAATAAATTTTCCTAATTACTCCTATCTCTGCGCCATTTTGATCTAGAATGATTGTACCACTATCAGCTTTTTCTTGACTCATTTATTTTGACCTCAAAGTATTTTTGTAATCTCTTGAAGGGAGTGTTAAAGATATTTTGAATCCTATTTTACTTAGGAGTTAGTTTTCATCGTTTGAAAATCCTAAAAAACCTTTCTTTAGCTTCTAATTGTCGAGTAAAAAAACAAATACAGAATTACTCAAGAGGTAAACCTATGAAGAAATCAACATCTTTTTCGTATTTATCCTTTAATTGCTTTAATTCTTGCAGTTTTTCAATTGCTGAAACTTTTGCTTTCTCTAGAATTCTAACATACTTTTTTTGTTCCTCATTCGTATCTGTTGATTCTAATAATTCAAGAGCCATCGCTATGGATTGTAAATCATTAGCAAAATCATGTCTCATACGCTTCGTTACATCTTTTAGCTCATTATTTTGTTTTTGTACATTCTCTTGAAAAATAAAATGATTAATATTGTAACTAACTAGCTGTCCAATGGCTTCAAATAGAGTGAATTCATTCTCTGTAAATTTATAATCAGTTGTTTCTCCAATTGTAATAAAACCAAATAAGTGATTTTTAGATAACAATGGAACTAACAAAACTGATTTTATCAGACTAGAATCATAAAATATAGAATGAAGTTCCATCTGTTCTTCCCAATTGTCATACTCTTTCACACATTTCCCATGTGCAATTCCCTTTAGTAATGCAATTTCATCTACAGTTTTTGAAGGTGTATGCTTGTATGTATCAATTCCAATCTTTGCTTTTATTTGTAATTTTTCTGTAAAATCAAAAACATAAAGAATTATTGACTTATAATTTAGATTTTTCTCAAGAACAGCCATAGTTTCTTTAAGAATTTCATCAAGTGAATCTTTTGTTCCTAAGGTTTTTGTAATTCCTGTGAATAAGTCAAGCTTTTCAAATTCTTCGTTTTTAATTTTCAATTAAAACCCTCAAATTCTATGCATTCATCAATGTATATGTTTTTTACATCAAATAACTTTTATGCTTTTCAATAAAATTTTGTTTTTGCTATCCAAGATTCTTCGTTGAATTTATACGTTCAAAGAAATCATCAGGCTTTACAATAAATAGCATCAAAATAACAGTAATGGTGAAAAATCCAAGAGCAACAAAACCACAGTAAGCATAATTTCCGGTCAAATTCCAAACAACAGTAGCAATAAGAGCATTCGCCATTAGTTGACTAACTTGCCCAAATGAACTATTTATTGCTACTGTTGTAGCCTTTGATTTTGGTATGATTTGAGTAATAAAAGCATTATAACTTCCCATTGCTACACCACCAAAGAAATTTATGGTGATTATACCTGCAATTGCTAAGGGCATATTTCGAGTGATTTCCCCTATTAATGGGAAAAGACCTATAGTAATACCTGTTAGAGAAGTTCCAATTAAAATGATTCTTCGTCTTCCTATTTTATCAGCTACGTAGCTAAAAATCGTATTACTGATTAACGCTGCAACACCACCACCTAAGAAAACTAAACCAACTTGTGTCTTATTAAGTCCAGTATCAAAATTATTCCAGAAATCTTCTTGAGTTAACCAAGTGGAAAGTAAAGTTATCATTCCAAATAATCCTCCCCTTTGAAATAGTGTAATAAAGAAAGTTCCAACAGCATATTTATTCTTCAATACAAGCTTCATTCTTGCGAAGTAGCTTTGATTTTCATTTTGTGATATTTCCTTCGTTATATCTTCAAACTCTGTCTCCTTTTCAAAATCTGCATCAACAGCTTTAATTCTCTTGCCTTTTATTCTGGGGACGATTAGTAGGATTAGAACAGATACAATAAAGCTAAGAATAGCCATTATTCCTATACCCCATTGCCAAACTAGTTTCTCAGCAACAAATGCAATCAAAGGTACTGCAACAATTGTTCCCACGTAAAAAGAAGACATAATTAAACCAATAGCGGTAGAAAGCTGTTTTTTTGGGAAATAATCACCTGCATAAGCAATTGCTGCTGGACCAAAACAAGCACCACCAATACCTGCAATACCTTCACCAACTGCCATAACCCAGAATTTTGGAGCTAGAGCTATTAGCATTATAGCTATAGTAAAAATAAACATGCCTGTATTCATTACAATTTTATATCCAATACGTTCTGTAATTGGTCCAACAAACAACGAAAAAACTGCTGCTGTTGAACTATAAACAATAAACATTATGACAACGATTTCTACTGGTTCACTAATTGATGCACTAATATATGGAACAAACATTTGCAAACTAGTCAATGTTGACCTCATTGTAAACATAATCAGAAACAAAACACCTAGAACTAGATACATTTTGAGAAAATTCTTCCAATTACGTTCCTTAGCAACTGGTTTTTCAGTTTCCGAAGATATTTCTAATTCAGTCATTAATCAAACTCAACCTGTAGGTGGAAAGGGATGTAAGAAATATTGAATCTCAACTGTTATTCCATTTGGATCTTCAGCAAAGAAATTGTATATCTTGAACTTTTTGTTTTCAGCTGGGGGATTTCTTAATTTTACATTATTGGTTTTTAGTATCTCATACCATTGATCAACTTCTTCTGTGGAATCACAGACTAAAGTTAAGCAAACTGTGTTTTTATCCTTATTAAGAAATTCATGAGAGCAAAAACCAATGTAAGCACCCTTAGATGTTTCATAAATATGACATTGCCCTTGGTCTACAACGAGTTTACACTTTAGTATATTAATATAGAAGTCAGACGTCTTTTCGAGATCTTCTGTCTGAAGAAATGTTATTGTTGAGCTGAAGTTATTCATGGTTTATTCCAACAATTGGTGTTAATTAGTTTTGTGAAAAAAAGGAAAAAGAAATTTAGAATTAAATTTTCTCCTTAATTTCTTCCGTTTTAAACGGTCTTTTTAATGGCGCCCATTTGATGTATGGGTTTGCTAGTATTACTAGAATAAGTAAGAGAGAAAAGCGTACTACCATGAAGATGTAAAACAAAGTATCATTTAGCCAGAGGAATGTGTTTAATCCTACAAAAACTAGCACTAAAACTGCTAATATTATTACCAGAATAGACCATATAATCTCTCGCTTCTGATTTTCTTCTAATTTTGCCCATTTAACAATAGCATAAATTGCTGATCCTCCAAAAATGAAAGGACAAAAAGCATAAGAAATTATGTGTGATTGTTGAGAGATTTCTCCCAGAACCATTAATATTGCTGTAATAGTTTCAAACATTTTATATTGTCTCCAACTTAAAGATATAGTTCAATAATCTTCATAACCTATTTAATTTTCGATATTTAAAGTGAAGAAGAAAGAAGAAACTGTGATTTTATTAATTAGAATTACAACAATAAATCAATAACTAGTTGTGAAATATCTGTTGTGAAGAGATTGAAAGTAACCTATATCGAGCAAAATTGCAAAAGCATTCTACATCGCATTGATAGCCCAAGATTGCCTTTCAGTTGGGGTGCTAATCCTTATCGAGGATGTCTTCACTCATGCATTTATTGTTTTGCAAGGTACACACACAGTTACTTAGAACTAGATCCAGAACATGAATTCGAAACAACGATTATAGTTAAGAAAAATGCCGCGAAAATCTTGCGGAAAGAATTAGCAAACCCAAAATGGAAAAAAGAACTAGTAAATTTGGGTTCAGTATGTGATCCTTATCAACCTATTGAACGAAAGTACGAAATTACTCGAGAAATGCTGAAAGAATTTCAAAGGTATAAAACACCACTAACTGTCGCTACAAAGTCAACTTTGGTTACTCGAGATAAAGATATTCTTGCTGAAATGTCTCGAGATGCTTATGTTGATGTAGTAATATCTATCTCCTCAATAAATGACCAAATAAGAAAAATGGTTGAACCAAGAACTTCTTCTACTCAAAAAAGATTGGATGCCATAAGTGAATTGCGAGAAAGTGGTGTTACTGTAGGTGTTCTACTAATGCCAATCATTCCATTTCTGAATGACACTGAGAGTGAGATTGAAGCATTATTTAAGGTTGTGAGTGACACCGGAGCTAATTATGTAATTCCAGGAATTCTTTACTTGATGGGATCAACAAAGAAGCGCTTCTTCGAGTTCATTGAGAAGCATTATCCGGAATTAGATGAGAAATACAAATTATTCTATAAAAGAAGATCACCACCGAAAGACTATCGGGAGAAAATTAATCAGTTATTTAAGCAGTATAGAGTAAAATACAATCTAGACAAATACAATCCAAGATTTTGGAAATCAGAGAATGAAGTACAAAGCAAATTAGATCATTATGTATAAAAAAGTGAATGGAACTACCAATCATCGTTGGTAGTTTTCAGATGAAATTGCTTTATCTCTAAATACTGGTTGTCCAGTTTTAAGACCAATCATCTTTTCAATTTCTTCAATTGAATAATCGACTTTTTCTTGATCAGTGTCTGTTCCTGCAATGTATCGATATACTTCATCGAATTCATATGTCAAGTTGTATTCTTTTTCAAAGAACTTTCCAATTGTTTCTATGTCTTTTTGAAGCACTTGTAGATTTCTTTTTCGAATGTGAGTATATCGTGCTGTTACTAAGCTTATATCGATTGCTTGTGGGAAATCGATGATTACTGGTTTACCCTTGTGTAGTAGAATATTATATTCCGAGAAATCTCCATGAATTAGCTTTGCTTTTCTGTACATAATTCTAAGTTGCTCGATTATTTCATCAAATACTTCTTCTGGTTCCTCGATTATTGCATTTCTAAGTTGTGGAGCAGGTTCCCAATCTGTACCAATGAAACTCATGATTATGACATTATTGATTTTTCTCGCAGCCGTAGGAACTCGCATTCCTGCATTAAAAGCACGAGTTAAACGATCATATTCATTTTGGGCAATGTTTGATGCTCTCATTTGTGGATTTCCTTTTGCTCTGCTGTGGCAGGTATTTTGTAGACGAAATGCTTTGACGATTAATGGAGCTCCTCTTAAATGTGCAACCAAGATAGTAGCTTCTTTTCCAGCATTAACTTCTGCAACTAAATCACTAATAATACCGTATTTCTTTAGCTCATCTCTTAGTTGCTTATAGGTCACTTCTTTTGTTGTCATTTGTAGAAATCCGGGATCAAATGTATGCCTATCGAATTTTGTAACAGCTTCCTTAGGATCTCTTTCAGCAGTTTGGGTTAGTCTTTTAGTTCCTTTGATTTTCTGAGATACCTTCACTCTTTCAGCATTTTCAAGATCATCTGCACGTAACTGATCTTCTTGTAAAGATCCAGCACTTGAATCATCTTCTTTTTCTTGATTTTTCTTTAACAATTTATCTTGTTTATTTTTTGCCTGTACCATTTTTATCATCTTATTATTTTTAGAGGTGTAATTGAAGCAGATAATGGGTAATTGCAACAATTCACAGATTATGCTAGTTACAACTAATGTATTTAAACACGAAATTATAATCAGCAAAACCTACAAAGTTCTCGTTCAAAACATCCACAAATAATGCAAATCAAGAAAGAATCTAGAGCTCACTAGGAGCTAAAAATATACTTCCACAAAGATGCTTCTTGGGATCGAATTCTTAAACGAGTTGTTAACCATTATCATGTCAAAAAGCACCTCCATTTCTGTTGAAATAAAACCAAATAATATCTTAAATAAACATTTCGCATAGTCTAGGAGAAAAATGAAATAAACACCAATAAGTGGTGTTTATCATTTCTTATCTTCTTCTTTGTCTAATTTTGTTTGCAAAGAAAATAACTGGGAAAATGATAATAGCTAAAATTCCTATGGCTGGTGTCGGTGTAGTGGGTATCGTAGGTGTTTCAGAAGGTCCTATTAAATCGTTTAAGAAAGATTGTATTAAATCTCTAACTGTTAAACCTAAAGCTGTGGCAGTATTATAATCCATTCGAGTATAATTTTGAGGAATAAACACGTTTAATGTTTTATTTATAAGTTCAAGTGTCGCGTCAAATTCTGCTGGGCTTCCTTCATCTTGAAAGACTTGAAAAGCATTAGCAAACTCATCTACAGCATATAAGTAATGAGCATCAGCATGAGCTCGAGCTACAGCATCTTTGTAAAATGAACTGAATTTTTCTGAAGTGGAAAAGTAGCTCATAACTGACTCTAGGTAGCTTGAACCCCAACCGTAGCTACTATGGGGATGTGGTAATCCTAATGAATGCCCTAATTCATGGATCATTACAGCAGACATACCTCTCATAGGCTTTGAGATATTTCCTCCTTCAAAAAGTGAGTATTGTGTTGCTTTTAGAATTTCCCAACCCATTCCACCTAATCCTGCAAAGGAAGTACCAAACCACCTAAATGCAATATTATTCGTCAGGAAAAAGTAACACGGTAAAACTTCATCAGCTGCGTTCATATCAAAGTGAGTATTAAGCTCATTTTGTAAGACCGAAAAAAGTCCTTCTGAAACCTCAATGTACTCTCCATTGATATCTTCTCTGACATTCATTTGTATGTAATCGAATAACCCTGGTTCATCAGTTAACTCTACCCATTCAATTTCTATTCTCCAATCAATCCAGGGGAAATCATTATCTAGCACATCCTTAATTCGTTGCTTTGATATGCACCACAGTAAATCTTCTTCTGGGTACCCATTATCTGTTAAATTGTTGAGAATTTTTACTTGAAGAGAAATGGATTTTGCTAGAGGAGGATCAAAACAAGGACCAGCGAAAACATTTCCAATGTAGGAATTAATCCAATCCGTCAAATACTCAGTTAGTATATCTTTACCACTTGGTGTTGTTACATCATGTGTTTGTGTGAGATTATCCATATCAGGATAGCCATAATAGGATGGAGAACCAATTCCTAAGGAACCCCAAGCATTTATCACATAATCAAGATACCATGAACGAGAAGAAAGATCGATATAAGCAAACCGATATTTTCCTCCCCAACCCATAGCTGCCCTTTTTGAGATATTTCGATATCCAGAATACCACCAACTAACTGTTTCATTAGCATCAATGCTTGTTCCGTATGTGTCATACCAGTGTTCAAGACTGTGATCTGGAGTATCGAATATTGAAAAATTCATTAAGTATAGAGTATAACCGGGTTCATCTGCAGGTGGGTCTTGATAGAGATTTTGATACAAGTATTCATTGATTAATTCGGCATCAATAGACATACCATCTCTGGGAATAAAAATGTTAGAACGTTCTCCGGAATAAAGATCCTCATAGAGTTTGGTAACATTTAATTCAAACCCGGTGTCAGTTCCATTCACTGCTATTGAATCTATGTAATCCTCTAATCCCTGTCGATCCTCATCCTCTACATAGTTAAAATCAAAATTGAAGTAAAGATCAGCTTGAGGTATTAAAGATGAATGCTTGAAATGAGAGAACAATTGGCTTTCAATTTCTGATTCATCAACTAAACTTTGATTAAATCCAATAAATTCAAGTTTTAACTTGAGGTCTTCATTTTTTGCTTGGGGTAAAAACTCATTAACATTGTCTCTAATCTCAGCATTCCTTGTATTGAGTGACTTACCACCTATAATTTGTAAGCTAAATATAGTAAGTAATAAAATTAACCCTACAAAAGTTCTTGATGATTTTCTTTTTGCCAAACAAATCCCGTACCGAATTTTCTGTATATAAACGAAAATAACTACTACGAACTTATGAAGAATAAATGACATGCAAAATAAATAAACGTTCTTTTTTATCTTAAAAATCAAGTAAAAATAGTGACATAGTGAAAATCTTTAATTTAGAGAAACATCTTTTCTTTGATTCCAGAATTGATGAAGTCGATTTTAAACGGAGTAGAATTAAATTTGAAACAGGAAATTGCTAAGATTATTACAGAGATTGACTATGTTCAGTTTCAATTCACTAATATTGCTGGTGAATTAAAAGCGGTGGAAGTACCTAAAAAATATGCGGAAAAATATTTGGAAGAAGGTTTGGGAATAGATGGTTCTTCTGTTGGTTTTCTTGCAACCCAACAAAGTGACATGCTTATTGCTCCAGACCTAACAACATTGCACTTACTACCTTGGGATCCAAGAATTGCTCGAGTTATTTGTGATGTTACTGATATCAATGGAAAACCACTACAAAGTGATCCTAGAAGCATTTTGAAAAGAGCAATAAATCTTGCAAAAGAGGAATTTGGTTGTGATTTCAAAGTCAGGCCAGAGATCGAGTTTTATGTTATGAGTCCTGACGGAGAACCAGCTGATATTGGCGGTTACATGGATGCTCCTCCGCTAGATGCTGAAATCGAGCTTAGAAGAACAATGACTGATTTTATGATGGAGTTTGGTATCTTCCCAAAGATGCTTCACCATGAAGTAGGTCCTGCTCAAATGGAAATTGAATTCGCGATGGAAGATGCTTTATATGCGGCAGATATGGCGCAAACTGTTAAGCAAATAATTAGGATGGTTGCATGGAACGCTGGATTAGTAGCGAGTTTCATTCCAAAACCATATACTACCGAAGCTGGAAGTGGATTGCACGTTCATCATATGTTATACAAAGGTAACAAAAATCTCTTCAGCGCTGAGGGGGGTGTTCCATCAGAAACTTTACGACATTTTGTTGGTGGACTTTTGAAACATGCACCAGGATTAACAGCCATTTTCAATCCACTAGTAAATTCATATAAACGACTCGTTCCAGGCCATGAAGCTCCAGTATTCATCTCTTGGGGTATAGCTAATAGAACTGCACTAATCAGGGTTCCTGGTTATGAGAAATCTGCAAGGATAGAATACCGTGGGGCAGACTCAGCAAGTAACATTTACCTCCTTATTGCCTTATTACTTGTTTCAGGACTTGATGGAGTCAAGAATAAGATTGAACCAATAGAAGGAACAACACTAAATGTTGACCGCTTAACTGAAGATAAAAGAAAAGAAATGGGCGTAACTGAAGTTCCAAGAAATTTAGAAGAGGCATTAATAGCTTTGAATAATGATAAGTTCCTTTGTGACTTTCTAGGACCACAATTTATTGAGATCTTTAATAGAACCAAGAAAAAGCATTGGGAAACTTTTGCCAAAAATGTACGAAATCCGAATACCCAGGAAGTAACTGAATGGGAATTCAATGAAATGTTTGAAAGAATCTAGAATCGTTTCCCAAGAACAATGTTGAAAATCACTTTAGATTTTAAATGCGAAAAGTAATATTGGGAATTATGAAGAAGTAAAAGCAATTGGGGTTAAGAATTGGCAAAAACAAAAATGCTTTACATGGAAGACAATCACGTTCAATCTTTTGAGGCTAAGGTTCTTTCTGCTGATGAGAATTATGTAGTATTAGATCGAACTGCATTTTATCCTGAAGGCGGAGGTCAAGAGTGTGACAACGGAACTTTGTCATTTGATAATCATGTGATAACAATTTCAAAAGTAAAAAGGGAATCCGGAGAAGTACGACACTACTTGGAAGACTTTGAAAAATTACCAGTAAAAGGGGATGTAGTGAATTGTAACCTTGACTGGGAAAGACGCTTCACTCATATGAAATATCATACAGCAATACATGTTTTAAGCTCATATATGAAAGAACACTATAATTCCGAATGCGTTGGAAATAATATTTCCATTCGAAATGGTCGTGCTGATTTTAATCTGATGTCCTCTCTCACTGAAGAGGATTTGACGAAAATAGAGAAAGGCATAAATGAAATAATTGCCAAAAATCTCCCAGTTCAAATCACATTCATGCCAAGAGAAGATGCAATAAAATACTTAGAAGAAAAAGGATATCAAACAGATTATATAGAAATGGTTCCCAAATCTGTGAAAACTTTCCGAGTAATCTCTGTGGATGACTATGATCATGCTTCCTGTGCTGGTACACATGTCAAGAATACCTCTGAGATTGGTAAAGTTAAAGTAGTGAAAAGAAGAAGTATGGGTAAAGGGAAAGAACGAATAACCTTATCTTTTGAAGAAAACTGATTCCAAAATTGAAAAGGTTTTTTTCAAAGTGTTGGGTAATATAATTGGAAGTTACGTTATAAGGATAATAGAGTGGGTTGTTCAAACAATATAGATAACTGGAGAAAATGGTCATGTCCAAATCCTTGGAGTATGTAGACGAACAAAATGTTTTAGATTTAACTAAGCGATTAATCAAAACCCAAAGTCAAAGTGGGAATGAGAAGAAGCTAGCAACTCTTATGGCTATAGAAATGAAGAAAGCTGGTTTCAATCTCGTTCAATATGACGAACATAATAATATCGTTGGTATTATGCCGGGCTTAGGGAGGGGAAAATCCCTTATTCTTGTGGGGCATCTCGATACAGTTCCCGAAGGAGCTATGGAGAATCCTTTTAACCCACAGGAAATAGATGGAACAAAATTAGGGACTCGAGGCAAAGTAATTACAGGTCGTGGTGCATGCGACACAAAAGCAGCATTAGCTGCAATGCTAAGCGCAGGCAGTGCTTTGAAACGAGCTCGTGCAAGATTGAAGGGAGATTTTGTAATTATTGGTTTAGCAAACACAAAGACTGGCAAATCATCTGGTCTAAAGCAATTAATAAAGAAGTTTGAACTCACTCCGAATTTTGTTGTTTCTTGTACTCCCACAAATATGGAAATAAACATCGCACATCCAGGGCAAGTTACATTTGAAATTCTCGCTAAAGGAAAAATGTCCAATATAGGCAATCCAAAACAAGGAGAGAATGCCATCTTAAAAATGAACAATATTATCAATTGTATCAACGAAAATACAGTATTACCTGAAGATGATCGGTTTGGAAAAGCAAATATGATAATTAGTTCAATAACCTCAAATACAGTTGGAGAATCACATTCTATTCCAAATCTCTGTCAAGCTTTGTTGGTTCGACAATTTTTCAAAGATGAAAATCCTGAGACAATTAAAAGTGAATTATTGGAAATTTTGAGTAGAAATAACTTCAAAGAAGAAGATGTAGAAATCAACATTAAGCGACATTTCAAACCACATAGTGTAAGTCAAAAAGAAGAAATTATCTCTGTTATCCAAGATTCAAGAAATATTGCTTTTGGAAAAACTGCAAAAATCAGTCATTGGAATAGTGGAGTAAATATTTCTGAGATTTTTGACATAAATCTCCCAGTAGTAGGTTTTGGACCTGGTGATGAAAAGTTTTCACACACACCCATTGAACACGTTCCAGTGGATCAAATCATTAAAGCAGCAAAAGCTTACACTGTTTTAGCAGAGAAAGTTTGTGTACAGATGAAGGATAAGGACGCTTAATTGCTGTCCATCCTCTCCAAAATTTTTTAAGTATTATATATTGGATATCATTTGATTCTAAATGATTGAGATAGTAAAGGTCAATTTTCGATATCTGAATTCCAAAAAATCAATCTTACAAGATTTTTCTCTCGAAATTTCTAAAGGAGAAATCCTGGGAATAATAGGTCCTACTGGTAGTGGTAAGAGTACTATTTGTTATCTATTTAATGGATTAATTCCACACACAATTAAAGGTAATTTCTCCGGTTCAGTAATAATTAATGGTAAAAACACTGTTGATTCATCAGTTGAAGAAATGAGTGAAAAAATCGGATATATTTTGCAAGAACCAAGTTTTCAAATTGCTTCTCCTCATGTAGAATCGGAAATTACTTTTGGAATGGAAAATCTAGGTTTGTCAATAGAAGAAATGGATCAAAAATTGAATAAGATACTTGAGAAACTCAGTATAACCCATTTACGATATCGACAAACAGCTAATTTAAGTGAAGGGGAAAAACAGAAGGTTATCTTAGCGTCAATTTTGACGATGGAACCCGGTATATTAGTTTTGGATGAAAGCTCAAGTATGGTAGATACTACAAGTAAAACGAATTTAATTCAAACGCTCAGGGAATTAAATCAAGAAGAACAAAAAACCATTGTAATTATTGATCATGATTTAGATTTAATCGCTCAAATTGCTACAAGAATTCTGTTAATTAACGAGGGAAGAATCATAGCAGATGGACAACCTCAAGACATTTTAACTGATGTAAAATTACTGAGAGAGAACGGATTAATACCCACAAGTATAACCTCACTTTTTCATGAATTAAAAGAAAATGAATTACCAGTAAAAAAACTCCCTCTATCCTTTTCTGAAGCAACAAAGATTTTGGAGGAGTGGTTGTCGTGAGTTATATTGATGTTTCTGGTTTGTTTTTTGGTTACACAAATGACTCATTGCTTTTTAGAAATATCTCACTCTCTTTCAGATTAGGAGAACAAGTCGCAATCATAGGCCGTAATGGTTCTGGAAAAACATCACTTGTAAAATTATTAAATGGAATGCTAAAACCTCAAAAAGGGAATATAAGTATAAACAAGGAATCTACACGAGATAAATCAATAGCTGATATAGCAACAACAATAGGATTTGTTTTTCAAAATCCCAATCAAATGCTTTTTATGAATTCAGTAGAAAAAGAATTAGAACTAAGCCTTTTACGATTAAGTTTAGGAAAGGAAGAACAAAATAAGAGAATAAACAAAATGCTTAGTTTCTTTGATTTAGAGAAATATCGAGAAACTCATCCTAGGAGCCTGAGTCGCGGAGAAAAACAGAAATTGGCTCTAGCAACTGTTTTAATTCAAGAACCACAAGCAATTATTCTAGATGAACCCTTTTCAGGAATTGATTTTAATCAACGGAATAATCTCATTGATTACCTTAGAATCCTATGTGATGAGGGAAAACTAATCATTTTGATCACTCACGACATAGATTCCATAATGGAGAATTGTTCTCGAGTAATTGCACTAGATGAAGGAAATATAATCTATGATTTACCAGTTGATGAATTTCTACTTGATGAAACAAATCTAAGAAAAATAGGATTACTGCCTACAAACTATCTAAAGATGATATACCAATTAAGAAGCAAAGGTCTCCCAAAAGAGATCTTGTGGAAAAAAGATTTTATTGAATTCTTCAAACAAACCCTCGAACTCTAAATACTTGAGCTACTTATTGCATTTCTTTCAATTAGATCAACTAATTCTGAGATAGAAACTTGACTATTAAAAGCCCTTATTCCTTGAAATTCATTGACTTCATTGCTAATAACACCAGATATTGCAAATATAGTATCATCCAACAATTCCTTCAAGTCATCAAGATTCTTTGAACATAATACTTTGGGAACTTTCTTCTCAGAAGAAAAACCTTCTAAGACTAAGTAATCAGCATCAAAGAAAGGAATTAATTCCCTAGCACTCAATGCTTTTTGAAACATAATTGTTGTTTCAACATTTGATCTAGTTGCCGTTCTAGATGCACCTGCTTCTCGGTGTAACCAAGAATCCTTTCCTTCTGTTTCAACACTAAAACCTTCAATATGGATAGCTTTTACAGCATGGACAGTTTTACCTCTTCTAACAAGTTCTTTTATTACTTCAAGAAGTGTGCTTGTTTTGCCTGAATTTGTGTACCCAATAATAGAGAAAACCTTCATACTTGAGAAATCATCTCTCGTTCTTCTTTAAAATTTCGATAATTTTCCCTACAAAGAGTTTCTTACACGAAAAAAACATTATTTTTGTCGAAACTTTTTAAAGTGATTCAACAACATTTTTCTTCTAGTAAGCTGAATTGTTTACTATAGATTTGTCGAAGGTTAGAATGTTGAGCTACGACGAGAAACAGCTTGAGCAACTAATTAGAAATTTAAAAGATCGAGATGGTTGGGTTCGTTCAAGAGCTGCTACAAGATTAGGCGAATTAAAAGCCAAAGAAGCTGTTGATGAATTATCAAAAATCCTCAAAGAGGATAGGGATTCACTTGTGCGCTCCTCAGCCGCAGCTGCATTAGGAGATTTGGGATCCGAAGCAGAAGAAGCAGTAGGGACATTAATTCAAACACTTAGAACTGATCAAATCGTAGGTGTACGATTAGAGGCTGCTGTTGCATTAGGAAGCATTGGTGATGAGAACGCAGTCAACGAATTAACTAAGATTGCTTTAGAAGATGAGGATATACGAGTAAGATCTTGGGCAGCAGATGCGATTAGAAAAATAAAAGGTTAATTCCAATCTTTAGTAGTAAACCCTACTCATATTGCACTCGTTAAATTCTCTAAGATTATTTGAGAAAATAATTTAGAGATTTCTTTTATATTACTCAGATTTATTACAAGAGCTGCAGTTAGCAATATGAATAAACAAAAAAAACCTTTTAAGCGTAAGTAACAAACTCACGACTAGAAGAGACATTCTCATTTGAGTGGAAAACACATGGTAGATTACTCCAAAAAAATACCAATCAAGAAAATTGTTAAACTAACTGATGGAACACAAGTAGCCATAGGTGGCTGGGCTGAGCATTTAGTTCATAAGGGTAAGATCTGCTTTCTTACTGTAAGAGATTCAAGTGGTAAAATACAAGTTACAGGAATTAAAACAAAGCTTTCAGAAGAAATTTGGGATACTCTTATCGGTTTAAAGAATGAAACCATTGTTTGGATTACAGGGACAGTAAAGAAAAATGAACAAGCACCTGGTGGAATTGAAATTCTTCCGGAAGAAGTTTCAATATTAAATCCCGTTCAAGGTCCTGTTCCCGTTGATATAACAGGACGTACACCAATGGATGATGGTACAGTTTTTGCTTTTCGAGAAATGACTATTCGAATACCAATAAATAAGTTGCCATTTGAAGTTAAAACTCATGTTGCTCAAGCAACTCGTGAATTCTTTCTCAAAAGGGACTATGTTGAGTTATTCTCACCATTAATGGTAGCTACTGCAACAGAAGGTGGTGCTACTTTATTTCCAATAAAATTCTTTGAAAAGGATGCGTTTTTAGCCCAAAGTGGTCAATTTTACAAGCAAGCAGCAATAACTGCTCATGAGAAAGTTTTCGGAATAATTCCCTCTTTTCGAATGGAAAAATCTCGGACTCGAAAACATGTTGCGGAATTCTGGCAAATAGAAGTAGAAGCTGCTTTTCACGATCACATAAGTATAATGCAAGTTTTAGATGATATGATGGTTTATGTTGTTAATACAACCATAAAAACTGCGAAGGACCCCTTAGCTGCCTTAGGAGTAAAACCGAAGAAACTCGAAGGTGGATTCCCAAGAGTAACTTTCCAAGAAGCTAAAGAATTATGTACTAGTTTTGAACTTGAAGAAAAAGTGGATTTTGAAGATGATTTCACATCACCAGAGGAAGCTGCATTATCTCGTCACTTTAAAATACCATTCTTCATCACAGAATGGCCTACTCATACTCGAGGAATTTATTATCGTGTAAATGATGAAAATCCTGCAATTTCCAATAGTTTTGATTTAGTTGCTCCTGATGGCTTTGCAGAACTATGCACTGGGGGGCAACGTGTACATGAGTATGATAAGATGGTTGAAGTAATTAAGAATCAAGGTTTCAGTCTTGAGAGCTATGATTGGTACTTGAATCTCTTCAAATACGGCATACCACCTCATGCAGGTTATGGTTTAGGAATAGAACGATTAGTTTGGTGGTTATGTGGTTTGAGCAACATTAAACAAGCCATAATGTTTCCAAGAACACCAGATATCCTAAAACCGTGATGTCTGAAACCGTAAATTAAAAAAGCATGTATGTTTTAATTTGCTAGAAAGGTAAAGTATTAAAGAAACCATTAGGAAATGCAATGAGAGATAATGAATGGAACTTAGACAAGAATCATTTCCTAAGAACAAAAGCATAGTGAATAGGTTTCGGAGAAACGTGAAAAGGACATAGAATATATTAGTCCTAGACACATACACCAAGGTGTGACTAGTAGGTAAAATACAATGATTGCGCGTGAGAAAATAATTGAGCGTTCCGCTGCTGAATTCTTTGAAGCAAACAAAGCAATAGCTGGTTTTGATAATCCTACTAGATCAACATATACCAGTGTTAGAGAGCTTGTAGAAAATGCCTTAGATGCAGCAGAGAAAGGGGGCTTTCTTCCAGATATTGAAATCAAAATAGAATTAATGCCAAAAGAAGAAATAGGCGAATTAATGGGAATCAAAGATTATCAGATTGACGAGGATGCAACCTTTGAATTCATGAGATTATCTGTGCGAGATAATGGGATTGGCATTCGTCATACTGACATACCTAAATTATTCGGTCGTGTTTTAACAGGTTCTAATTATGGAGAAAGGCAGTCAAGAGGTCGTTTTGGTCTTGGAGCAAAAATGGTTTTGATTTATTCCCAGTCTACCATTAGAGTTCCTTTTGAAATCAAATCTCGAGTAGCTGTTTCTAAAAAGAAATCAGCAGAGTCAACAAGTCATTACAAATTATTTATTGATATCGTGAAAAATGCTCCAGAAATTGTAGATGAGAAGAAATATACTGGGCAATCTAAGGATCAGTTAAAAGGCCATGGTACAGAAGTTTCTTGTTGTTTTGCAGGTACTTGGAGTAGAGCAAAACGTTACATTTTCGAATATTTTGAGGAAATGGCTGTAATTACTCCTTACGCTTCGTTTTCCATCGTTACTCCAGATAATCCTGAACCAATTATTCATACTAGAAAAGTTAATGTTGTTCCAAGATCTCCAATAGAAGTTCCATTACATCCAATTGGTACTGATATTAATCAACTAAAAAGTGAAATTTCACGAACTAGCCAGAAGACCATGAGTGATTTTCTGAAAAAACACTTCCAAAGAATAGGCGATAAAACTGCAGCAGAAGTCTTGAAAATCTCAAAAATATCTCCATCAAAGAATCCCCAAAAATTAGATGAAATGGAGTTGCGAAGACTAATACATGAAGGATTCACAAAAGTCAAGTTTTTCCCACCTGATGGTAAATGTCTCTCTCCCTTAGGACATGAAAACTTGGAAGCTGGTTTGCAAGACGTCTATAATACAGAATTTACATGCTCTGAAACACGACCTCCCTCAAGTTATAGCGGTCATGCTTTTCAAGTAGAAGTAGCCATTGGTTATGGTGGAGAAGGAAATAGTCCTCCTTACAAGCTTGTCAGATTTGCCAATAGGATTCCATTGCTTTTTGGCGAAGGAAACGATCTCATTAAGAAAACAATTGAAAGTATCAATTGGTCAAATTATAAATCTAATTTGAATAATGATCCATTAATTTTTGCAGTCTCATTAGTTAGTACAAAGATTCCATTTCCTGAAACCAGCAAAGAATACATTGCTGAAGTAGATGAAATCAGAAAAGAATTAAGACTTTGCCTACAAAAAGCAGGCAGAAAATTGATGCGATTCCAAAGAGCTCTAAAGAAACGAGAACAATTAGCTAAGCGAATGAAAATTTTTGAAAAGTACGCTCCAATAACAACATCTATTGTCGGCCAAATGCTTGGCAAAATGGATGAACAAGATTTTCAATTTCTCTTCAGCTCAACACAATTCTCTAATTGCTTGAAACTTCGAGAAGGCTCCTTATTTTTACCAAAGAATCCAATACCAGTAGAAGCTTTGCCAATGGATTCCATTGAAGGAGTTAATCTTGAACGATATGATATTCAAACATTACAAGATTTGATACTCATAGATGATGATCAATTAAATGAATTAATTTCCCTCGGATTATCAGAAGAAGCTACCGACCAAGCAGAACAAATTCTCCGGGCAATATTGGAATTACCTGAATTAGCAAAAGATGAATTAGTAGAATCTGCCAGTGCTAAAGCTTTAGATGAGTTTGCGAAAGAACGAGGAATTCTAGATGGATTACAGCTTTACAGTTCCATAGATCCTGTATCAGTTCTTCCTGGTGTAGGTCCAGCAACACAAAAATCATTGCGCACTCGTGGTATACGAACTGTGAAAGATTTCTTCTTAATAAACAATAAGGAAATTACTCAAAGCAATTTGCCTTTGGGAGTAATTGTTGATTTGAAATCTAAATGTAATGTTAATGTTTTACCGAATATTACTTCAAAAACAGTAGAGGATCTGCATAAAAAGAAAATATATAGTGTGTTAGATTTCCTTGAAACAGAAGAAGCTAAATTAGTGAAAATACATGGATTAACCTCGGACAGAATAAATGCTTTAATTGAACTCATTAGAACTACTCTTGACTTGGATATTGAAGAATTAAGAGCTGAAACAGCCGAAGTAAGCATTGATGAAGCAATAGAAGATGAAAAAGTAATTCAAAAACCAAAAGAAGTTAAGATGCCAGAACATCCTCATGACTTTATAGAAGTTGATGCTTTAGTAAGTAAACTTGAAGGAGTAGGAAAAACCATGGCACAAAGATTAGAGGATAAAGGCATCGAAAACGTTGGAAAATTCTACATGGTAGCAAATAGCCGTTTATTAAAAATCAAAGGGCTTGGTGCAAAAACAATCTCTACCAATAGAGGAAACACAGATGTTTTGGTTCTCCCTAGAATCGATTTTGAAGGAAAAAGAGATCTAAACTTAATGGGGATCTTTACTGTGATGCAATTCTTTGAAGCTGAAGACGATAGTTTGACAGCTATTCGAGGATTGAGATCACCAACAATTACAAAATTAAAGTTAGATATTGAAGAAAAACTGCTAATGACCCCTGGTTCTCAAGTTGTTCCAAAAAGAAAGACAACCAAAAAACTATCTGCAAAAACACCACCAAAAGAGCCAGCTAAAAAGCCAACTGCAAAGAAACCAACAAAGAAAACAACCACTACAAAAACAAAGACACCAACAATACCAAAGGATACAACTATTGCTGAATATCTAGGAACTAAGAAACCAAAAGACGTATCAGAAGAAGAAATAGTTGTCAGAGGACCACCTAAAGGTTTGTTGAAACCAACATTGAAAATAAGTAAACTACCTGGTTTAGGAAAAACAACAGAAGAACGTTTCGCAGAACTAGGCGTCCAAACAGTTGGTGACCTTTTCAAGAAAAGCATTAAGCGTTTATCAAATATTAGGGGAATAGAAGAAAAAGATATCATTGAGCTTCGAAAAATGCTGTCAGTAGAAGTCTTACCTCACGTAACACCAGCAATATTGAAGCAATTAAACGTCATGGGGATTTATACTGTTAAGCAATTCCAAAATGCAAAAATCGCTAAGACATCCTCAGTAAAAGGTTTAGGAGTAAAAACCGTCAAAGCGATTAGAAAACATATTTTACGATCATTCAAAACAGCTGCAGAATTAGCAGGATAAGCATCCTGGGAAACCGCAGAAATTCAACAAAGATAATAAAAAAAATAAGATATCAAACAGAAGTGGAAAAAAAATGTCAAGCAAGAAAAAGAAATTCCCAAATGAAGTTCCACAAGCAAAAATAAAAGAAATTCTAAGAGAAAGAGAAATTCTCAGGAAAACGAAAAAATACGAGTTAGATGATTTACCAGACGGCATTCATGAAATAAGGGAAATAAGTAGAGATGAAGGGATGCGAAGGATAGAGGAAATTTTTAGAAAAATCTTTGTCGATACAATTAACACTGGCACTCCAATAATGAAAGTCCCATCTAGAAGTGGGAGTAATGTAATATATGATGAAGAAATGGATCTTTTACTTCTTGGAGAAAATTATCTTGAAAGAAAATGGGATGATATAGGGACAGTTAAGAAATTCACAGCTCAACTTCGAGTTTTACAGATTATTCATGAATTATTGGAGTTAAACATTCACGGCAGTAAGAGAGAAGTCTTCTACACAGATGTAGCTTTATTTGAAGATCAAAACAGAGGGAGCGACCCGCTAATTGAAGATACTGCGGTATTGCTAGGGACATATCGAAAAAACATCCATGTTACAGCAAACGATAGAGGATTAGTAGTTGGTCGTGTATCCTATTTAGATAATGGGGACCTAATCGATTGTACAAAACAAGGGTCTAGTGGGAAAAACGTTAATCCAATGCAAGACCATATTACAGATTTGGAATCAGATGCAGAATTTATCCTAGTAGTGGAGAAACAAGCAGCATTTCTACGATTAGCAGAAGATAAATTCTATGAAAAATATCCGTGCATAATATTAACTGGCAGTGGACAACCAAACGTTGCTACAAGAATCTTTTTGCGAAAAATGAGTCATGACCTTTCACTCCCTGTATTTGCAATCATGGATTCTGATCCGTACGGTTTAGATATTTTAAGAGTGTACGGCTTAGGTAGTAAGGCACTTTCTTATGAATCCTATGAATTAGCTACTCCTAATATTAAGTGGTTAGGAGTTCGTCCTTCAGATCTCGACAAGTATAATCTTCCACAAAACTGCCGATTACCAATGAGTAAAATGGATATTTCTAGAGCAAAAATGATGATGGAAGAAAGATTTGTCAGAATTCGCCCTGATTGGATAAAAGAACTTAAGCTTATGATTGACACTAAACAGAAGGCAGAAATTCAAGCTCTAGCAAGTCGTGGTATGAAATTCTTTACAGAAGAATATCTTCCAACTAAAATAGAAACCGGTGATTGGGTTTAATTCCCGGTATTCTTCCTTTCTTGTCATTTTTAAGAGTATTTTTTTAATTTCTTTTTCATCAAAAGTTTTTTGAGCTGATTCTTTTGTTTTTGTTACTATAGGTGAATCTTATGTCTGATATTGAAAGAAGTTTTGTTATGGTTAAGCCTGACGCTGTTAAAAGACGATTAATAGGTGATATCATTTCGAGATTAGAAAAAGTAGGTTTACGGATCGTTGCTATGAGAATGCTCCAATTAACAAAAGCTATGGCTGAAGAGCACTATGCAATCCACAAAGACAAACCATTCTTTGATGGTTTAGTAAAATTTATCTCTAGTGGACCAGTAATTGCGATGGTTGTTGAAGGCAAAGATGCTGTTAAACGTGTTCGTAAACTAGCTGGTGCAACAAAACCTATGGAAGCAGAAGTTGGAACCATCCGCGGTGATTTGGCTATGGAAATAGGCAGGAATGTTGTTCATGCTGCTGATTCCCCGGAAAATGCTAAAATAGAGTATTCAATCTATTTTAAAGCGTCAGATTTTGTGAAGAATCCAATGCTTGATGAAGATTGGGTTTATGAATAAGCTTAACTTTAATTTCCCTTAAGCCACTCGGAGGAAAACCTATGTCAGAAGAAAAAACAAAGAAACCTACTAAAGAACCAACTAAGAAACCTACTAAGAAACCTACTAAGAAACCTACTAAGAAACCTACTAAAGAACCTACTAAGAAACCTACTAAAGAACCTACTAAAGAACCAACTAAGAAACCTACTAAGAAACCAACTAAAGAACCTACTAAGAAAGAAGAAACAGTAGAAGTTGATGAAAACAAAAGACTCAAAGCTCCAATTTGTGTTATCTTGGGACATATCGATCATGGTAAAACTTCCATCTTAGATGCTGTTCGAGGTACTGCTGTTCAAGCAAGAGAAGCTGGTGGTATAACCCAACAGATCGGCGCTTCTTATTTCCCAATTGAAACCATAAATGAAATTTGTGGCGAATTACTAGCTAAAGGATCAATTAAACTTAGAATACCTGGTATCCTTATTGTTGACACTCCTGGACATGCAGCTTTTCTGAATCTGCGTACAAGAGGTGCATCTGTCGCAGATATTGCAATTGTTGTTGTGGATGTGCAAGCAGGCTTTCAACCACAAACATTTGAATCAATGCGTTTACTTAAACAAAGAAAAATACCTTTCTTAGTTGCAGCCAATAAAACAGACAAAGTAGCTGGTTGGAAAACACATAAAGGAGAGAATTTTTCTAAAACCTTCAAGAAGCAAACTGTCGACACACAAAAAGCCCTTGATAGGCATTTGTACGAGTTAATGGGTGAATTATCTAAGTTGGGTTATCCTTCTGATAGGTATGATAATATTAGAAATTATACTGAGAATGTTGCGATTATTCCCACAAGTGCTAAAACTTTCGAGGGCATTCAAGATCTTTTCCTCGTTCTATCTGGTTTAGCTGAGCAGTTTCTTTTACAGAAATTAGTTTATAGTGAGGGACCTGGAGTAGGGACAATCCTTGAAGTAACTGAAGAAATGGGTATGGGCACAACAATCAATGTTATAGTTCACAAAGGTACAATCTCAAAAACTGATTCTATAGTTTTTGGTGGAAGAGATAAAGCTCATCAGGCAAAAATACGTGCTCTTCTTGAGCCTAAAGAGTTAGATGAAATTCGAGATCCGCGTGAAAAGTTTAATTCAATTAATATGGTTCATGCAGCTGCGGGAGTTAAAATAACTGGTTCTGGTTTGAGTGAAGCTGTTGCCGGAGCACAAGTTATGGTTGCTAATACTGCCAAAGAAATTCAGGATGCTAAGAATCTTATCGAAGAAGAACTGAAAGTAATTAGAATTGATACTGATAAAGAAGGCATTATTATTAAAGCTGACACTCTTGGTGCTCTCGAGGCTCTCGTCAAAGAATTCCAAGATAGGAAAATTCCAATTAAATTAGCTGACATCGGTGATATCAATAAGAATAACGTTGCAGAAGCCATTGCCGTAAAGGAAAATGCTCCTGCGTTAGCTGCAATAGTTGGCTTTAATGTTTCAGCGTTACCTGATGCTCAGGAAGAACTTGAAGTAAATGACATCGAATTCTTTCAAAGTGATATCATCTACACTTTGTTGGATAATTATTCTCACTGGAAAATAGAACTTGAGAGCAAATTAAAGGCTGAGAGTCTGAAAGATTTAACCTATCCAGCTAAAATAAAAATTCTTCCCGGTATGACTTTTCGCGCAAATAGACCTGCTATAGTTGGTGTAGAAGTTCTTTCCGGTCGAATTGTTCCCCGGGTACCATTGATTCGAGGAACTGATGGTAAGAAATGTGGAACTATTCAACAAATACAAGAAAGTGGTCAATCCATTCGTGAAGCTAAGAAAGGCGCCCAAGTTGCTGTTTCAATTCGAGGTCCTACTGTTGGTCGACAAATCACAGAGGATATGGAGCTTTTTGTTGATTTACCGGAAGGCGTCGTCAGACGGATAAAAGAGAAATTCTATGAGGATTTAACTGTCGATGAAAGAGAATCATTAGAGGATCTCATAAATCTGAAGAGAAGTATAAATGAAGATAACAAATTCTGGGGTTACTAAGACATTTTTTCACTCAGAAAGAGATTAAAATCTATGGAATAAATTTTAATCTTATTTCACTAAACTTAAAACCTAATACACAAATCTTATCATAGAAAAAAATCATTCAAATAAAGCAAAAATTAAAGCTTAGAACCTTATTGACTCCCAGAATATTTCGAGTTGCTAATTAAAAAGGTAAGAGACTCATGATTCAATTCGTTTGGATAGTAATCAAGGATACTCCCGTTGCTGGAATGCGATTCATAAAGATGTCAGATCTAGAGGAACGAGAGCGCTTAGAAAAATTCTATGGGTGGTTGAGTGGTCCAATTAGTGAATTTACTGGAAAGGTTCAAGATATCATAATTGAAGGGACAAAATATTACTATCATACAAATAGTGAAGTTTTATTTGTTGTTGGAACTGACCTTGAAGAAACAAGTATTCCTTCTGTATTCATGCCTGAATTGGAGGATGTTTTCCTTGAAACTTTTCCATCAGATATTGCGGATTCATTTGATGGTAAAGATGTATCCAAATTTAGGGTGTTTGACAAAGATCTTGTTGAATTAGTTCAAGCATTTGATCAACGAAAAATCGAAGCCATAGGTGAAAGAAAGGGATTAGATGCATTTGAGGTTCTAAATTTACCAACTGAATTACAGATGGTTGCACTTGTGTTGGTGAAAATGCAAGTTGTTACCCCTGATATGGTTACCCAAGTAACAGGCTTAGCTACAGATGTAGTAGAACAACAATTAAGAGATATTTATCAAAGAGGTTACTTGTATATCACCTCAATCTCAGAGAAATCATATTTCTCAATAAAACCATTCGAATCAGATGAAGCACCGCGTATTATTTTGAAAAGAGCTGAAACCAAACCAGTCATTACTGATAAAGAAGTTACACAAACACAAGCTCCAATAACTATGGATAGTAGTTTTCCCCCTGAGACTGAACCAGCTACTTCTACACCACAAAAAGATCCAATTTCAGCTGAATCTGCTATGATGGCTCCTCCTGATATGGATTATTCCGAACTCAGTGCTGAGAGTTCCTTCAGTTTACCGAAATCTTCTGAGGAATTCAGCGATATCTCTACAATTTCACCAATACTTGAAGAAGCAAAAGAACCAGTAGTGGATACCCTGAAGAAAGAACTGCGTGGAATTAAGCTAAAAAAAGACCCAATAGCTATGGAAATAGACAAAACTCATAGACAAACAATAATCATCCCAAAAAGTGGTTTTCTACCCTCAAATTCTCTTCGACGAGAAAAAGGTTTTACTACTGGAAAAATCAGAATCCCAAATGATCGTAATCGTGATCCCTTTTTACTAAATACTTTATTTAAAAAAGACCTTGAGAATCTTTTTGAGGCTCTTTTTATGGGAAATTTCATAGTAATCACAGGTGAAAATGTTTCACCATTCGAAGATGAATACGTTGATAAATTAATAGATGCATTAAATCTCCTGACCCCGCATCGAGATTTAATATGTGTAAAAAATCCTTCTTTTGTCCATCCAAAAGATGCTGATGTTGTTGTGGTACCAAAAGATTTTCTCAAGTATTATTCTTGGGCTACAATCATTGATATGGATCAAAATCGGATTATTGGTGGTAGCTCCTCTGAATTTACAAAGAATTTAGTTAGGAAACTAAAGAAAATTATTTCTCCAAAAGAATTTTTGAAGGAAATCACAAATTCAGCTTCAATTTTACTTAAAGTTGCTCGTGATATTAATACTCTTAAAATTGAAGGCAGATCACCTGATCAATACTTAAATGAAGTGAAAAAAGCATTTGGTGTAGCTGCGTTAGATGCAGGTTTAACTCTTTCTGAGAAATTGATCCGGTTACATAAGGATTGCGCATATATAGCTGGTTTCTACATCAGAAAAGGTTTGGATGTTGCAGTTAGATCAATTATTGTGGGAGATCCACTTGTAATAATTGGTGACGATCCTTTAGATGTGTATCATATATTGGAAGCACTTTCAATTTTCGCTCCTCATAAAGCAATAAGTGCCCAAATTTGGACCACAAATTTTGCTGGAATAGACACTAATCAATTCGACATTATGGGTGCACAAGAGGGAACTGATAAATTATTCAAAGAAGCAGCAAAAGTTAATTTAAGATCTATGAGCGCATATGGTGGTCCGAGATCAGAATATCTTCACAGCTTTTTGCGTCAAATGTGGAGACGAAGATCACGAGAAAGACCAAAATTCATTCGAGATAAGATAAATGAAATGTTTGGTCAAGTCAACAAATTCATACAGAAAATCCAAGCATATGGTGAAGGGTCACCTACCAAACAAGAGATTCGAGATATGCTCTCTGAATTTGATCCAAACTTTCTACCTTTTGCTATTGATTTACTCAGAAATACCGAACCGGAATTGGCTCTGAAAATCAAAGATATTATTTAGAGATATCCATAATCAACAGTTACTTTTCGGCACAAACTTTTAATTGCTTCGAGTTTATTTAAGAAAAACAATCAGAATAATTGTGTTAATTATTATTGAGAGATTCTCAGATATCTTAAGAATGGATGTGTAAAGAATGAGAAAAGGTCCATTAATCGCTGCAGGAGTACAATATATTATAGGTATAGCATTAGTAATCGTTGGTTCAGTAAAATATGATTCTATTCTAACCAATTGGAATGATTGGGTCTTATGGTTTGGTATTATTATCTTTGGTATTGGCTTAATTGTAATGGTTGTTGCTTTCATTAAGAAACCAAGTTCAGAGGACGAACCTGCAAAAGAATCCGAATGAAACAATCCTTCAAACCTTTCGAAGGATTATGATTTCTTTTTTCTAATATAAGCAAATATTTTTGAGATGTAAGTGAACCTATTAACTTATTATTAAAAAGGATGATTCAGCTAGTAGAAGGTAATCAAATGAGTTACGCAAGTGAACTTGGTACTTTTAGTATAACAATTAAAAAACGAATACTCTCTTTAGCTATTCCCACATTAATCATATCAATTCTAAGTGGAATCTGTAGTTTCTTACTTTTCGGTTTCTTCAATTCCGATGCTGGAGGAGGTGAAGGAACACCAAATGCATCTCCATTTGAAAGCCCTTATTGGACTGCAATATTCTTTGTAGGAATTGCCTTTATAGGGGCATTCGGGATTTTTCTTATCTTCAAATATGGAAACATCAAACTACTCAAAGCTTTATTTGCAATTGCAGTAGCTCTCACATCATTCTTCTTTGTTTTCATGCTTATTTTAACAACTCCCTATTATTTCTTAGATGTCTTTTATGCAGATAACATCGTTTTTAGAAGAAGTACGATTATATTAATCTGGGTTCTAGCGATAACTATTGGATTATTATATGCAGCACTCACAGTAACTTCCATGGTATATCAATTAATACCTGAACCCGCACCACAAATTATGGCTATGCTATTTGCAGTTTTGGCGGGAACCTTTCTTGCAGTTTTTCTCCCAACACTAGCAGCAATTCTTGTTATGATTGGTTTAAGTATTTATGATATTATTTCTGTCTTTAAGGGTCCAATCAAGAAGATTGCAGAAGTAAGTGAGGAACGCTATATGCAGAATATGGAGGAAAACGATAATCTGCAAGCAGAAAGTAAGGAAGAAAGTAGTAGTGACTCAGCAACAAAGAATGAAGAGGAAACTAATGAAATAAAAGAATCACCAAACGATACAGAACCCACAAGTCGAGTAGCTGACGAAGAATACATTTATTCGGAATATATTGAATTAGGTTTGGGTGATCTAGCATTCTATGGTATGTTATTTAGTTTCGCTCTAATACGACTTGGATTGTATCCCGCAATTGCGGCTTTCTTAGGTGTAGTAATAGGCGCGATTAGTACAATCAAATTACTGGAGAAAGTAAAAATGATGCCAGGCTTACCATTATCTGTGGCTCTCGGATTGATTTTTGCCTTAGGAGTCTGGGGTATCCTAGCTTTAACCGGCTATGATGGTTGGAGTTGGGGTTGGATTCAACCTGTTTGGTTTTGATAGAAAATAAATGGCTCCGAGAAAAAAACTCGGAGATTCTTTTCACTAATAAATGATTTATAATATGTAATTATTGTTCTACTTCTTCCTCTTGACCTTCAGTAGTAATTTGCATACTACTTGGTAAAACTTTGAAGGTGAAATCTTCTATAGTTTCAGGAATAGTTCCATCTGGAGGAATTTCGCCACGTGCTTTTAATATTTCTTTAGCAAGAAGCCAGTATACTAATGCAAGAGCTCTTCGCCCTTTGTTATTTGTTGGTACACAAATATCGACACCTTTGAGTTCATTATCAGTGTCACACATTGCTGCAACAACTATGCCAATTTTGTTCGCTTCCTTTATTGCTTGCTTGTCTGCACGAGGATCTGTTACAAGAATAACTTCAGGTTCAAAAAATCCTGAAAATACTGGATTAGTTAATGTTCCGGGAATAAATCTCCCAGGTACGCTTCTAAAACCACATACTTTCGCTAATTTACTACCAGGAACTTGACCATATTGACGAGCTGAAAAGACTGCGATTTGATTGGGTTCATATCTTGCTAGGAATTTTGCTAGAGTTCTAATTCTGTCATCTGTTGCCCTAACATCTAAAACGTAAAGACCATCACTACGAATAAGATAAATAAATTTCTTCATTGACTTTGTGCCAATACGGGTGCCTATATGGACACCAGCAGCTAGATATTCATCTAGACCAATGAGTAATTCTTCTGTTATTTGATCTGCATCTATTGACAATGTGTTTTACCTCAACTTTAGTTAAACATAAAGCATGGTTAATAATCTTGTAAAGCAAATCCCATTTGTTTCGTTTAAAATTCTTTTGTTCAAAATGAATTGAAAAATAATCTTTTATCTAAGTAAAATCTAGCACTCTTTGTTCTATCTTTCCATAATATTTTCTAGATTTTTTATAGCCGTTTCTGATGTATGAATCATATTCCTAACTATAGCTCGAACTTGACCACTATTAGCTTCCTCTCCACAAATAGTGACTATCACTTTCTTAGCAGGTCGCCCATCATTCATTTCACTATCAAAAATCTCGAATAGTAGTTTAAGCTCACCCATTATCATTTCTCTTACTTCTAACATTGTAACTGTTGTGAAAAGTATAGAAATCTCTCGTTCATTAAATAGCGAATCACTGGTATAAGGTGATGCTATTGATTCTACAGTTGGACCCATTTCATTTACATCAATACTAAAAACACTAATTATTTGTTTCCTCAAACCCTTTTGTGCTCTTTTGTCTTTTATTTTGGGCAACTTGAATCTCGACAATGTATTAACTCCAATTCATCAACAAGAGCTTATTTGAGTATATCAAACAAATTTTAAATTTTGGTATTTACAGTATAAAGAATTCTAGTAATAAGGTTAATGGAATAGCAGCTTGTTAAGTAAAAATCAAAATTTAAAATAAAAGAAGATAAAAAATTGTGCTCTATTATTGAACACAATCATTTTAATGGAATATATAAACTTGATTTAGTTGCTCCCATACCAGGGGATCCATGTTTAACAAGTTTTGTAGTAAGAGCGAATTCGCCAAAAATGTGTCCTACTTGATCAGGATGAATAATCATTTCAACGAAATCTTTACCGTTATGAACTCCGATATTTGCATAAACCATCTCAGGTAAAATAATCATATCTCTCAAATGAGTTCTAACTGTATTGATCCTCTTCTCTCCATCTTTAATCATTCTTACTTGTGCTCGAATGTCTTCTAAGAGTTTCTTTCTTTTTGGGGTCCAATAGCTTGGACGAGTAAGACTTCTTCTCTTTCTTGAGGGGAGCATTTTGATAAATGCATCCATAGATAATGCTTGTAATTCTTCAAATGATAATCCCATGTAACGGAATTTTCTGATTTCTGCTTGGGTTACTTCTTGAGTTGACAAATTTCTCAATCCTAATATGTTTTTCACAAACACAATTTTAATAATCTAAGCTTTTTTGCTGAGGTTACCTATTAAAAATCTTCCTCTTTTAATGAAAATAAAATCTAAGAAATCATAAATCTGTTTAGTTATTACAATTTCTACGTAAATTTTAGATTGAAGGAAGATATATTTTGAATGTTAATTACCTTAATATGAGAAAATATAAATTTTAACTCTTTTATTGAGACGGGGGAAGCAGTGAGTGTAATATTTCATTTGTCTTTTTCATTATCAGATTTTATTAATCAAAAATAAGTTATTTAATAATGAAGATATCTATGTACAAGTGAATGTAGAAGTTTCATTAAAACATAACAATCTATCAAGTGGATGGGGGAAAGTATGAATCAACCGATTGCTACTGGGAAACGTAATATTTCGTTTAAGAAATTGTTTTCAATTTACGTGAAAACAAGCAGAAAGCGGATTTTAACAACAATTCTAATTGGTGCAATCATTTTCCTTGCTTTAACGAGTTTCTTCATGATTTGGTATAGTCACCGTTATAATACCTTTTTCAGTTACATTGATCAAAATCATGATTGGTTAGATGATAATAAAACAAGTATCTATAGCGAAGAATATTTTTATGGTAGATATTCAATTGATACCAATTATCTTTTCAAAGCGATCACAGAAGTTTCCTCAAAATTGGTGGAAATAATACCCAATGTTCAAAGGAGTTCATGTGGTAGATTAACGTTAAGTTTGTACAATAACATTTCTGATTTAGAACATGATGAATATCATTTACGAACATTTGATGAAAATATAACTAATCTAATTATCGGGAATTTAATTGTAGGACGGCTACCTGAGAATTACACCGAATTAATCTACTATAAAGCAACCACTGATTCAAAGTATAATATTAGTGATATCATAGAATTGTCTTGTATAAAATCAGACCTTCAAAGTAATTATAATCCTATTAATTATACCGTAGTAGGGATAGTAGATGTTTTAGACGCAAAGCTTAGCAATAAAGGTCTCTCAACTGATTTACTAAAGGAATCCGTTAATGAAATGGATGATGGACCAAAAGCACAATTCTTTACAGCTAACACTTTATTCTATAATCTTATCAATTCATTAGAAAATTTTTCTTCAACATTTAATGCAGCAATCGATATTAATTATCAATTTACTATTGACCATATATTGAATAAAAATAAATATTTAGCTGTTCTTCAAGATTTTTGGAATCAAAATCCAACCTTCGATCATATGCCCGGTTATCAAGTTTCATTCTGTCAAGATTTAATAGAGGCTCTTGGTGCTTTTGAAAGAGATTGGCAAACAAAAACAATTAGCTTAATAGGTGCAAGCGTTCCAATAGTTTTTCTTTTTGGTGTTATAAGCATTGAAACTTTTACTATAGGTAGTCATGAGCAAGAATCGAAATATCGGTTATTAAAAACTCAAGGATTAGAGAACAAAGTATTAGCAAAAATGGTCTTTTACGAAAATGTTATGATTGTTGGTTCAAGTTTTCTAATTGGTTTTACAACAGGATTGATTACTGGTCTCTTCATTTTTATGGGATTAAATATGCCGGTAGAAGTTTCTTATTTTGCAGCATTGAGACAAGCAATAATTATGTTGAGCTTAATTATTCTCTTTGTAATTTTAACTCTGTTGAAATTTGTTTATGATTTAATTCAAACGAGAAAAGCATTGATAACTACGGCAACTCAATATAAAAGTAAAAGAAGGAAAATTATTCGAGAAATATTCTCTATTCCTGAAGTTATTAGCCTATTACCCGGGGTACTATTAACAACGATTGGGATTGTATTTCTAAACGCCTTCTCTTATTATGATTATAGCACTGGATCTGATTTGGTACAATTTACGTTTTTATTTTACTTTATGTCAGCGTTTGGCATCCTGTTACTACTTATCTCGGTATTCCTATTACTCGGGAGATTAATTGAGTTAATTTGGAGAGTAATTGGTCAATCCTCTTGGAAAAATAGTAAAAGCTACTTTACATTAGCACTAAAGCACTTATCAATTTCTGGAAAGAGCTATAAAAGAACGATGATGGCTGTTTTTGTCTTTGGTTTAGGAGTTATTCCAGGATTAATCGTAACAAGATCCATAGCACTACATACCCCACTTGAAGCTAATTTAACAACAGGTTGTTCAGATATTTTCCTTGATGATTGGGTAATTGGTAATCAATTGAAAAGTAATATTTCAAATATTGATGGAGTGGTAGGTTCTGCGGAGGTTAATATTCTTGAATTAACATTTATCAGTCCAAGATGGCAAAATGAGATTTATGGAATCAGATTCTTAGTTTTACCAAATATAACTGAGTATCTAAGTGTTGTTGATTTTACATTACTTGCTGATGATGGTTATACAGATGAAGATATCAGTGAATTAAGCACTAATTTAACATATTTAATGGGAAGAAAATATGCTCAAAGAAATGATTTCGATAAAGGAGTTATTTTCAATACCAGAGAAATTACTGATGAAATCTATCAGCCTTTAGATTTGATTTATGTTAATGACTTTAGTTATTATCCACTTTTATCCAGAGCTGATTTGAGAACAAATCCTGATGATTCCTTTTTCTTCAGTCATCATACAAAGATTGATTTAGTTGTAAGTAAAACAACAGCAGGATTAATTTTTAATACTACTTCGTTAATAGCAGAGAGCTCTGGGTATCTATTAATTAAAACAGACACAACAGCGAACAAAACCAGAATTCAAGAAGAATTGTCAAATCAATTTGGACATAAATCAATTACACCAGGACAAATACAACAAATAATAACTGAACGAATAAACAAATTCGCAAACGTCTTTCTTATTATAACATCTATTCTAACGTTATTAGCTATCATTCTCTTTGGAACTGTAAATGCTATTAGTATTTATAAACAAAGATTACGTATTATAGAACCAGAAATACAAATTGGTGCAAAACGCCGATTGATTTGGGGGAATTTTACTATTGAGCTCATGCTAATTGTTCTAATACCAATGATAATTTCTATTGGTGTGGCAATTCCGATTATAAATGCATTTAGCGGTTATCTACTGAATATATCTGAAGTCTTTATCAAATTCACCCCATGGCAACCATGGTGGGTATTATTACTTGTAGCTATAGGTGGGTTAGTTTTATTGGTAATTGGATGGTTTGTAGGATTAATTCCTCTCATAAATAATTACAGACCAGTAAAGCAGGAGTGATGGAAATGATAAGCTGTAGAGATTTAATTAAAATTTACGAAGATGAAGAACACGGAATCCGAATTCCTGCATTAAGAGGGTGTGACGTGCTTATAGATCAAGGTGAGATAGTAGCTGTCATCGGACCAAGCGGTTCAGGTAAAACAACACTAATTAACATACTCGCAGGTTTAATAAATCTCTCAAGTGGTGAATGTGTTGTTAATGGTCAAGAACTTGGTGATCTTAATCAAAACGCTTTGAACAGGTTTAGGTTATTTAATATTGGTTTAGTAGATCAATTTCCTGAAAGAACACTGTTCTTAGATGCAACAGTAGAAGAAAATATGTCTTTTTCAACAAGTCTTGTGATTGGTGATTCAGATGAATATATGGATAGAAATTATACCATACGAAAGAAACTTGGAATTGAACATTTGACTAAACGTAGGGTTAGATTCCTATCGGGAGGTGAGATGATTAGAACCGCAGTTGCATGCGCATTAGCAAAGAATGTACCAATTTTGTTATGTGATGAACCTACTGGACAACTGGATAGTATGAACACTGAAAAAGTGAAAGCCTTATTAAGAGAGGTTGCACGCTCATTTGGAACTACTATTTTAGTCGTTACACATGACCAGCGTTTTTTTGATGGTGTAGATAAAAGCTGTGAAATACGAGATGGTAGAGTAGCTGCAATGATTTCATCAGAAGAGCAGAAATTGTTAGATAAGAAGTCTGGTTTTCCATTAAAATTCAGAGCGCAAATTGACACAACAAATAACATTCGAATACCAGATTTGGTCATGCAATCACTAAAAGTGAAAAAAGAAATAGACTTCTCTCTTGAAGAAAATGGAAAAATAAGTTTAACGAATCCTAAAGGGTTAAAACCAAAGAAAGTGGTACTTGAGAAAATTGAAGTGAAAAGAAAAATTCTTGAATTGAAACCTTTACCAAAGAACTATTCCAAAAGTAAAAAACAACTCATTGAGATAACCAATTTATCCAAAATTTATCAAGCTAATGGCGCGGAAGTGCAAGCATTATCTGATATTAATTTGAATATATACAAGAATGAATTATTGTTCATCGTTGGACCAAGTGGTTCCGGTAAAACTACTTTAATAAAATTATTAGCGGGTCTTGAGAGTTCAACTACTGGTACAATAATTCTTGATGGAGTAAAGTTCAGTCATCTTACTAATGCCGAAAAAGCTGATATAAGACAGAGAAAGATGGGGTTAGTATCACAACAAGGAAATCTTCATCCGTTTTTAACGATTGATGACAACTTTCTCTTAAAAGAAATTTTCTCCTTAAAGAAAATAAAAGCTAAGGAAATTGTAGGCGTTAATGATGAATATTTGAAAAAATTCAAAATTGAACATCGAAGAAATCATTTCCCATTAGAAATATCAGGAGGGGAGTTCCAACGAGCAACTTTAGCTATTGCAAATTATAACTCCCCACCCATTGTAATATTAGATGAACCCACAGCAAACTTGGACTCGGAATTAGCATTACAAGCAATTGATGAAATCTATAAAACACACAAAAAAACTGGCACAACGGTAGTTATTGCTACACATGATATTTCATTGATAAGAGATGGTTTTAGAACGGTTGAACTTAAAGACGGGCAAATAGCAAGAGATGGGATTGCTTTCACAAAATAAGTAATTCTTTTTGTATTATTTGTCCCCATAAATAAAAAATTACCATTAATAATACTAATCAATATTGGAAATGGGAAAGAATGGATCAACAAGATGGTTCAAAAGAACATCAAGTTCCAATACGGAAAATTCTTGCTATTTACTTCAAAGCAAGTAGAAAACGAGTACTCTCGATGCTAATAATTAGTTCCATTTTCTTCTTACTCTTAACAAGTATTGTAATTGTATCATATAGTATTTATCAAGATTCATTTTACAGCTATATCGAAACAAATCATAATTGGTTGAATGATAATGAAATAAGCGTAGAAAGTCACAAAAGTTTAGAAAATCCAGTGACTTTAGCTTCAAATTATCTCATGAATAGAATCGAAGAGGCTACAACACAGCTGGAAAATATGATACCAAACATTCTGAAAAAAAGTGCTGGTGTAATAGAAATCTCTTTATCTAATTTCATATCATATAATAATTACTTTGGAATTTTCTTAAGTACATATGATAATACTGCTCTAAATTTAATTACAAATAATTTGCATTCTGGAAGATTGCCTGAAAATTCAACTGAGATTTTATATTATAATGCATTAAATCAATTTTCCTTTGAAATTGGGGATGTACTTAATCTTACTGGAAAGATAGTTTACAATGAGTATCCAGAAATAACTAAATGTCAAATCGTTGGTATTGTGAACAATTTAGATTCTATATTTTATAACAATAATATTTCAACAGATATCTTAAGAGAAACCAGTAATTATTTTATAACAACCAGTAACTATTTTTCTAATTTAGTAAATGAAATTGATAATAAGGTCCATAGTGTAGGTGTTTATATTGACTTTGAGTATACGTTTTCTGTAAAGCATCTCAAGACTAATAAATATATTAAAGCCTTAAATGAATATAATTGGGGATCTATGCAGTTCTGTAAGGATTTAATGTATGCCTTAAATAATTTCAAAATGAATTGGTATTTAACACTCTATAATCAATTATTAATTTGTTCTCCGTTTATGCTTCTAATTGGATTTATTAGTGTTGAAATTTATAGGACGGGTAATTTTGAGAAAAGAGCAAAGTACCGACTCTTAAAAACACATGGGATGGATAATCAATCACTCGCTAAATTTCTATTTTATGAAAACCTGATTCTATTTGGTTCAAGCTTATTGATTGGATTATGCTTAAGTTTGATTGTTGATTATTTTATTGTTCGTTCGTTGAATTTATCACCGAATGTCTCTTATATTGCTGGATTTTCATATGTCTCTTCTATCTTTATTATTCTGGGTTTCTTCTTAGGATTCTTCTTAATTAACTACTTGATTGATTTACTACAACTAAGAAAAACTAAAGTCACAATAATGGAAGAATATGAAACAAAGAAAAAAAGATTCTTAAGTAAAATCTTTTCTTTGCCTGAATTGAATTTCTTGGTTCCAGGAATCATTTTTACTATATTTGGATTATTGATATCATATCTTTCATACGGTGGTGGGAATTATTTTGAAAGCATCATCAATGTTAACTATTTTATTGGTTTCAGTATATTAGCTGTTCTTGGAATATTGTTTTTACTACTTGCAGTTTTGTTATTTTTAAGACGAGGAATGACGTATCTTTGGTATAGAATAGGTGATTCGGTGTGGAAGAATACGAAAAGTTACTTTTCTCTTGCTTTGAAACACTTATCTGTTTACATAAGGAATTACAAAAATACCATTATGGTTTTTTTCTTGATTGGTTTGTGTGTAACACCTGGTTTAATAATAACCAAATCTGTAGATACACATACTACACTTGAAGCTAATCTTTCGGTTGGGTGTGCTGATATCCTTGTGGAAAATTGGAATATAGATGAAGGTTTGGAATCAAATATTTCCAGTATCGAGGGTGTTGAATTATCAACTGTTCTAAGTAACATCAATTTAGTTGTGGAAGATTCCAGTGTGTTTGATGATTCACAACATATCATTAACTTTTATGTTATATCAAATATTACGGAATATGTTGAAATTGTTGATTTCACATTACTAACACAAGATGGGTATTCAAAAAATGACATTACTATGTTAGAAACTGATCTTACCTACCTTATGAATAGAAAATATGCTCGAAAAAATGATTACCATAAAGACGAAATATTTTCAAATATGAAAATTTTTCCAACTATTTTCCATCCAAAAGAACTAACCTATATAAGTGATTTCAGCTATTTTCCATTAATTCCAATAAGGAAATTTGAGGGAGACTTTTTTTATGACCTTTTTAATCAACCAACCTATATTGATTTAGTTGTTAGTGATAATACATTGGATCTTATTCTGGAACATACTGTACGTGAAAGATTCCAAAAAGACTACTTGCTTATTAAAACAGTTGATGGGACTAATATTACAGCAGTACAAGAAGAATTGTCGTCAAAATATCATTTAACTGCCTACACATATGAAGATTATCTCACATCCATAGATAGTACTTTGAATTCATTGGGCTTGAATTTATTTAAAATTATAACAATACTCTCAATAGTATTAACAGTTGTATATGGATGTTTTAAAGCAGCAAATATCTACAAGGAAAGACTACGTTTACTGGAGATTTTTGTTCGAAATGGCGCAAGAAGGGGGCTAATTGTAGCTAATTTTTCAGTAGAGTTTATCCTTGTGATACTCGTTCCAATAATCGTATCAATGGGAATTACCAGTCCTTATCTAAACAATGTTAGTAGTTTTATGCTGAATTTAGGTACAGAATACACAACTTTTACTCTTTGGTATCCATGGTGGGTTGCTATTTTAACAGGGTTATTTGTTTTGTTTGGTGTCTTAATTGGGTGGTGGACAAGTCTCTATCTTTTCGTTAAATCTTACAGATCATATAAGAGTGAGTAGTTTGCTCTCAAGATTTTGACTAATAAGTAACTAATTATCAAATTGAACTAAAACCCGTTTTATGTCTATTTCTTACAATTTCTGCGAAAATTTTAGATTGAAGGAAGATATATTTACACCATTAATTCCTTTAATATGAAACAAACTGTTGGTCTTACAATGATTTTTTGGGATAGTGACTCAAATCTACTTGCAACTGGTCTTCCTTTGAAAGCAGTAAGTAAACTCCTTGCAACCAGTAGTACTGATTCAGAGTTACAACAATCATTAGAAAAGTTAGGTACTAAATACCTTGCTAGATACTTGATAATGAAAGAATATCGTACATTGGTAGAAAACGGGCTACAGAAATTACCAATAATTCCAATTATCGTTGGTATCCCTGGTGCTGGTAAAACTACAATTGCAAAGGAGCTTTCGACTGCTCTTAATATTGGATTAGTAATAGGTGGAGATGTTTTACGTTCATCGTTACGATCAATAATAACTACAGAGAATGAAATATTTCATTCTAGTATTTATGATACCTGGAAGTTTTTCGGAAAATACAGCTCAAAAAATCTAATTTCCGGTTATAAAGCTCAAGCAGATATTATGAATTCAATTATTCAAAAAATGATTGCTGATAGAGGATTGAGAGATGGGGAAAGTATGATTGTGGAATATCTTCATTTCTTACCAAC
>JAGXNT010000078.1 GCA_019894765.1 Candidatus Heimdallarchaeota archaeon
TATTGTTCAAGTCTTTCTCATTAATAAAGACTTTTTTTAAAAAAAAGAGAAGATTATTTATTCTCGAAGCTGTTTCACATTATTCATGAAAGTTATACCTGTCATGGATCTTCTAAATGGGCAAGTAGTTCAAGGAAAAGGTGGTCGAAGAAACGACTATCAACCATTTCGAGATTCTGTTATTTCAAATGATCCAGCTCCACTTTGTGTTGCCACTGCTTTTCATGAGAAGCTAGCTTTAGATTGGTTTTACATAGCAGATCTAGATAGAATTCAATCCATAAATAATGCTGAGTTAAATAAGAACATCATCATTGAATTAGTTGAAACATCTAACTACAAAATATCAATTGATGCAGGTTGCAAGCAATTAGAGGACATTGAGGAAGTAATTGATTGGGGTGTTGATCAGGTTATTATTGGTACTGAAACTCTTAGGTCTTTAGAGGTTTTAGAAAAAGCTGTGTCAGAATTTAATCCTCAGAAAATTATCTTAAGTGTTGATTTTAAAGGTGGAGAATTACTAGCTAATAGTGAAGAAATACGCAAGATAAAACCAATTGAAATTGCTGAGATTGCGGGAAAATTAGGATTAAAAGCAATCATTGTTCTTGAGCTGCAAAAAGTAGGCAGCCAAACAGGACCACTAAATGATTCTTTATTACAAATTGTGGAGAACGTATCATCAATTCCTATAATCACCGGAGGAGGTGTACGCAGTATAGAAGACTTGAGTGTCTTAAAGAAAAAGGGTATAATGGGAGCTTTAGTAGCTACTGCATTTCACAATGGAAATATAAAGAAAGAGGATTTAGAAGATCTTTAGTACTTATCAGCGGGATACTCGATTGTTTCCGACGGTAATTCTAAAATTATCTTCTTTTCATCAATTATTGAACCAATTCTAAATAACTTCTTCCCGTGTTTCTTACATATTTCTTTTAGTGTTGCTTCTTCAGTTTCTGGGGCAATAACACAAAAGCCTACACCCATGTTGAAAGTCTTATACATTTCTTTTACTGAAACATTGCCCATTTTCTGAATTAATTTGAAAATAGGGAGTGGTTCAGGTAATGAATCAAGCTTAACACCAACAGTTGTTTTTGCTTGTCTCATTAATCGGGCTAATTTAAGGAAGGATCCACCTGTGATATTAGCTAAACCATGAATATCAGCTTTATTAATCATCTCAAGAACTTCTTGTACATAAATCAAAGTTGGTTTGATTAATTCTTCACCGAGATGTAAGCCATCAACGACGTCATTTACTGTATGTTTTTCTAATAAGACACTTCTCGCTAATGAGTAGCCATTTGAATGCAAACCATTGCTTTCAATACCATAGATGATATCATCCGGTATAATTTTATCACCTAGAACGAGTTTCTTTTTCTCAACCAAACCAATTGCAGTTCCTGCTAAATCAAATCCTTTACCATTATGACCTCGGATAATATCTGGCAAAGTAGCTGTTTCTCCTCCTACCACAGCAATTTTTGATTGAATTGCTCCTTCAACTAATCCCATTGCTATTTGATTTGCCATGATTGAATCAGGTTGTTCTATAGCGAAATAATCTACAAAAACAAGCGGTTCTGCACCAACACAAATCAAATCATTCACATTCATAGCAATACAATCAATGCCTACAGTATCGAATTTCTCGAGCATTTCTGCAATAAGAACCTTCGAGCCAACACCATCAACTGTAACCACTAAGTATTTGTCAGGTATACCGATATCAACAATCCCGCCATAGTGGGACATTGCAGGTAAAAATTTAGCGTTTGGATTTAATTTGAAGGTTTTTGGAAGCAATTTCCAGATTTCTTCAATTACTTTTCCTTCTTCAGCTATATCTACACCTGATTTCTTGTAAGTTGCACCTTTTTCATCCAAATCTTTCACCTCAGGTTCGGTATCTACTTCGTTGTCAGAACCTGTTGTAGTTTTTTTACTCAAAACATATACCTCATTAAATGAGCATTTAGTGGCTTTGAATGTCTATGTCAATTGGATTTTATTTTAAACTTAAGTCTTTCTAAGATTATTAATTGGAAAACGTAATAGGTTATTTTCTCTTATTGATAAATTGATGAATGGATTTAAACAATAATTCCTTATCAGGTCCAACTGAAACGATATGTTGAGAATCAGGAAGAAGCACTAATTCTTTATCTTCTGTGGGAATTAATTTCTGGAGTATTTTATAACCTTCGGGATCCACTCGGTCATCTTTTTCTCCTTGGATTATTAAAGTTGGAATCTTAATTTTTGATAAGACATTTCTTTGAGTGTATTTTGAAAGCTTTACAGCTTCATGTACAGCACTCATAGGATATTTGAGATAGCTAATGAGATTATTGTCTTTGAAGTATTGAGCAGTTTCTTCACTCTTAGAGAAATATGGTTTCAAGTATTTCATTATTGGAAATAGAAAAGCAACTCTCGAGAGAATTTTTGGTTTGATTTTTAGAAATGACGAGATCAAAATTAATCCTTTTAGTTGTTTTTCATAATCAATAGCCGCTTGAGCTGCAAGTAGAGCACCCATTGAGAATCCAACCACAAAATCAAATCCATTATTTTCATCAAAAATCTCTGTTATTGAATTCTGCCAATCGGCTACTTTCTTCGTTTGTAAATCCTCCGGAGCTGTTCCATGTCCTGGAAGTAAAATTGAGTAAATGTCATACTTTTTCTTGTATAGATAATTGCCAATGGGTCTTACCTCAGTCGGTGTCGCTGTAAACCCATGTATAAGAAGAATTTTCGGCCCTTTAGCTTTCAATCGAAAAGGTTCAGCACCGGGAATAATCGGGAATTGTTTTTTCTCACTCATGTATAGTCAAACCATAGACAAATTTCTAAGTTATAGTTTTATTGAACATAAAAAAGATTATTGGATAATTAATTATGAAACAACTTTATTATTTCATTCAGGTTTCTCGTTGGAAACTCCAATGGTTTTGAAGGTAGGAGCAGTAATTGTTACTTTATTGGTTCTTCCCCATCGTTCACGAACAAGAACGTCTCTTTGCTCAAGTTTGAGTAGTATTTGGGAGACTTTTGATTTCGAATAACCCGTTTTCTCACATATTCTTCTTTGGGTGGAAACCCCACCATCTTGATTTATTGCTTTAATGACTTCTTGCTCGGTTTTTGTTAACAAAGAACTAACAAGTTGACTTTCAGCAGGTTTGACTTTAAATCTGTAAACTAGGAAAATAACTAGACAACCTAGAAGTATCCCAGCTAATAGTGTTAGGATGTAAAATAAAGGTTTAAGATTAGAGTCATTTGGTATATCACTGGTTCGAGTAACAAATCTGATAAGAAATACATCATCATCATCCATATCCCGATTTTCTAGTACCCAGTAAATTTTGACTATTCCATCCTCTTCCACGATTCTAAGGGGATTAGGATAAACAGGTTCTGGAGGACTTTGATCTAAAAGATCGCTTTCAGAAGGCAAACACAATTCAAGTTCAAATAGGTCAGTTTTTCGAGGATGGGTAATTTCGAAATCCAACCCATAATATTCAATTGGTTCCTGAACAGAATAGATTACTGTATCAATCCGATATTCGATAGAGAAAACATAGGTTTCATTCGGAAATAACGGATATCTCATTGAAACATTGACCAAACTTCCAGTTGTTATGTTTATTAGCCATGTGAAACTTAGAGAGCCAATCGGGTCATATGAAAAAACAGAGGAGATATTTTTACTAATTAAAACAGCAAAGAAATCCATTGGTTGAGAATCATTATTCGTAACAACATAAGTAGATGTTACTTTAAGTGAATAATCATTATTTACTTTTATTTTCATGTGATGTGCAAGTAAAGTCTCATTCTCAATTGAATTAGGCATCAAAGTAGAAACAGTATTGCTTTGTTTATGAAAATTAGAATTAGTGATTAATTCCTTTGATTTCACGCTTTGAAGATTTATCGGATTCATTAACATAAATGTGGTAAAAAAGAAGATGAGGTATATTTTGAATTTGCGTGAAGTCATGTTGTTACCACACTTAGAGAATAATTAAACAAGATTATAATGATATCGTTTCAGCTATTTTTTTCAATATAATGAAAATGTGATCTTGGTTTTTTCCCAAAATCACATTCAGAGAAAGCTATTATTTTCTTTTTCTTACGATAGCGGCTATTGCAGCTGTCGCAATTATCCCACCAATTATTGGGAAGATATATAGTGGAAAGCTGAACGCGTCTGGAAATATACCTATGGAGGGGTCATGTCTTAAGGTATATGAATCGCCATAATTTGGATAAGTTAACCAGAAGTGAATCATTCCGGGTACTCCTGGACCTACACCTTGAGCGCCATCTTCAATGTATGCTGTTCCCACGTCAATTGTTGAGATTTTAACTAAATTATCATATACATCAGCGAAAGTTGCCCATTCGTAAAAAGCGACTTTTTTATTGCCCTGTTCTTCACTTTCAAATTGCATGGTTCTTGTAGTATTACCATTTTCAGCTGTTGTTCCATTCCTTACGCGAACTCTATGTCGTTGTTGAGATTCTAAAACTTGGGATTTGACTGCTAGTCCTGCTGCCCCTGGGCTGAAAACCCAATCTTTAACTACAATATCAAACTTTACTTCAGCTAGTGCATCTACAATTTGATCAGTTCCTTCAACTGGTTGATCAGTTTCATAGATGTTTATTATGAATTGTACTTCAGCATCATTTGCTAAGCCTGAAAGTGTTAAAGTTACAGTAACAGATGTTTCATCTTCTACTATCTCAGATATCCAATCACTAGTAACTAAATTGTAAGAAATACCACCTAGTTCTCCATTAGTATCTAGAGTATCATCAGGTCCAAAATACTCTTGTAATTTTGTGAATTGAACATTGTACATTTCATCTGATGTGCTTTGATTTCCATACCACCAAATAAAGTGTGGTTTTCCATCAACTAGTTTCAAAGTAATATAATCAGTTGAAATTGTAATTGCATCTTGTCCTTCCTTAACACCTATTTTTTCACTTTGTGCAGAGACATTATTAGTAATTGCAGGTAAGAAGAATAGGGCTATGAGTGAGATGCCGATCATTAATTTTGTTTTTGTTTTCATTTTTCTAACCTCTTAATTTTTTTTAAGATCCATTTTTTGTCATTAACTCAAACTTATAGTTGAGAAATTTACTTCACAATTCCCGCGATCTGGGTAAATGCTTACTAAAATACATATAGAATGAAGTTTATTTTAAACAATCTTTGACAATGGTTCAAGAATGGTTCAAAATGGGTTCAAAATCAAATTTAGTCATCAAATTCTTTGCTCTTTTGAATTTCTGCTTCCCCACTTTCAAGTTCTATATTTAGGAAAGAAGGATTTGTGATTGTTACTTTATTTGTTCTACCCCAGCGTTCACGTTTCAAGACATTCTTTTCTTCCAGTTTCAGTAAAATCTGTGATACTTTTGATTTTGAGTATCCGGTCCGTTCGCAAATTCGACGTTGTATTGCTATTCCGCCTTCATCATTAATAGCTTGAATAACTGCTTGTTCAGAATCAGATAGTAGGGAACTAACTAGCTCAGATTTAACTGGATGATATTTTCGCTTTATAATTAAATAGGAAACAAGTGTACTTATAGCTATGCCACCTAGGAAAGCAAGTATAACATAGAGGAATAGATAGGGGTTTGACGGATTATCAATTGAAAAGGTAATATCTACTTCTTCGAACCTTATAGTAAACAGGTATTCAAAATAAGGAACGATATTCACAGACGTCCAAGCAATTTTCACAATGTTGTCTTCTGTGTAAACCCTTTCAGGTATAGGATATGTTGGGCGAGGGGATTCACCAGTAATCAAACCAAAACCAAGTGGTAATGAGATTTCTAAATCAAATCTTTGAGTCTCTAAATAATGAAAAATGGCGTATTCAAGTGTAAAAAACTCTGAAGGTTCTTGAACGAGGAATGGCACCAATTCGGATAGAAAATAAGCAATTGTTATTACATATTTTTGACCTTCAAGCAAAGGATACCTCATAGTTACGTTAAGAACACTGGAGTCTTCAAAAATATTCCAAGTAAATTCTAATGACCCGATCGGATCTGAAACAAATACATTACTAATTGAATCATTGATTACATACTGAAAATAATCAATAGTGCCATTTTCACTATTCTCAATGACTAAGGTCGAGTCAACACGTAATCTATAGTCTAATTGTATCTTCACTTTCATGTTATGAAAAATTATGAAGTCGCCATTTGAACTTGGAATAAATTCATTTGGATAAGTGGGAGAGCGATTTACAAAAGAAGGTGATTCAGCAAAATTATTCTCAGAACAAATTACCGGCAAGGAACCTTGAATTAAAACAAAGGTTGATAACAATATTACCCCAATAATTTGTGATTTCTTCATCTGATATCCCCAATTATAATAATAGGTTTTACCCTATTTTCAAAGACCTAATATCATAATTGTTAACTTACTAAAAAATTTAGTGGAATTAAAAGCAGAGAAGATAAAGGATTATTTCCAGGCTTTTCTCCTGAAAACAATCACAAGTACATTAACAATTAGAATAGAGCCAATTATAGGAATAATATAATTCCTTACTTGGTTTGAGGGATATGTGTTTCGATCATAAATTCCAAACACACACACATGATTTATTGTTAATGATTCATTGATTTTCGGATATGAAAACCAAGGATGAATTTTATCTTCTCCCGGAGGATCATTGGTTTCATTAAAGTATGAACTACCAATTTTACTGGTGTTATAATAGGTTGAGTCATTATAGTAGTCAGCATCATTAACCCAATAAACAAACGCTTTTTCTGGATTATACCCAGCATTACTTTGTATCTGAAGTGCTTCCACATTGCTATAAGGAATATAGGTATAATTCACAATATCTACATAATTTATATTCATGGATTCAAAAACTTCAGACTTTAGTGCTATTCCTTTAGCACCTGCAGTGAATTTCCAATTTTTAACAACAATGGTAATTTGTGCTTCACTAAAAGGTTGCAATAATGCATCTGTATTTTCAATAGGAATTTCCAATTCTGATATATTAACTATAAATTGAATTATTACATTATTCGCTAATCCGGAAAGCGTTAAATTAATCACTACATTAAATGAATCTTCAGTGACTTCATAATCCCATTCATTCGCTAAGAGATCATAACTAATTCCACCGAGTTCATCACTATTATTGAGATAATCATCAGATCCAAAATATTCTTGTATTTTCATGAAACTCAAGCGGTATTCTTCAGCTGAGACAGATATATTATCGTGCCACAAAGCAAAATCAGGTTTATAGTTGAGAGCCTTAAAGGTCATTTTCTGGGTTGTAACAGTTATTTCATTGAACCCTGTACCAAATCCAATAAACGCAGCACCATCTACTTTCAGATAAGGACTAGCTACAAAGACAGTTAATACTAGTAGTACCAATGAGATGATTACAGGATTTCTTTTCTTGATTAACATATTTAAATATCGAACCTCAATATAATTTCTAATTATTGTATAGGTTACAATTGATTTAAACAATCTCTTGCAACAGTTTAAGAACCGTGTACAGGCAAAAATTCAGAAAAAAATCATCTTTTGAAATTAAGTGGAAAGAATTTAAACGAAAAACAATATTGTAGATATATAATTTATAAGTTGATTCAAATGGAAAACAAGATTGTTCATATAGAGATTCCTTGCAAAGACGTTAATATGGCTAAGAAATTCTATGAAAGCGTTTTCAAATGGGAAGTTCAAATTGAAACGGGCTTTCCGGATTATGCGTTCTTCAAAAGCGGAGGAGAAGGCGTTGGAGGAGCTTTCCAGAAATCAGATAAAATTTCTAAGGGAGAAATCAATTTGAATATCGAAGTTGAAGACATTCCAAAAGCTCTTAAAAAAATCACCGAAAATGGTGGAAAGGTTATCCAAGAGAAAACGGAAATTGAAAATGATTATGGCTTTTATGCTGTCTTTGAAGATAATAGTGGAAATATCCTAGGTGTTTGGTCTCAAAAATAACTGACAATTTCTGTGAAGGAAAAAGCAAGACATAGTATTTTTACAATACTATGTTTTTAATCTTTAATCTCTACAAACAGAAAATCATCTTGTACAGATGTTTCGTAAATATGAGTGTTTTTAGCTTTTTTAAACCAACCAGCAACAGTACCAGGAGGACTAAGAAGCTCACCAGATTCTAAGCTGAAAACTGATCCATGTAATGGACATTTTATTGTTTTATCTTCAAGTTTTCCTTTTACTAAATTTCCCTTCATATGTGTACACAATCTATCTATTGCATAAAATTTACCTTCAACTTTGAAAACAGCGATATCTTTATTTTCAATTTTAAAGGTCTTAACAGCATTCTCAGGGATTTCGGATACAGAACATAATTTTATTTTACTCATCGAGATCTTCTCTTTCAATATAAGCCAATAATTGCATTTAGTTTTGAATATCGCGTAGTAGATACTTTGTATCTGAGTTTAAAAATTTTATAGCAAAAGCGCGTGAAATTTCAAACAAAAATTATCAAAAGACATAATAATTAACTAAGTTAATATTTTCATAATCAAATATAACCCATTGGATGGTACTAAATGGCAGAATATATGGACACACCAATAGATTATGGAGAAGATGAAATCAATGATTTCATTCCAAAGAATGCTAATGCTAAGTATCTCGAGATAAAAGGTGATTTTCCTGAAATCGTCAAGATTGAAGAAAAACTCTTCGAGGTATTAGAACAGCCTATTGACAGCCCACCACTAAAAGAAGTAATTGCGAAGAATTACTCAAAAGGGAAAGCTGTAATCATCTTAGTAGATGATAACACAAGACCAAACATACATACTCGAGTTTTATTACCAATTCTCTTTCCAAAAATCATCGAGTATGGAGTTGCAGCTGAGGACCTAAAAATATTAGTAGCCAGTGGCACTCATCGTCTACCAACTCCAGAAGAAGTTGAAAGAAAGATTCTAGGAACAGAAATTTGGAACAAATACAAAGATCATGTTGTAGCACATAATTGTGATGAGGGAGTAAAGCAAATTGGTACCTCAAGTAGAGGAACTCCAATCTTTCTTAATGAACTCGCTTTAGAATCATGTTTAATTATACCTTTAACAGATTCTGAATACCACTATTTTGCAGGTGTAGCTGGAACTGTGAAATCTTTCTTCCCTGGAATTGCGGGACGAAAAACTATCAGTAGAAATCATCCTAAAGCCTTTAGCTTAGAGACAGGTTTCAAAGCAGAATGCCGATTAGGAAATACTGAAGGAAACCCCGTTATCCAAGATATGAAAGAAATGGTTCAAACTGTAATGAAAACTAAAGCAGTCTTTTGTATTGATGCTATTCTCAACGAAAAGAAAATAGTGCTGTTAAACGCAGGAAATATTATTTCTCTTCATGAAATGGCTGGAGAATTACTCAAACCATTAAGAGTCATTGATGTTGACAAACCAGCTGACTTAGTTATTGTAACTACAGGTGAACTTGGTTTGAACTTATACCAAGCAGGAAAAGGAGTACATGCTGCATGGAATGCAGCAAAGAAAGGTGGTAAAATCTTACTTCTAGCAAAAGCACAGGAGGGAGTAGGTAATCAAGCCTATCATGATACAATGATTGCAATAAAAGAAATGGACCTTGATGAAGCTCTAACCTGGGTAGTTGAGAACAAATGCAGCGAAGAAACCTTTAGAATCGGTAACCAAAAACCTGTAGATTTGTTACGAATACTAAAAGATAACCAAATTGACATGATTACTGAAATGGATCACAAAGAGCTCAAAGAAATCTTCAGAATTAACGGATTAGAAATCAAAGGAACAATACAAGAAACCCTACGAAACTATGTTAATAGCTTTTTAGAAGCGAAACCCGAAGGTTCTATTTATATCATGGCAGATGCTGGTAATTTTGTCAAACCGAAAGAGAACTAATCTCTTTCACCATTTTTTCTTTTTCTTTTCATTTTTATATTTAGCAATGTGATAAGCAACATTTTTAACTTATCACAACTTGTGGAAGCACAACCACTCGAAGAATCTTAGGCGGTAATATTAATTATGCCAGAATTTAACGCGGAAGTAATTATAGAGGGGAAGAAGAACGCGCGAGATCCCGAGGGAGAAACAATTATGCGTGACCTAATGATTAAGCATGGTTATGACATGGTTTCTTCTGTTCGTAGCGGGAAAATTTTGAAAGTCACTTTAGAAGCCAAAAATGAGAAAGATGCAGAAGACATCTGCTGGAATATGGTAAACGAACTTCGGATCTATAATCCGGTTGCTCATGTTTGTACAATCAAGATAGTAAAATAAGCTTGCTTTATAAATAAGGTGAACACAAAATGCCAATGCGAGTAATAGTAGTTCAATTTTCTGGATCAACTTGTGATCGTGATCTGGTTTATGCCATGAAAGATGTCATGGGATGGGAAGTAGATCTTGTTTGGTATAAAGAGGCACAAAAGCATCTTGAAAGTTATGATGCGATTTTCTTACCAGGAGGATTTACTTATGGAGATCATCTCAGGGCAGGAATAATTGCAGCTTATACTCCTGTAATGGACAAAGTTAAGGACCTAGCAAAAGAAGGATTGCTTGTTTTAGGAATCTGTAATGGTTTCCAAATCCTTGTTGAATCAGGATTACTCCCAGGAGCTTTAATCGGTAATGATACCTTACGTTTCAGTTGTAAATGGACAAATCTGCGTGTTGAAACAACAAGAAGTGCTGCAACTAATATAGCTAAGAAAGGTGATATCTGGAAAGTGCCAATTGCTCACGGGGAAGGTAGATATTTTCTTGATGAAAAAGGTCTCAAAGAATTAAATGAAAATGACCAAGTGGTTTGGCGTTATGTTTCCGATAATGGAAAAATAACTATTGAAGATAATCCTAATGGGTCAATTGAAAGTATTGCAGGAATTTGTAATTTAGAGGGCAATGTTGTAGGCTTAATGCCTCATCCTGAGAGAGCTTCTGAAAGCATCTTAAGTCCTTGGGGATCAGAGCATGGAAAATTATACTTCCAATCACTTGAAAATTCTTTTAGGAGAGGTTAAAATGATACAAGAAACTGTTATTCGAGATGAAATCAATCTCACTAAAGAGGAGAAAGAAGTAGTTTACAAAACGTTAAACAGAGATTTAACCATCCCAGAAGCAGCAATGTTGGAAGTTATGAACTCTGAGCATTGTAGCTATAAAAGTTCAAGACCAGTCTTGCCAAAATTACCTACAGAAGGTCCCAGAGTTATTTGTGGACCAGGTGAAGATGCTGGTGTAGTAGATATCGGTGATGGATTAGCACTAGTTTTCAAATTGGAATCACATAATCATCCTTCCGCACTTGATCCATTCAATGGTGCAGCAACTGGTATTGGAGGAATAATTAGAGATATCCTGTGTATGGGAGCACGTCCAATAGGTTTGTTGGATAGTTTTCGACTTGGAAATTTATCAGACCCTCATACTAAATGGTTATTGAAGTGGGTGACTAAGGGTGTTGGAGATTATGGCAACTGCGTAGGAATTTCCAATGCTGGAGGAGATATTGAGTTCGATCCCTCATTTCAAATTAATTGCTTAATCAATGTTGGTTGCTTTGGAGTTATGCGAAAAGATGAATTAGCATTGAGTAGAGCAACAACACCTGGTGATAAACTCATTCTTCTAGGCGGTTCCACAGGTAGAGATGGTATCGGTGGTGCTTCCTTTGCTTCGAAGAATATTACTGAAGATTCTGAAAGCGATAGAGGTGCGGTGCAAATCGGCGATCCCTATATGAAGAAATTGATTATCGAAGCAACTCTTGAGGCAATAAAGGCGGGTGTCGTTGAAGGGCTAAAAGATTTGGGAGCGGCAGGAGTTACTTGTTCTATTTCTGAAACTGCTGATGCAGGTGGTACAGGAACCGAGATTCAACTTGAAAAAATAAGGATTCGAGAAGATGATATGGAGCCTTGGGAAATCCTTGTTAGTGAATCACAGGAAAGAATGTTTTTCGTAGTGAAACCTGATAATGTCAAGAAAATTGGAAAAATCTTTGACAAATATGAGCTTCCCTATGAAATACTTGGTGAAGTAACTGATACAGGTAAATGTGTTGTAAAATATCACGATCACATTATTGTTGACTTGCCAGCTCATCTTTTAACTAAACCCCCGGCAGCAAATAGAAAAGCTACTTATCCAAAATACCTCAATAAATTGAATCAAAAATGGTTGCCAAAAGAACCCAAAGATAGTGAACTTAACGATATTTGTCGCAAAATAATGGCAAGTGACAATATGATAAGTAGAGAATGGGTTTACAGACAATACGATACAGAAGTAGGATTACATTCTGTTATTAAATCTGGACAAGCTGATGCGGGAGTATTTCGATTATCAGAATTTAATACCAAGAAAGGCATTGCTGTTACTTTCGATGGAAACTCTCATCATTGTTACTTGGATCCATACAATGGCGGTGCTGGAATTATGATGGAAGCGTGCAGCAATGTTGCAGCTGTTGGTGCTGAACCGATTGCTATGACAGATTGTCTTAACTTCGGAAATCCAGAACACCCACAAGTTTTCTGGACTTTTGAAAAAGTAGTAGAAGGACTTGCAGATGCTGCAAAAGCTCTTGGTGTTCCTTGTGTAGGGGGAAATGTAAGCTTTTACAACCACGATGAAGTAAGAGATGTAGCTGTAAAACCATCCCCAGTAATTTTCGTTGCAGGTTTACTGGAAGATGTTGAAAAAGCCGTGAATAATAGCTTCAAATCGCCTGATGAATTCATTATACTAATTGGTAATACAAATACTGAGATTGGTGGATCTGAATATTCAAAAGTCATCCATTCATCTGATGATGGGCAAGTTCCAAAAGTAGATTTTGCTAATGCGAAAAACGTGTTAAAGAAAGTCGTGAAGACAGTGAATGAAGGATTGGTTACTGCTTGTCATGACATTTCTAAAGGTGGATTATTTGTCGCTTTAACTGAAATGGCAATGGCTGGAAATTTAGGTTTTAAAGTAGGACTCAAAAGAATTCCCGCAGACACACAAAGAAGTGACATAAAACTTTTCTCGGAAACACATGGACGATTCTTAATGACTGCTAAAAAAGAAGACATGGATAAATTGATAGCGATTTTTGCTGAAGATGAAATTCCAGCATCATACATAGGTATTGTTACCCAAAAAAAGAAACTCATCATAGAAAACGAAGAAAATAAAATTATTATAGATCTTCCATTAGACGAAATAAAACAAGTATGGGAAACAAGAATGGTGGAAGAAATGGAAGGAAAGAGCTAAGCTCTATCTTTTCCTCTCTTTTTGTTTATGTTTCAAGTTACCAGGATCAAAAATCATTGTACCAGAAGCACCCGTTTTATAAACACCAATATTACCAGAATAAGTTTCTCGCACAGCTTTAACTAGCTTAGCAGTTTTCACCTTTTCATCAAAATCCTCTTTTGAAATATCAAACCTAGCAAATTGCCCTCCGACTTTGACAACTTTTTCAATATCAATAGGAACAACAACTTTCTTTTTAAAACGTATTTTCACAAGAATCATTGCGTAAGGTTTGTATTTCTTAATTGTTTTTCCGAGAAGTTTATCTATTCGGATAATTTTACCCAATGTCTTATTCTCTTTATCAACTGCAATTTTTGAAATCAATATTTTATGACTCAAAATTAACCCCTTATAGTTTATTGTATACTATATATACATCTAGTGATTTAAGGATTTCAGATTCCATTCTTCTTTTGATAGAGAATCTAAAGATTTTAAAACCAATGCCTTCTTAAGTCGCTTGAGGATACTTATTTGTCAATCAAAGATCATTGTGGCATTATAGGAATTCGAACTACAAAACGCATTCATGATTTAGGTTTCTTATTATACCAAGGTATGCTAGCTTTACAGCACCGAGGACAATCTAGCGCAGGAATAACAGTCATAAATAAGAAGAATATGAAAACGATTTCTGATGTTGGTTATGTAAAAGATATCTTTGATAAAAACACTTTAGCGGCCTTAAAAGGAAAATTCGGAATAGGACACGTTCGTTATCCTACAGCTGGAGATGATTTGACTGTAGGCATTCAACCCTTTGTTCTTCAAACAAGGCAATTAAAAATTGCGATTGCGTTTAATGGAACAATTGCGAATTTTGAAGAAGTTAGGGATTTTCTCATGGATCAAGGATTCAGATTTAGTCATGATACAGATACAGAAGTAATTGGCAAATTGCTGGATTTTGTGCTTGAAGAAGAAAATGGTGACATAACAAAAGCTTGTAAAAGACTCATTGGTTATTTAGATGGAGCATATTCTATTTTAATCGCAACAAATAAGGGAGAAATAATAGCATTAAGAGATCCTCTTGGATTTAAACCACTTTGTTATGGGAAAACAAAGGAAGGAGATTTTGTTATTGCCTCTGAAACTATTGGATTATCAATTGTTGGAGCGAAATTCGAGGATGATGTGAAACCAGGTGAAATGGTAAGCATCAATGAAAAGGGCATAAAGAAAAAGCGACTAGTAAAAGAAGAAAAGGTAGCTCATTGTATGTTTGAGTGGGTTTATTTTGCCAGACCTGATGCCTTATTAGATGGAATTTCCACCTATGAAGCAAGAGAGCGAATTGGTAAAGGACTAGGCAAATTATTCAAAGAAAAAGGATTTGAAGCGGATATTGTTGTCCCAATCCCAGATTCAGGTAGAATAGCAGCTATTGGTTTTTCCAAAGAAACAGGTATAGAGTATTCTGAAGCATTAATTAGAAACAGATATGTTGGTCGTACATTTATCATGCCACGTCAAGCTGCTCGAGAGGAAGCAGTAAAACTCAAACTCAATGTCATGCAAAACCTTGTGAAAGGAAAGAAAGTGGTTCTAGTTGATGACTCGATTGTAAGAGGAACCACCTCTAAAGGAATAATAAAAATGATTAGAGAAGCGGGAGCAACACATGTGTATTTTGCTGTGAGTTGTCCACAACTCATTAATCCATGCTTTATGGGAACTGATTTCCCAACAGAAAGAGAACTAATAGCTTGTGGACGAACAGATGAAGAAATCGCTGAAATCATAGGTCTAGATGCTGTGATCTATAATACTGTTCCCTTACTAGTTGATGCAATTGGGTTCGACAAGTGGCCTGATAACAATCATTTATGTTTGGCTTGTCTTACCGGTGAATACCCACTAAGAAAATCACCCCCACTGATTCTTTGCGAAAGAGAATCTTAGTTAATTTTCCGGAAAATGCATCAATCAATTTCTTCAGTAAAATTCTTATTTCAAATTATATTCATTTGAATCATAGACAGGTGAAAAAAGTGGTTAACGATAAAATATTGTTAGTAGGTCAAGGCGCAAGAGAGCACGCCATAGCAAAAGCATTAAAGAAAAGCGAAGTTGATTTATTCGCATTTATGAAAGCAAAAAACCCAGGAATCGCTAAATTATCAACCAAAGTGAAAATAGCGAAATTGGATGATTTTGATGCTCTAGGTGATTTCGTAAAGGAAGTTCAGCCAGATTTCGCTGTTATTGGACCCGAGAATCCTCTTGCAAATGGCATTGTTGATTTCTTACTGGAAAAAGGAGTGGAGTCTATCGGACCAACAAAATCCGCAGCAAGAATTGAATCGTCGAAGAGCTTTACTCGAGACTTATTAACTAAATACAAGATTCCAGGACAACCTCACTACAAGATTTTTGCACCTGACACTGTTTTAATAGAAATATCAGAATATATTGCTCAGTTAGGAATGGTTGCTGCTAAAAGAGATGGATTAGCAGGAGGTAAGGGTGTGAAACTTATGGGAGAACATCTAAAGGATGTAGATGAGGTTTTAGATTTTTGCCAGGAAGTTTTTGCAAAGGGAGAAGCAATAGTTCTTGAAGAATTATTAGTCGGAGAAGAATTCTCCTTGCAATGTTTTGTTTCCGGGGAAGAAATTTTCCCATCACCAATTGCTCAAGATCATAAAAGAGCATATGATGGAGA
>JAGXNT010000079.1 GCA_019894765.1 Candidatus Heimdallarchaeota archaeon
GTATCCCACAATTGAAGTTTTATGTTTTCTTCGTTTACTGTAAGATTCTTGGTCATGAAATCTACACCTAAAGTTGGTAAATATGATTCCCTGAAACGATCTTCTGCAAAACGAATTGTTAAGCTTGTTTTTCCTACTTTTCCAGCTCCCACAACAATTACTTTGAAAAGATGTTGGTATCTTGGTCCTCTTGTTTTAGAAATCCTTGTCCGCTCCTTGCTTGTTTTCTTTACCTTTACTCGTATTTATTTCATATATATGTTCTTCTTTCGGTAATATTCCTTTCTTGAGAGATCCTTTCACCTAACGTCGAGCCCACAACTCAACACCCAGAACCTTCTGATTTGCTACTAAGATTCTTGGGTAATAATTTTCTGCTGGGAATACTCCTTCTGGTAGGGTTGTAATTTCTTCTAACTTGAAATTACCTTTCCGTAAATCTTTCTTGTTATCACCAAGTAAAATATAGAGTTTTGTTCCGGCTAATAAGTAATCACAGCTAGAACCTTCAGGTGGTTCCAAACTCATCATTGTCTTTACTACTTTGGTTAAATTCGTTGGAAGATCAACTAGCACTGGTGCATTTACATCCACTTTTGTGGTAGTCTTCATAGTAGTGATTGTTGTTTTTGCTGGTGGCTTACTATCTGCCTTTGGGGGTGCGGTATTCTTTGGTGGTGCTTTTGCAACAGGTTTTAGCTTAGGTGGAGCTGGTTCTGATGTTTCCTCTGTATCAGCATCAACCCCGGCATATCCTCCGAGATACTCCATGATTGGAATAAAAACATCATCTATCCCTTCAGTTTCTTCAACATGTCTTGTTTTGTAAGCATGCTGTAGTCTTAGTGCAGCAGCTTTTCTTGCAGATGCAAATTTTTGCACAACAGAAACCTTGGCACCTTTGAAAACATACGTAATATGATCATCGTGAGATACAACAATAACCAAAGTTGACGAAGTTAGTTTCACGTCACTAGGTTCTACTTGAATATCTTCTCCTTCTTTATCGATTAAATACACGTCAAGTAACATTTTCTTCACTTTCTCTTTGCACTAGTATGAATTATTGTAAACTTTCCTTAAAAAAAGACTTTCGTTTGCGTCAAATTCTACCCATACCAAATACTAATAATACATGGAAAAGCAACTTTCTCTAACAATAATTCGAAGAAAATTGCTATAGGTGAGATAAATATTGCAAATTGTGGACAGAAAAAAAGTCGCTGAAGACGTTCTCTCATTAATAGAACAACAAGGTTTCAAGAAAGCAAAGGATATGTGGAATTTCTTATTCACAGATCCAGAAATAGAGGCTGCAATTAAAGCTGCAAATCGTCTTGCTGTGAAATATCTAAAATATACTGATCACGGGTTGGATCATGTTGCTATTGTTTGTAGGAATGTTTTAGAAATCATAGCTATTGTGAAAGATGAAATCACTCCTGCCTTTATACGACAAGATTTAGGAGATCTTGATGATGTGGCCGTGATCTGTCTTGCTGCTTGCTACTTGCATGATGTAGGACATATGGTTCATCGAGATTTTCATGAATTATCTTCTTCGTATTTAACCAAGGATTTTCTCTATGGTAAATTGAAGAAAATGTATCCTGACGTAGATAAACGAATGGAGATGCTTTCCCACATACAACATGCTATACTCTCACATGATGATGAAATCGCTTGCCTAACACCGGAAGCAGGGTTTGTAACAATTGCTGATGGTTTGGATATCTGTGAAGGTCGCAGTCGAAAACCATATGATCTTGGCAAAGTAGATATTCATTCTATTTCAGCTTTGAGTATTTCCAGGATTGAAATCAAAAAGGGAACGAAGAAGAAACCATTACGACTCAATATCTTTATGATTTCTGAAGCGGGAGTCTTTCAAGTCGAGGAAGTGTTCTTACCAAAATTAAGAACCTCAGGCTTAGCAGAAGAAGTTGAAATAAATACCTTGGTGAATGGAAAACCACTTGCATTATCACAAGTTTTACGCATGTACAAGAAATTCGAGGATTAATCAATTCGCCAATAAGGCTTCAGTATATTCTTGAGCTCGTCTAATGTATTCTTTAATTGATTTTTACTCCCACTTGAAGTTAGTTTTGAGTCTACGTCTTTACTGAATTGATAATTAGGAATCAATGGTGAAACACTTGCAAGGAATGCGTCTCCTAGCTCATCAAATTTATATCCACCTTCTAGTGTCATTACTATTTTTCCATCACAAACTTCTTTGGCTAAATTAGCAATTCTCTCCATTATTGCCTGGAAACCAAAAACAGATTGTCCAAGATACCCATAAGGATCTCCTAGTAATCCGTCATAACCAGTTGAAACAAAAATCACTTCAGGATTATACTCCCGAACTATGGGTATTATTATTCTATCAAAAGCAGTAAGATATTCCTTATCTCCAATTTCCATAGGTAAAGGCACACAAATATTATATCCCTCGCCTTCTCGTTCACCAATTTCCGTTATCCTTCCTTGAAATGGAAAACTGTATTTAGGATCAGCATGAAGGGATAAAGTCAAGATATCACTTCTTTCGTAAAATAGATCTGCTGTACCGTTTCCATAGTGGTTATCTATGTCAATGATCGCTATTTTCTTAATTTTTTGTTCTTTAGTTAAATAATTGGCAGCAAATGCTCCATTGTTAAAGAAGCAAAATCCCATAGCATTTCTGTGTGTAGCATGATGCCCTGGAGGGCGAACTAGAGCATAAGCAACACTATCTGGTTGTTTTATTGCAATTTCAGCTGCGAGTTTGGCTCCTCCTACGGCGCGTAAGCCTGCTAGAAAAGTGAATTCATTTGTCAGCGTATCACCGGTAATTGCAGTAACACCAATCATCGATCCATGCTTTACGGTATCTACTAATTGCTCGGTATGAATTGTGTATAGGTCTTCTGCCTTTACTGCATCTGGTGAAGCCATTTTTACATAAGGATTTTCTAATAAATTCGTTTCTTTAATTGCTTTTTGTATCACCTTTAATCGGCGTGGACTCTCCAGAATTTGTGGCATTTTATGTTTGTAGTAATCTTCGTGTTCTATGAAAGTGAGCAATTATTTCTAACCTCTCATGATAGGTGTCTATAGCTGTTGATAACTGTATTTCTTCTCAATAAGCTATTTTATTTTTGTGCAAATAATCGGGTTATTTCGTATTCTAATACTTGGATTACTCTTTAATAGCTTTTTCCGCTAAGAGTAGCACTATTTCAATTTGTTCTTTTACTGTACCCAAATAATTTCCAGGAGAATCAAATAATTCTTTCAGCTCTTTTTCAGAAATGTATTCTGCAATTTCCTTGTCTTTTTTAAGTATCTCAAATAAGTGCTTGTCTTTTTCTACTGCTTCCATGGAGTTCTTTCTTAGCACTTCGTGAGCATCTTGTCTATTCATACCATTTTTCACTATTTCAGTCATTATAGCTTCTGCCATGACTAGACCTTTGGTGATATCTAGATTTTTCTTCATCTGTTCTGTTTTCACCACTAATCCTGAAGTAACAAAATCGAAGTCTAAAAGCATTTGGTCGATGGTCATGAAAATCTCCGGGTAAATATATCTTTCACTTGCACTATTCGATAAATCTCGTTCATGCCAAGTGATGATGTTTTCTAGTGCAGGTGTAGTGTATCCCCTCATGATTCTTGCTAAAGCACTCATGCGTTCACTTCGTTCTGGATCTCTTTTATGACTCATTGTGCTTGAACCAACTTGTTTATCAGATCTGAAGGGTTCCGCAACTTCTCCAATTTCCGTTCTCGAAAGGTTCCTGACTTCTGTTGCGAATTTATCAAGGGAACAAGCAAGAAGTACTAATTCCATGAAAATCTCAGCAATAATTTCTCGTGAAACTAATTGATGGGTAATTACAGCCGCTTTTATTCCTAGTTTTTCCATGGTGATTTGGACGATTCTATCTGCATGCACACCATATGCTGCTCTTGTACCAACTGCTCCAGAGAGCTTCCCAACAACATTCTCTTTCTTAAGCCGTCTTATGTTTCCAAGATGTCTTACTATTTCCTCTAACCAAATAGCAATTTTATGTCCAAAAGAATAAGGGACTGCTTGGGATCCATGGGTTCTCCCAATACATACAGTTTCTTTGTGTTCATTCACTATTCCAATAAGATTCTTGATAGTTTTTACAATTCGCTTTTCGATTAAAGTTAAAGCTTCTTTCGTTCTCACTGCTTCTGCAGTATCGATGATATCATTGCTTGTTGCACCAAGATGTATGTATCTCCCATATTCTCCGCATTGTTCTGCAAAAGCTCGAATAACAGAAGCAATATCATGGTAAATTTCTTTTTCGATTTCATCTACACGCTTTAATTTCACGTATTTTGCTGATGCTTTTTTCTCGATTTCAACAGCTGCTTTCTTTGGAATGTTTCCAACCATTGCATGAGCATGGGCAATTGCTGCTTCAACTTTTAGTAAAAGTTCTAAACGATTTACTCGAGAGAAGATCTTTCTCATTTCTTGGCTTCCATACCGCCAATCAATCGGGTGTAAGCAATCAGATTTTTTATTGGACATAGTTCTTACTCTTCCTTCTTTGGCAACATGTAAACTTATTAGTTTGTTTTTAAAACTGTTTCTCGTACTTGTGTAAAAAAGCATTTTATTAGTTTTTAACTACTAATAATTCTCTTTTAATTGACCGAAAACCGATGCGTATAGCAGCTAAAATTCCGATAATTATACACAAAAGAAACAAAATTGAAGGGGTAAAGTATCTATCAATGGTTAAATGCCAAAAACTGAATCCTATAAATAATCCAATCGCTAAGAAAAGTCCAGCACTTGTTGCAAATGGTTTTCTAACATAATAAGTAAATGTCCCAATTAATGCTACCAATATAATTGGCATATAATAAGCACTATAGAATTTGTATACTCCTCTTGGCATGAGTATATGTGTTAAAACTGTATAGATTGCTATCCATTCGAAGAATTCAACATGATCTAATTTCCTCCCAAAGGAACGCCAAAAGAGAAATATTGCTATGATGCTTGCAGCGAAAATCATGAAGAACATGGAATTAATTCCAAAAGCAACAAAATTCACAAACCAATCTGCCATGTTAAGTTGTTTAAATGACCAAGAAAGTTGTATAGTGTTATTTATAATTGGTTCATCTATTCCTGTGCCTAAATTCAAAAATTGCCCTGGAAACAGCATGTGAGCACCATAATGAATTGGTGTGATGAATATCCAAGGGATAGAACAACAAAAGCAAATCACAAGGTAGAGAATTCCAATCATAACGCTTTCTAGAACTCCTTTCTTAATCCCTTCATTCTTGACTTTCTCGCCCAGCATTATCATGAAAAGCGGATAGGTGAAGAACAAAGCATTCTGTTTTGTCATGGTTGCAATAGCTAACCAGAAAAAAACCTGCCGCCATTTTCCTTTTACTACGAAATAAAATGAGAGTAGGGTAAAGAATGTGACTGGTCCGGGATTTAACCAGTAGATTCCATCATAGATTATGTTTATTGGCGAAAGGGCCATTATGAACCCGCCAATGAACGCTATTACTTTTGAACGATCTCCTTTGACTAATTCTCGAAGAATCATATAAACTACTCCTGCACAGGCAGTATCTGCAAGAATCATGGGGAACGCCATCCATAAATTAGTCATACCTGGACGCCAGATTGCTACAAGAAAGTACAAGAAAATTGGCGGATAAGAGTAAAAGTACAAGGGATCACCTGGGACTGTTTGTGTCCAATCAGTAAATGGATACCAACCGTCTTGGAACCAGGCTTGTATCCAATTAGTATAGTAGAAGGGGAAATCACCATATCCTGCAAAATTAGCTCCATTCGGATAAAAAAACACATGTCTATCCCAGATAATTTCAGTAGTTGTTATTGAGTAATCCATTCTGTAATTATATGCAAGTAGTAATCGCACAAATAAGCCTAGGGCTATTAGAAAAGCAATAATTGTAACATTAAGACTGAACTCAGACCAATCTTTCTTTTGAAATTTATCCTTAAAGTCATTTTGGATTTTTGAAAATAAAGTCATTCCAAAAGTTTGTGATAATCTTGATTGCTCTAGTTGAGTTTCAGCTGACATTCGGAATCCCTTTAATGAAAAACAAAGGAATTCTAACCTTCAAAAATTTTTCTTAAGAAATAGATTACATTTTGGGGTAAATAGACAAACCTAGAACACCTAATCCACCATTGATGCTAATTGTTGAACAGCATGATTCAATTTGTAATTCTTCTTTTTCAATTTTGAACATGATACTTAGATACTCAAGTAATCTGTAAGCATTTTGTTCACTCAAAGCATGAAAGATCGTTCCAGTAAACTTTCTACTCAAGAAATCCTTCTTAATTAATCTCCCTATTTCCCCTAGTCCTTCTTTAAACGTTTGAACATTCTTACAGGGTTCGATTTTTCCTAAACCATCTATGTTACATGCGATAAGTGGTTTTCCTCCCAAGATTCCGGAAAACCTTCCAAGAAAATTACTTCCTCTAATTTTTTCTGTATCATGAACAATGAAATATGTTCTATGATAATGTCTTAACCATTCAGAATACATCATGATTTCTTGTAATTCTCTTCCCTTTCTATCCATTTCCACAGATTTTTTCGCCATGGTTTTTAGTATTGATCCAGCTGCTAGCGAATCTACAATATTTATCCTGTTAGCTAGCTTTGGATCACTTTTACTAATTATTTTTTTAGCCTTCATCGCATTTTTGTAATTCTTACTAATTTGTGAACTTATTGTGTTTACGATTATTGGCAAGTCATTATCTATACTTGTAAATTTCTCAACAAATTTCTCAGTTGGTACTGGTAACGATTCGAGTTTTCTATTCTGGATAAGTAATCCCAGAATTTCAGGTAACGAGATTTCATTTGGATAACTTTTCTTGGATTTTCCATCTATGTGGACATCATAAGGTATTATTCCTATCCCAAAACTCTCGGCTTCATCGGTTGTAATATCAGATGTTGCATCAACTAAGTGATTGTAATTTAATCCTCTTTTTCCAAGTGGAGCGGATTGCTTTACCAAAAATGGATAAGTACCTCTGATATTCCGATCCTTGTCAATATATACGAATAAAATGTGGGGAGGGTCTCCATGGGATTCCAAAGTAAAAGTAGCTAGCTCTCCTTGCATGTTGTTTATTAATTCATTGTCAGCTAAATCAAAAGTTGATGTTTCACCGCAAAGAGGACATAGTGCGATATATCTATTGGTTATTATTTCTGCCAACTCCAACCACCTTCTCGGCAACAGTGATGAAACTCAAATCACTGAGTAAAATTGTACGTTGTCAAAGGTAATTAATTATCTTTTGTTTGCGGAAAAATTAGTTACAAATTCTTAGAAGAGAATTAGGAAACCTCTAATTCTTGGTCAAACATAGGTTCGCCTACTTGTTCTTTTATACTTCTAACGATTTCAGGGCCAATTGTAGGTATTCGAGCTAGTTCTCGTGGTTCTGCTTTTCTCAGAGAAGCGATTGATTTAAACCCAGAATTGAAAAGCATCCTAGCTCGGACTCTTCCTATTCCTTTCAATTTAACTAGTGGAACGAGTTCCTTCTTAATTCCATGGGATACTCGAAGGTGAAGTTCTCGCAAGCCCTTCTGTACTTTTGAAAGATTGAATAATTTGCCAATTTCAGTAGCTGAATAGAGTAACCATTTTGCATTCTCTGTAATGTAAAGAATGTCTCCACTACCCACATTAAACCTCATAATAATTGCATCTTCTGGTTTTTCTTGGATCCATTGTTGTAAAAGTAAGGCTGATTTAAGAGTCATTAAGAAATACTCGTATTCTGGGTCCCACTCCTCAGGTGTCTCAATCAGGAACCCCTCGGTGTAGTCTGCTAAAAAGCGTTGTAATTCTGTTTGATCTTTTTGACGCAAGTACAGATTTCTTAGATCAGGAGTGGCTGCGATTAGATGGAAATAAGCGATTTCAGAAATAATTGCTTCAGATTGATCTGCTTCTTTCAAACCATTTCTCAAAACAACTGCTGATAATGGATCAATATAAAGCTGACTCACTCTTCTTCCAAATTGTGTTGCTGTTAACTCCGACCCATCAGTTTGAAGCATACTTTCATCTACAAGGAATTTCAGGACTTTTTTTACTTGAAATTCAGTAGTACTAATGTCATTTTGATGCCCAAAAAATGTCTCCTTAATAAAAATAGCAAGATCTTTCAAATTGGCGACATACCCTATAGCAATAGCCGCTAAAATATGGGTGCGCAAAGCACTCTCGTTTGCAAGTTTAGACCAGATCATCTCTGGTTCCCCTAAACAATAAGTTTCCATAAAGCGTCTTTTATCTTGAGCTTTCTTTGCTATAATAATGGATTCTCCTTCTGAGTCATATTTTGGTCTACCAGCTCTTCCTGCTTGTTGCTTATATTCTAATACTCTTATTGGTTGATTCCCAACTCCAACCTCATACCTTGAGAGAGACATAATAACCACCCTGCGAGCGGGAAGGTTTACTCCTGCAGCAAGAGTAGGTGTAGCGCAAACACATTTGATGAGATTTTCTCGAAAACCATTCTCAATCATTTTTCTATGATCAGGCTTCAAACCTGCGTGATGAAAAGATGCTCCTTTTCTTACAATCTTAACTAAGCGCTCTACTAGGCTTGTTTTTTCTCCCACATTAAGCATTCTATCCGCAAGTTTGTGTAATTGCTCTCTTTCTTCTGGGGTAAGTAGTCTGCTAATCGACTGACTTATTCTCTCAGCAGTTGATTGTGAACTTGCTCGAGTGTTAGCAAAAACGAGTATTTGTCCTTTATTCTTTATCGTGTCATAGGCAATATCGATTTCCGGATGTTTAGTACTAACACTTGGTATAGGGATGGTACTTCCATCAGCAAAACCAACTAAACCATTCCAATACACACCTTCGGATAATTTCACAGGACGCCAACTGGATTGAACTAATCCAGCATCGAGCCACTCGGCAATTTCATCTGCATTGAAAATAGTAGCAGATAAGGCAAGAATCTGAGTGTACGGGAGCATTTTCTTTAAGCGAGCGAGAACAACTTCTAGAGTTGGACCTCTATGAGCATCATCAATTAAGTGAACCTCATCTGCAACGACTATTTGAACGTCTTTTACCCACTTGACGTCATGTCTTAGCAAAGAATCCACCTTTTCATTAGTGCAGATGATAATGTCATAATTAGCTAAGCGATAATCAGAAGAATCGAAATCACCAGTCGATTGAATAACTTTGATCCCTAATTTCTCGAAATCCTGAAAATCCTCGAATTTTTCAGCTGCTAAAGCTTTTAGTGGAACCAAGTAAAGGGCTTTCCCACCTCTCGAGAGGATAGCTTTCAACATAGCTAATTCAGCAACAAGGGTTTTACCAGAGGCAGTAGGAACAGCTAAAACGAGATTTTCACCATCAAGTAAACCTTTCTTGATTGCTTTTACTTGAGGGGGGTATAATGAAGCAATCCCTCTGTTAATGATGAGTTTCTTTGCCTCTTCAGGCAAGTCAAGATCCTTAATCTTCATTATTATGTCTCGTATGGAATTTGTGAATAAACAACGATAAGAGCCAATGAATTATAGTAAAGGAATAAATAAAGACTCATCGGAACCTAGGTGCGCTTAATGAAACCAGTTTTTGGTTGGAAAAGCATACCATCTTGACGCATTCGCTCAATGTTGCGTTCAATAAACTCCTTAGTCATACCATAATCTTGAGCTTTTTCAATGATGCTATCTAAGGGAACTGCTTGCCCCTTGTTATCTAACTCCATCTCAGCTATGAGATCCATAAGGGTTTCAATCTTGCTCCTGGTAGAAGAAGAAGCACCAACCATGACAACATCGATATCGAGTTTCCCAGTTTCAGGATCGATACCAACTTGACGTAAAGATTCAGATAAAATTCTGATCGCTGCTTCAGCATCTTCAATAGAAGCTTCATTTCGAAGAGCCATTCTAGCATGAGATTCGGTAAGACGAATTAATGATTCTAATTGACGAGGAGTGATAGCAATAGGGGAATCACTGGATTCTCCTGCTTTTCGCATCTCGAGATAGAAATCCTCTAAACGTTTTGCAGCCTCTTCAGAGAGTCTTGGCTGGGAGTTCATCTTAGCATAACCGATGTATTTTTTGAGGAGTTCCTTAGGAATTGGGGCTTCTTTTTCAGTAGTACCAGAGGTATGTAAACGCAAAATGTGCTGAGCTTTCACTTGGTCAACACCAACTTCAGGTTCATCACGAACAATCCAAATTAAATCAAAACGGGAAAGAATAGTAACAGGAAGATTGATGTTTTCAGCAGCACTGCGAGAAGGAATGTAACGACCGAATTTAGGATTTGCAGCAGCAATAATAGAGCAACGAGCATTCAAGGTAGCAACAATACCAGCTTTTGCAACAGAAACAGTTCTTTGTTCCATTGCTTCGTGAATACTACTTCGATCTTCGGTTCTCATTTTATCTAATTCGTCGATACAGCAAACTCCTCTGTCAGAGAGGACTAATGCTCCAGCTTCTAGTGTGAATTCTCCAGTGTCAGTATCTCTTAGAACTGCTACAGTTAATCCTGCTGCAGAAGTTCCTTTTCCTGAGGTATAGAGAGCTCTCGGAGCTAATGTTGCGATATAACGAAGAATTTGGCTTTTTGCTGTTCCAGGGTCACCTATAAGGAGGAGATTGCTTTCTCCTCTAATTTTCATACCATCTGGTAATTCTTTAGGTATCCCACCAAAAAGCAAAAGTGCAATTGATTCCTTAAGATCTTTATTACCATAAATTGACGGTGCTATTGAATCCACTATTTTTGAATGAATCCATGGATCCCGAGCTAACTCTAAAATTAATTGTTCTTCTTCCTCGCTAATTTCTAAAGATTCTAGTTCTTGCTCTTCAGGAAAGACATAGTTAGCATTCATATTTATATGAAATGTTGCCAGTTTTCCAGGGGTTTTCTTTGAAAAATCTGGAATGGATTGTAGAACACCAATTACTGATATCCGATCCCCTGGTCTCACTTTATCGACCATATCATTTTTGAGTAATACTGTAACTGATCTTGGCATTTGTCCTGGTGGAAGATTTTCCGGACGTTCTTGTATTGTTACTTTTTGCCAATCTACAAATTTTGACTCTTCTGTGAGTAAATTAAATGGTCCAGCTCGACCGCAACCGGGATTTTGACAATGGTGTGGAGGGTTATATCGACCTTCTTCTTGTGGTAAAATCATAATTTCTTGACAATTCTGGCATTGGAAGAATCCTTCAACTAATAGTGGTTTCACAACTGTTGCACGAGTTGTAATTCCGTTTAACATTATTAGTTTACCAACATGTTCTGTTCGAATTCCTCTTAATGGAATTGTTTCACTTTCAGCCATATTATGGAACCGAATAAAGAAATCTCTTGTTGTAAACGCGTAATCAGAATCTTCAATTTCCACGACTTCTGTTACAGCTCGATTCCCTGCTTCTATGAATTCTCTTGGTTCATCTATAGATCTTCGAGCTAATTCGGGATTGAATTTAATTACATCAGAAAAATCAACTTTTAGAGAAATTTCACCTTCTACGGTCATTTCTTGAATTTGTTCACGATAAATATAATTGCCATTTTCATCACGATACTCACGGATGAATTCATTAAATGCCGCTACTGGATCGGTAGTATCTGAGACCAATTCAATTCTACCTCATTATTATTTTTATTCTTTTTTTGTTAGTAGAACTATCATGCGCTACTACAAACAACAAATGATCTTAGAAGCAAGGATTATTCTTGCTGCAATCCAAGAGGGAGGATTCCCATTCCTGAAGTTGATCTCTTAGAGTTTTAAACAACCAGAGCTCCTCTGGAGTCAAATGCTTGATGAACGGTGATGGATCTCCGCTTTTTTGGGATAATTTGATAATCTTGAAGCGTCTTTTCGAGATAATATCTTTTAGTAAAGCTTCCATTCGCTCTCTTTCACGAAGAGCATAGGAATCTCTCTTCTTAAGTAATCCTTCAATTTGTAATGAAACCACTGGATAGAAATCAGGATCAAGTTCAATAGGTGTTTGGCTTTTAGATTCGTCCCAGAGAATGGTTTGCATATATGGGATGTCGAAAGTTTTCATATTCTTTAGTTCAACTGCTTTTTCTTCAGCTAAAATTCGAGCAATCCAAAGAGGAACTTCAAATTCGGATCCTTTGATTAATTTAATCGTCTTATCGCCAATCGAGACTTCAGGATTGTCGACTAAGCATTTGATTTGCACCGTTTTCTCCTCAAAATCGAAGACAATACGTTGCAATTCAAGGTTTGGATCGAATTCACTCACTCATTATTCACCTGCATATTCTTTCCGGGAAACATCTTGCATTCTTGTTTTGATGCTCATTTCGCCCTAATTTAATCTTTCCTTAAACATCAAAATCAGTTGTAGCCCAAAAAGCTCAATCTTACTTCTACTTAATATTCTTTTTCCATATCGAATTTGTTGCCTGTTACAGTTCCGTATTCAAGTTCTAAATGGTTGGTATGATTCATATATTATAAACACCAAGCTAGGTGAGATAAACGAAAGTATTCAACGCTTCGGGGGGAGTAAGGAAAAAAAGAAGAGGTGAAGAAAAACTGATTCAGTTTTTCTCAATGAGATGGTCAGCAGTGAAATCTGAAACTCTCTTAATGTGAAAGTCTTCAACCAGAATGTTGCGAACCTCGCGTGGGGAAACGGATAAGGAAACCTTCGTAGTCCTACCGTATCGACCCATACTGACAACTTTCGTATTCACTATTCCAAGCATTGAAAGCTCATTTAGCAGAGAATTTGCTCGTCTCGGAGTAATAGGATCAAGAGCAGTCATTTTACAAAGCTCTTGATAGACTTTATACAAGTCACCAGTAGTAATGACTTTCAAATCGCTTTTCTCTAATACATAAACTGACCATAAAACAATTTTAGTTTGAACAGGAAGAGATACCAAAGCTTCCTGGACAGTATTACGTTCGATTTGTTTCGTTGCTTTTCGTACGTGAGTTTCATCTACCCTCTCTTCGCTGCTTCTCTCGGCAAGTTCAGCAGCTACTCGTAAAAGATCTAATGCTCTCCGTGCATCGCCCCATTCTTGTGCGGCAAGGGCAGCACATAGACTCACTACACCCGATCCTAGAACTCCATCATTAAATCCATCTATAGCTCGTTCGCCTAGAATGTCTTCTAATTGTGACGCATTGTATGGTCTAAAAACTAATTCTTCTTCTGAAAGGCTTGATCTTACTCGAGGATCAAGAGTTTCTTTGAAGGATAAATCGTTTGTAATACATACAAGCGAAACTTGAGCTTTCTTGAGATCAGTGTTAATTCTTGTTAGCTGATAGAGGACGTTGTCTCCGCTTTTATGATGAAGTTTATCTAATTCGTCAAAAATAACTATCAATAGTTGTTTCTTAGAATCAAGCTTTGCTTTGAATCGCTTGAACACTTCATCTGTTGGTAATCCTGTAAATGGTACCGATTCTCCAACAACCTCGCATAATCTTGCTAGCACCCGATAATCTGTGTCTACTTCTACGCAGTTTAACATAGATACAATTATATTCTTCCCAATTTCAGCAGCCCTTTGTCGTAAGTACTTTGTTACGTATTTTGAAACAATTGTCTTGCCTGTTCCGGTTTTCCCATAAAGGAACATATTGCTTGGACGGTTGTTTCTCAGGGCGCTTCCTAATGCCTTTCCTAGAAATTGAATTTCATAATCTCTGTGTGGTAATTTATCTGGTATGTGACTTGGTCTTAGTACTTCGTGATTCTTGAATATACTTGGACTTGTTATGAATCTATCAAATATTGCATCCAAAGGGTGATCTGTCATTTGTTTTCTGGTTATCTCCTATTGATTTGTAATGACTCATCTGTGCGTTTACTAAGTCGTTTAATTATACAATTCGTTAAATAGTGGAAAGACCACTGCTTCTAGTGGAACTTTTGTAAGCTTTTTATGAAACTCATCATATATAAAATTTCCTAACCTCTTTTTCTAGTGGAACTTTTTTCAAAGATAAAAAGAGGAATTGATTAATCAGAAGAACTATTGTTTTTCTTGACAGACATTACAATAAATCTCAAGTAAAGTAACCCATGTTTTAATGTAATAATTTGACAGATCTGTTTGTGTATGATCACGAATAAGTATCTCACTTCTCTTTTTCTTCATGTCTTGATAGGTTTTACTTACCTGATCATCATCAAGACCATTTAGAAGTTGGAAAATTAAGGCACTAGGTTCATCTCGCTCGAGTGCACGCCTCCAACCTTCCCAAACTAATTGTTGATAACTATCCTCAAACTCCCCGTTTAAACGTGAACGAATTGCTGACAAAGCACCCTTTTTGTCACCACTTGCGAGATTCTCTGCTAATTTTTGAATGCTCAAATCACCTGCTTTTTTTTCTGCCACAGCGTTTTTCTCCTGAGTTTTTGAAAGATTCAATTATCTACAGAGGTTTTATATCAAAACCTAGTAAAAAGTTATTCGCTCATCTCTAATAACATATGCAGAACATCTTGGTATTAGGTACTATTTTAGTATATAACCCAGTATTCTTTCTTGAAGCCCATGGTGGTTTATCAGGTCGACAACAATGTCTGTTTCAGAATCCAGTGAAGAACTACTAAAACGAAAGAAAGAGCAAAAAAAGATTGAGAACGGGATCCTAAAAGCGATAGCTGACTTAACCGATGAATTTGATTGGCCCGAAGGAGTAGAAGCCCCTGAGATGCAATTAATAATCACTCAACTTGCTCGAAGTGCTGCTCATCTGCGTGAGAGCAATGCCGCAGATGAAGAAAAATATGTCCCTGTTAAGAAATTTAACGCTAAATAAAAGTCGGAGAATCAAACTAGAACCTGATCCCATGGGCTTCTTAATTCCTTTTCGTATCATATGGTAGAATAAAGTTTTTTATAGGAAATATTTTTGTTGGTATTTGTTGAAGATTTCCTCAGACTTTAAGTTACACCTCCTTGAGTGCACAAGATGTTTTTCCATCTAAGTTTCTCTCTAGGATTAATAGTAAAGGTTTTAAAGTCAACCAAAGAGCGAGAAGATATAGAAAATTCATAATTATTAGTGGTTGTTGAAATTATGGCACGTTGGCAAGGCTTAAGCCGAAGAACAAAATCTGGCTCACGACTTAAGAAACATCATGAGAAAAGAAAAGCTGAATTAGGTAGGCCAGAAGCTCAAACAATAATAGGTGAACCAAGGGTCAAAAAGATCAGAACCCGTGGTGGAAATGAAAAGTTTAGAGCTTATCGTTTAGATTATTGTAATTTATCTGATCCAAATACCGGAAAATCAGAGAAGGTACGCATTCTTGATGTTGAATCAAACCCTTCAAATAAAGAATACACACGAAGAAAAGTTATGACCAAGGGTGCATTAATCAGAACCGAGAAAGGTTATGCAATTATAACCAATCGTCCGGGACAAGAAGGATTTATCTCTGCTATTCCAACTCAAATCGATGTTGATGCTACTCAACAAAGAACAATTTCTGCTAAAAAGAAGAAAAGACAAACCTTACAAAGAAAGAGGGTTGGTAGCACTTCAGGTACTCAAAAGAAAACAACCACAAAGAAACCTGAACTCAAGCCAGCTACCAAACCAAAAGTAGAAGCACCCAAAAAGGAAGCTCCAGCAAAAAAACCAGCGACTCCTAAACCAAAAACAGAAGCAGCAGCTGATGAGGTTCCAACTGTTACTGTTGATAAGGAAATTGTTGTTGCTTACAAAGGCAAAAACTACAAATTTGACAAGAAAATCACCATTAAGGATTTGAAGGAGAAGAAAGCTCCTAAAATTGTCAAAGACAAAGTAGCAGAAGCACGAGAATTCAAGAGTTGGTCTTAAACCAACAAATTTCTTTTTTGAAAGGATACATTTCCTTTCTTTCTTTAATATTCATTTTCTAAATCGA
>JAGXNT010000080.1 GCA_019894765.1 Candidatus Heimdallarchaeota archaeon
TGCTTTAGCTGACGATAACGTTGCAGCAGAATTCACATGGGATATTTTTGAAAGCCCAGTAACCGAAGCTATACTAATCACTGGTACTGTCTGGGACGATTATGTAAATCCTTGGATTAACGTCCAACTTAGTGGTTGGTTAGATACTTATGGCGACGTCTGGGGAATAGCTGATGTTAACTTATTCACTGGTGACTGGAGCTACTTGTTCTACTATGATGATGATGATATGCCATTAGGTGGCTACACAGTTAACATAAGTTTCGTACCAAAATATGATGCTCAAAATGATACCTACCAGAATATCACTATTGTAGATGATCAAGCACCACAAATAGTTGGGTTAGTTAATCTAAATACACAATATCCAAACGGTGTACCTAATGGAACTGATTACGTGCCCGTTACTGTAGGTGTAAGCGATAACTATCAATACTATGTTGGTGGAGAAGCAGGATACTCAACAACAGACTTTCTTACGGTATATCTATTCAGCTATGCTGAAGATGATGTCGCATTAATGACTCCAATGGTACAATTCTCGTCAGGTGGAGCCACGTTCACAGCAAACATTACCTTACCAAATATTGCTGCTGGAACCACATACAACTACACATACTTCGTGGAAGTATTTGACCCAAGCAATAACAAAATCTCATCAGCACACTACTGGTTTATCCACGGCGTAATTGTCTTACCAACTCCAGGATTTGGAATACTTGCTGGTTTGTTTGGTTTAGCTGGCGCAGCATTCATAATCTACAAGAAACGAAAATAACACTAAGATAGGAACTCTGTTCCTAATTCTTTTTCTTTTTTTTAATACTTGATAAGGACTGTGAGTTTTGAGAATACAACTTCTAAAAAGAAATTCACAATGAAATATGTAAGAGAAATCAGATACTACTTTTTTTATAAAACTATATGAAAGTTTTTTATGCTCGTTTTTCTTACGAGAAGCATTAATAAAAGGATAAGACTAATTTTGTTTAGCAAATAGGAGCTTTATTGATGTCAAAACAAAAAAAGCAAACAAAAACAAGTAGCACAAAAAAGAATCCCGCTCAAAAGAAAACTAGTACAACCAAAACAACAACAAAGAAAACTGCTGCGAAGAAACCAACCGCAGCCAAGACAACTACTCCTACAAAGAAGAAAACCACCACAACAAAAGCTACAACAACGAAAAAACCTGCAACAAAGAAAGTTGTAAAGAAAACACCAGAAGTAGAAGGACCACTTGAATTCTATATAAAAGCAGGCGAAATAGCAATTGTAGTCAAAAAACTGTTGCGAAGTAAAGTAAAAGTGGGTGCTTCTGTTTTAGAGATTTGCGAAGCTGGAGAAACAAAAATCAAAGAACTAGGCGGAAATTGGGCATTTCCACTAAATGTATCAATAAATAATGTGGCAGCACATTACTCAGCACAACCAGATGATGATCTTGTAATACGAAAAGGAGACATCGTAAAGGTGGATTGTGGAGTTCAAATAGATGGTTATGTTGCTGATACTGCTTTTACTGTATCATTCGGAACAGGTCATAAAGACTTGATAAAGGCTTCAGAAGAAGCTACAAAAGCAGCTATTGATTTAATTCGACCTGGCATTACAACTGATAGAATTGGCACAGAAATTGAGGATATAATTAGATCTTATGATTTTCGACCAATTAGGGAATTAGGTGGACACCAATTAGATCAGAATTTATTGCATGGTCCAATCATGATTCCAAATGTGAAAGGAACAAAGGAAATCAAATTAGAAGAAAATCAAGCTTATGCTATCGAAACTTTCGCTACATCAGGAACAGGAAGATTACTTAGAACAGAAACGAAGTGCTTTATCTTCCAATTGAATCCTCTCCAAATACCATTGAGATTGGATTCCGCGAAGAAAGCCCGGAGAGTTATCTTGTCTAATTATAGCAATTTCCCCTTCACAACTAGATGGATTGCCAAGGAATTGTCAATTCCAACAGCAAAAATAGCTTTAAGGTATTTAGCTGATAAAGCTCAGATAAAACGATATCCCGTCTTAAGTGATGTGAAAGATTCGTTGGTTTCTCAATCTGAACATACTGTTTTCTTAACTGGAAATAGTCGAGTAGTTACTACACAGCCTAATCAATAACAATAAGCTGAATTGAAAATTAGATGAATGAAACACGAATCCTAATTTTCATTTCTTTTTTGTTATAATTTTATCTTAGTCACAAACGAAGATTTCTTAAGTTACAATAATAAATATTGTATATCGCTCAAGGTGATAATTGATTTGATTCCAACGACTTCTGCTGTAGAGTATAAGCTATTTACTTTCGATGAATTTAGAAGTAATCTACAAGATACTTTGACGAAACTAGATAATCAAATCAAATTGCTTAAGGTTAAAGATGATGAAGGCGATTCAATCGCAAAAGTCTATCTCTACCTTTATCAGGGATTATATTCCATAATTGCCGCAGAGAGAAAATATCGGGCAGGAGACTATCTGAATGCTACTAATGATTATGGCGAAGGTGGAAAAGCAATTAGTAGATTCCAGAGAATGAGTTCTGGTTTTGCAATTGAATATCAACAAGAAGCAGAAAGATTGGACTTGTTTTCAAAAGGAAGATTATCCGAATGCCATGCACTAAAAAAAGATACAAGGCTTGAAGAACAAATAACAAATCTCATTGAAGCTATTAATTCATACACTCTTGAATCAGAAGTAGTTGGAAGAGTTAAGAAACCTCTCTTAGCTTACAACGCAAAAGCTCGTATGAATTTTGTTCAAGGATTAGTGAACCGATTAGAAGGTCAAAAAGCTCTCGTTGGGAAAGACTATCAATTAGCGAAGAAAAAACACCTCGAAGCATATCGAGCTTTTGTAAAAGCCGCATATTATAATCCATCATATACTATCTGGGTTGAGGAACAAAACAAAACCCTCAAAATAGTTCTGAACAAGTTAGTAAATGACAAAGCAGCTAAAGAATGGGGAGTAGCTTTCAAATTAGCAGGGGAAGGAAAATTCACAGAAAGCAGTGAAAGATGTAAATTAGCTTCAAAGCTCTATTTACGAGCAAGCAAATTAGCTACTGAAGAAAAGGATGCCCTTGTATTACATGCTTATTCCCATATGTTAAAAGCTAGTATGTATGAAGCAAATGCAAGCGAGTTTATCAAGAATAAAAACGATGCAAAAAGCGCCGTGAGACAATATGAGCTAGCTACAGAATCCATGAAAGAAGCAATTGATGCATATCCCAAAAGAGATGAGGATAAAACGGTTCTGAAAAGATGGACAGCTCAAATGAATTATTATCTAGGGTACTTCTATCAGGCAGAAGGCATCCATAACTTGGATGGAGAAAAATACGATGAAGCCTTAGCTTTGTTCAAACAAGCAAATGAAGCATTTCAATTTGGACTAAAAGAAGCAGTTGAGTCGAGAGACGAGGGGTTGAAAAGTCTCTTGGAGAAATCCCTTGCAGAAGCGAATGGGTACATTGGCATGTGTAAAACAGTTCTTGATTAGAAATTGCACGAAAAAATAGATTTTAAAGAAAATGAACGTACAATAGGACTTGATAATTATGGTAGAACAACCACCCTGTCCCGAATGTGAACGCAAAATGAATTTTGTGGTAGCAAAATTAACAGATGATGAAAAACCACGTCCTGAAGACGTTGACTCAGGTTGGTATTGTCCAGAATGTGGAATTTTTAGACCATCACAAATGACAGGAGAAATAAATCTCGAGACATTAGATCTAGATGTCAAAGAAGCGCTCAGAGTTACCTCATCAGCAAATATTTTCATCCCAGATGAATGGGTTTTGGAAGATAAAACTGATGAAGTACAAAATCTTCTCAAAGAAGTAGAAGAAGAATAGTTTCTTTTTGAAAAAGTAATTAGTAGGTGATTGAAACCAATCACCTATACAAAGTCTTTAACCCTCGGTATCCTCGTTACTTTTTTGGCAATCATCTATGAGAAGTTTGGCAACAGTAGGAGTAACGTCAAGTCGTTCTGATACTATTTCTTCATCCAAATTTGGATGTTCAGCCATAAGAATATCTCGAAGATATGCTAATTGTCCTTTATAGAGCGGATTTTTTCTGATATTAGTTGAACTCCCGATGGTTCTTCTCCCATCTTCGGCTGTTATTTTCATTGGTGTAGTAGTATTTGGTGAATGGCGTGTCGTCATTTATTTGATATACTCCTCAGCAATTCATTGACTATCCCATTAACTTTCTTGGGATTTACTAATAAACTAGGGTAATACGGGGTTATTGCCCTCTTTTATAAACAAGTGCTTCTCGGAGTATTTGCTTTTCAAAGGTTTCGGTTGTTCTAATTACTCAAAATCAATTAGATACATTTTAATCTCCGGATTCTCCAAATAAATTCAGAACAAAAATAAGATGATTATTAATGAGTAAAACAAGAAATTCAGCTACAACAGGAAATTTCTGGACAATAGCAATTGGTATAATGCTTCTTGCTTGGGGAACAGTGTGTCTTGTATTTTGGGTTGCTTTTAACAATCCATCTATTCCAGGTTCACCTTGGTTAATGCTCCCAGGGGGAATAATGATCGTTGCAGCGATATCAAATATTATCACCTATAGATACAATAGAGAGAAAATATTAGGTGCCTTGCAATCATACGAAAGAGTTAGTATAGAACAATTATCAAGTGAGCTAAGTATAAAGGAAAAAGATGTTAAAAATCTAATAGTTGATCTTCGATCTGAAGGAAAACTAAAAGCATCTTTTGATCCAGAAAGTGGTGATGTTTTCGTACTTGATGTGAAAGGTCAACCACCAGTAGCTGTTGTACCAGTCTCATCCTCAGGTTTACCAGAACACGAAACAGCAATTAAAAAAACCTATAAAGCAAGACCAGATCAGGGTTTCTGTCCCTACTGTGGATCGTTGATCAAACCTGGTGATAAATTCTGTAATAACTGCGGTGCTTCTATAGATTAAATCACACCAAAATTCTCTTTTTTTTTCTTTTCTATTTTTCACATTTAGTAAACATTAATAGGTGATTCTTCGAATAATATAATTGATGAAGGGCAAAGCCTGTCCAGAGGGTTGACGGTAGCTGGATTTTTCTTGCAATGACCGTTGATGCAAGGAACGGCGCACACTGGATTCGCATGAAAGCATCGATTGGATATGACGACTTTAAACGGCTCATTTCTTAGCTTAAGCTTGCTGCTTAGCGATGACGAAATAGTCAACCCGGGTCGCCAACACAATTGAGCAGCTTTCAACCGAAGAAGTGAATACTCTCTCCCGCCTCGAGAGAGCACAGTTGAGAAAGAATAATTCTCCTCTATGATACTGGTGTGTTAGTGTGTTGGGAGACATCATTTCTTCATAATTTTTATGTAGTAGTAGTATGATATTAAATTACTTAGGAGAGAGAAAAGTTGAATATCTTGAAAATGAAGACTAGAAGATATGGTAAATTATTGAAACTTATCTCTTTATTTCTTAGTACTCTTGTTTTCTTATTTCCAGTATTTTCTATTAATGGATTAACTTTACTTATTCTTGACGATTTTAGTGATTTTATACAAATTTCAGATAGTAGTAATTTTCATAGTAATAACAATAATGCAAGTCTAAGTTTTAGTCTTAATGACAATAGTACTATAGATTCCATCAGTGAATTTTATCGTTTCAATTTAACTAAAAACTATTATGATTTTAATTTCTCAATTGAATTTGATTGTAATCGTGATAAACCATTTGATGTAAAATTCGGAGTAGTTCTTGAAAGTGAATACGATGAAAATGGGACATACCTGAATGGTGATTATAATAGAATTTGTTGTATTTCTTTGATTGGTGATTCCAGTGCTTATCTAGATTTGGTTTATCGAGTTGAGTTTTATCCAAATGGTGTTTATACAAAAACTCAATCATCTACGTTTATATTTTATTTTAGCGCGATAAAGTTCTTGTTTTCAAGAACAAATGGAACTATTAATTGTCTGATTAAGGATCAATTCGGTCTGGATTATTTTGATAAATTAACTGCAAATATCAATTATGGAGTAAATCGTTCTTTGGATAGTATTGGTTTAGAATTGAAAATGAATACCTTGCAGTGTAATCCTTTTACAATTAGCGTAAACTCAATTGATGGGGAGCTTTATGGATATATAAGAGAAGGATTTTGGACTCCACCTTCATCAACATCTCCATCTGAGATATCATTAGATTTATCCGGTTTTTCAATTATTGCAATTTTTATATCATTGATTATTATTACTCACATAACTAAAATAAAATTAAAACAAAATAATCAAAGAAAGAAACACAAAAATAGTATCTTTAACCATATGTTGAAAGATTAGAAATCGTTTTAAAGAAGCTTATTTTATGATTATTAAATACTCTAGAGGTAGTTGTTGATTCTTATGTCACGGTGGAGAAACTTCAAATTAAAGACAAGAGCAGCCTATAAGAAAATCACAGAACCGATGGGGAAATTCTTTGGAAAACTCAATATCTCTCCAAATACCATCACTATGATTTCCGGACTCTTCGCTATAGCTACTGCGACAATGTATTCGTTTAATGGTCGAGTGGGTTCCTTCGAATTTTGGTGGCTTATTGGATTTGCCTTATCGATTCTTACTGGTTTCATAGATGTTATCGATGGTTCTGTTGCTCGAGCTATGGGAAAAACAACCATGTTTGGCAAAGTATTAGATCCTGTTATGGATAGGTTTGCAGAGTTTTGCTTTCTAATTGGAATATCAATTGGGATTTACTCCTTTGAACCCCTCGAGAGTTTTTGGGCACCGATTGCTACTATTCCTGTTGCTGCTTGGTGTTTGTTTAGCTTCGCTGGTATGATTTTCGCTAGCTATGCTCGTGCGAGGGGTGAAAGTGTTGCACGGGTGAATGTTGAAAGCGTTGGGATAATGGAGCGACGAGAAAAACTCATCATTTTATTCATCGGCAATTTGCTCTACTATTGGTTTAATGTTGCACTAATCTTGGCAATTATCCTTGTTGGAATTTTATCATTCATCACAACAATTCAGAGAATGGTTTACATTCGTAAAATAATGAAAGAAATAGAAAGTGAAGAGCAATCCGTAGCAGAAACAGAAGAAATAACAAAAGAAACAATTAACTAAATATATTTGAGATGAAATACTAATTTGTGGAGAAGAACAGAAAATGTCTTTCAGAATTGAACGATCTCACATTATCTTTAAACATTTAATACATGTTGGGCCTGAAGTTGATGCTGAAGCAGTTGCAGATATTGCTGCAAGAAGAGATTATACAAAACAAACAAGACAGCTCCCAACTCCAAGTGGACCTCTTAAGGAATATCTCTTCCGCCCAAAAACTAATCCGCAATCACTAATGGTTTTCTCCAGCAAGGGATTCGTAATTGACGCTCAACCCAGTGATAATGTTTTGCCATTATTCAGAGATGCGTATGATTTCTATGAGAAAGTCATGGGTGATAATGCAATGACCGCAACTGTTCTTATGGATATTAATTGCAAATTCGAAGTCTTTTCTCCAGTACCAGTTAATGAGTTCGTGAATAAGCTATATGTATCTGATAGTGAGAAGCTAAGTTTTAGCGGGAAAGATATGCGACCACATGGGATTACTCTTGCATCAGGATCCATGAAGTTTCCTGATGAATTTATCCAACTAAATGTTCAACCATTAGCAAAAGATCCAGAAAGACGATTAATTGTTGTTTCTATTTATCGTTCGATTGAACTCGATGATGCTTTGAAATTCATAGAGAAAATAGAAGGGAACATCATTAAAACACTTGAAAAAATTGCTAAGATTTAGTTGATGTGTAAATCTTGATTTCAAATAACTGGAAAACCGCACAGAAAACAGTTGCCGATTTTTTACAAAAACATAAGTTTGGAATTAAAGAGGAAAAATCACTTAAAAGCGGGAAACGTATTGATATTTTAGCGCAAAAGAAAATAGGTAATAAAATCCTTCACGTAATAGTTGAGGTAAAAGATTGGAACAATGTATCACGAAAACAAGAAACGAATTTCTGTCAGCAAATAATCCAGTACTTGATTGAGTATGCAATAGAAGAGATTCTACCGAAGGAACCAAAAGAGAAATGGCAAAAAAGCGAAAAAATTATTCGCGATAAATTCATCGGAGTTTTGTGTTTAACCAAAGATGCTCATTTTTCTTTTCGTAAAGTCTCACATCATTTCTTTAAGAAAAACAAAGAA
>JAGXNT010000012.1 GCA_019894765.1 Candidatus Heimdallarchaeota archaeon
AAGAAAAAGTAAGAGCTAGAAAAATCTATGTTCAATCACACTTTGAATTCCTTACAGCAGATTTAGGATACAATATTCCTCGAATACTTTCCCGTTTATTTAGATGAGTGCCCTTTTTATCTCTCAAAGAAACAGAAACTTTGTCATATATAGACAAATCCTGCTGCTGCAATTTTTTGAAGAGGTCATTAGAATGACTTTTTTGTGTTTTTCTTACTTTTTTCTTCTTCTTTTTTCTGACATCGAATCACTGAAAAGACTCCTCTCCACCTTATCGTCCTACCTATACAGAAGTTGATTAGGTTATATAAATCTTGGGTTTATTAAAATAAAAAATTGAAAAAAGAATTAAAAACCTAATAAAAGCACTTTTTGAAAAGAAGAAAAGAGTGAAGAGAGGGAAAAAACAACAGATTATTAAGAAAGAAAAAGAATTGTATAGTAAAGAAGAGCATGAATGGAGAGCTTTTGTTATTATTAGTAAAAACATACTCTCGTCAAATGAACGACGAGCCTTTATTTTCAAAATTGTTGGTTCAAGAGGGTGCAAGATAAGAATTGCCTTAGAGCAAAATGAAATTATGATTCGCTGGTCCAAAGCGAAAGGATTACTTGAGAAAAAACTGATTTTTGAGGATTTTGTACAAATTATAAAAAAAGTCTACTTTAAGAAAGATAAGAGGAACACTCGAAGCATAAAAACAGCTCAAGAAATGTGGTGTTTTCTCAGGGAAATAGAAGTAGGCAGCTATGTAGTGGTTCCTACCAAGCAAAGATTCTACATTGCTCGGATTGATAGCGAACCATTCTTTGATGAGAAGTATGTGACTGTTAATGCTGCTTATCGACGAAGAGTAGAATGGTTAGGCTACAAGATACCAATACCCTATACTCGAGCATCAAAAGCGTTACGAGAGAAAATAGCTATCAGTAAAAACTGCTACGAGATCAGTGAACTTATTACTGATGTAGTATATAGTATGAGGGCAATATAGCCTTTTAAAGAAATCATCGAATACCGGAAATTGTTTGGCATGAAGATTTAATCCGCGCGTTCAAATCGTGCCCCCCGCACCAGTTAATTTATTATCCTTTTTTGCTAATTTCTTTTATATTCTTGAATGAGTTTTTCGGGATCTTCTTTTCCCAATTTTTGTGCAAACTCCAATGATGGTTGCTTAGCATTTGGATGTACGACATTGTTCCAGTAAAGTTCATCGCAAAAATCACCATGATGTAGTGTTTGTGTCCTTCTCATATGAATTGTATATCCCTCATTATTACTTGGATGGTCTCTACTATAACAAGAGCTAAGATAAGCGATGTCAGGATCATTAAGATCTTTGAGAACTTCATGAACGACACATCTATCAAATTTGTAGAATTCTTTGTAATCATCATAAATAACAATCGTAAAGTCTCCTACTCCTAACTCTCGATATTGCTTCATAATACGTTCTCTTGAATCAATTCTCGTTACTTTTCTGGGATCTTCGGGGATTTCCGGGGGATTTTGTTCTTTCCGTTCCTTAATCAAATATTCGACAATTTCTTTGTATAATTTGATGGCTTCTTCTTTTCCAAATACATCTTCAATTGCTTTGACTCTATAGTAAGAGAGATGACTTGATGCTTTCCGAACATTAAAATATCGAATTCTAATTTCTTCCTCGGTAGTATTCAGACCTTCTGGGAGTTCAAGTAACTGACCTATAAAATTGCAAATTGTTTTTTCAAGTTCAGGATATTTATTCAATATTGTTAGATTTTGTTCTATCGTTTCGATATTAAACAACTCAATATCGCATTGAAAATCCTTTATTTCATCATTTAATCTTTTTTGAAAACCTTGCAAGTATTTTTCTAATTTGTTTGGTTTTAGTTTGTCGAAGTACTTAATTACTGAATCAGTTTGCTCAAAATTACTTTTCAGAAATTCAATAAGATTAATTTTACTTTTTACTTCTGCATTAAAAAATCTGCATGATTCTATTTTCATTCTTTTCCCTCACTTTTTTCTAATAAATTTTGAGATATGTTCTCAATTGATTTACTTAATATCAAAAGACTTATTACCCTTTATTAAGAATGTCTTCTCTCTAATATGGGAAAATACTTATTTTTTATCACTCTATATGCGTTCAAATCGTGCCCCCCACACCAGTTATTTTTCATCACCTTTTTCATTAAGACCATTGTTATTATCTTGACTAACAGCTTTTCTTTTCCGAGCAAGAGATAATCCTATTACCCCAAATATTATGTTGAACAATATTATGCCAGCACCAATATATGTGATAATTTCTAAAGATACTGATTGGGAAATTAAAAGTGAACCAAGAGACCCACCTAATCCGAAAGAGATTATTCCTGCAGTTTGGAAAATACCAAGAATCATTTCTTTGTTTACTTCATGATTATGGAAATGAGCATGAATACCCAGCTCCATTCCTCTGCTACGTGCATAGCTAAAATTTATGTGCTTATGTTCATGCTTTGTTGCTGCAAATTTTTCATCCGTTTTCAAACGATCCTCAATTGTTAGCACTTCACAATTTCGAGCTGGTTCCATGAGTGCTTCAGCAACGCCAACAATAATGAAGGCAGATCCTAATACATAGAAACCTGGGGCGAGTGGATACATGATAACTCCTACTCCTTTTATGATAATACTGAGAATAATAGGAAGCCAATTACCAAATTTATCCGCTAGTTTTCCTGTGAAAATTTGTGAAATACCCCAAACAGCATCTCCAAGGAAGAAAATAACTCCCGTAGTTGCCTCTGTGAAACCGTGATTAGTAAACATAACTAACAAGTTTGGTGTGTATAATCCATGGGATAAATCATACAGGCAATATAGTACGAGCATGAAAATAAATGAAGGTATAAGAAAGAGTTTCTTCAAATCTTTGAAGTGAAAGTGACTAATCGTAATTTTATCTTTACGTTCAAGTACTTTTCTTGCTTTTAGTGATTGATATACACTGATGAAAATTGGAATAAGAGATACAACGATTGCAAATAAGAAACTCATTTGTAATGCAGTAAATCTGCCCGAAAAATTCCATACTTCAAACAAGTAAGTTTTCATCAAACCACCGATACCTTGTCCGAGAGCTGTTCCTAAGAAAACCGCTCCCAATAAGGTTCCAATGGCTTCAGAAATATTGTCTTTTGCTTCAGCTGAACAAAGAGTCAAAACTGCAATTGTTAAGACACCAAAACCAAGCCCCTCAAAGAATTTCGAGAAAAACATAATAGGATACCAAGGAATAACAGGTAAAGCTACGGCAAGGATCCAAGAACTAACACCAACAAGAAAATCGAAACCTGTTTTAGCAAGAAGTTTTGATAGAACAAAAATCCCCAATAATTGACCGATAGAAAAAGCTGCTGTTGCAAGAGAGACTAATGCTTCATTTCCCCCCAACTCAATGAAACGAAGAGGATATAAAAATCGTCCAATACCTAAACCGATCGAGGAAAACAGGATAGCAAGATAAGAAATCGCAATTTGTCTGTTTTGAAATAAGAGGATGTTTGGTTTCTTCATGGTTACTGAGTCACTTCTTGTGTATCTTTCTTGGTTGCCCATTCCATCAATGGAATTATTGCGTCTATTAGCTCTCTACCCTCCTTAGATAATGAGTATTCCACACGCAAAGGAACTTCAGCGAATGCCTTTCTAGCAATCAAATTAGCTTTTTCAAGTTCTTTTAATCTTTGAGATAATGTCTTCGGATTGATTCCCTCAAATTGGCCCATGATTTTGTTGAATCTAATCGTTTTATGATTTCCAATTACAACGATAATTAATAGTGTCCATTTCTTGCTGAGAATATCGATAATTCCTTTTACTGGACATAAACAAATTTTGCCTTCTTTTAGTCCCTCCTTAATGAGATTGGTTTCACTTGCATTTCTCATAGCTATTCACTGTTTGTTTATTAGCCACAATGTAAACTACTTGCTCTCTTATATACTTTATTATATATAGTTACTATAAAAAAGTAAGTGCCATATAATCTTTAAATGACTAAGAAATCTAAATCTATCTTTCAAAAAAACAAACAAAAATTCAGAAGATACTTATGTGAGTTCGGGGTTTATTTTACATCTCTCACACAAGTTTTTCTTTTTTAATTTTCATTGAATTTTAGTGCAAGGACATGATCTGTTTCGAAAATATCAAAACCAAAGTTTTTCAAAGAATTAAGTAAGTGTTCATCAGTTTTTCTTATCATTGTGATTGTATTCAATTCAAAGGCGGTGTTACTTTTTATGTGGTTCAAGGCATAATTGATTAAAGGTTGGGTTATTTCTTTGTTGTGAGCTGGATCAACTATAAGATCCAAATCATGACAACTATCTTTCGAGCGTCCAACACTTACAAATAAGACTCCTACTATCTTATCCTGATAATGAATTGTCCATCTGATGCTTTTCATTCGAATAAATAATTTCACAATAGGTCTCAGTAATCTCATGATAAACGGTTTTTGATATTTTATTTTGTTGACAGACAAATAATCTAAAACTGATTGCGGTGTTGCAATTTCTTCTAATTTATACATTTCAAGACTTGTTTTTTTATCTTGCTTTCGAGCTTGTATAGAATAACCAGTAGGTAATTCTTGCTGAGAAATAGACGATAGTTTACCGCTTTCTAGCTTTAATTTTGCTCGAGTATCAAAGTGATTGAATCCAAGGTTTCGATATAACCTGTAAGCGGGTTCGTTTTCCTCTAAAACTTCCAAAACACACATTTTGGCATTGTGCTTCTTCGCATGGTCTATTGATTCATATATTAGTTTCTTAGCTAGACCTCGTCTGCGATAATCTGGATGAGTAGCTACCATCGCAATTTCCCAAAAATCACCACTATACCCGACATTGACAGTAGAGACAATTTTCCCCTCGCTGTTTTCATAAACAAAACCATCAAGAGCATGCCTAAAGTTTTTGGAAAAAATACCCATAAATCTAAAGAAAGGCATAAACGCTTTCATCTCAGACAGCATTGCTCTAACCGATGCTCCTTTTGCTGATAGTTCCTTCTCAAAGATTTCATCATAAAAAGGAATTAATTCCTCGAAATCTTGCTTTAGATTTAAAGGACGTAAAGCAAATTCTTCATTCTCTAATTTCTTTATTGGATCTTTCATTTCAACTTTTGTTTCTGTCATTTTTTTCTCTTCCAAGGCTTTATTATTTGATGATTAAAACAATTTGATGATTAAATCTTAAACAATCTGCTATATAAATGATTGGATAATCCAATTAATTTGATGATTAAATTTATATAGTTGTTTTAGTAAAAGTTAATAAAAATTAAACTGAGAATAAGACTATGGAAAAGAAAATCAAGGATTTAGATGTTAAATACAAGGAAAAAAAGGAAGATAAAGAGATTCTAGAGAGAATAGCAGATGTTTACAAGATTGAAACACGGCATGCAATCATTATGGCGATTAATGCATTTGGTTCATCTAACATCAAGAAGCTAGCTAAAATACTGAATAAAAACGAAGCTACCATTTACTATCACATTAAGGAATTAATCAAGAAACCTGAATTATTGCGATTAGATGAAGAGATTACACATAGTCAAAAAGGCATTTTTTATAAATTAACTGATTTAGCCCTAGAACATTTCAGCGAACCACCGATAGAGAAAATGGAAGAAGTTTTTACAAAATTACATGAAGCCATCTCAAGTAAAACAGATGAGGAGATAGCAACATTTTATTATAATCTCATGGCTAAAAATCCGGATATTGGGGATACTGCTCACAAGGATAGAAAGAGGTTAGCCTATAATCACATACTTGAGAATTTTATGATAAATAATTTAGAGCGAATTGAAAAAGCTGTTAAGAGTGGTGCTAAACCAAAGGACAAGGATTATCCAATCGGAAGTATATCCATAAGCATGATCGATTTGAAGATTTCCAAACCAAGACACCTATTTGAGATTCTTAAAACAATAGCAGAAATGTATGGCAAGTTGTATCGCTTACAAGATAAATTCACTAAAGAGATGAATGAACAATCAATTCCTGAAGAAGAACGTATCGTTGTTCATTATCACACGGTGGGTGGTGAGCTGAAAGAATTCGAGCTCGAATAGAGTAAAAATAATGTCTAGTGCTATAACTTAGCACTACTTAGAGATCATTGATTTCTTTGCCAAATTCCATAGCCTTTTTCTTACCAATCCAGAAAAATCGTTTGAAATTGTATTGATTAATGACTTGAGCTCCTTCTGCTTCGATTTTTTCCTTCATATACTCAAGTGTACCTTTTCCACTAAACCGAGCTGTGGTGAAAATGACTACTTTTTTTCCGCTGAAATTTTTCATTCTCTTCATTATTTCATGAAATGTACCGGGTGGTTTGTTTCCGTAAGTAGGCATACCAAAGAAAACCAAATCATGGCTTGCAGCATCAAGGCTATTCAATTCATTTTCAATCAATGAGAAATCTCCTTTCTCAAAGTCGTCAAAGACTTGTATTCTTTGAAAGAAATTCCCAGGTAATTCTATGGGAACAAAAGTTACTTCATACTTCGTTAGTGCACTAGCAACTGCATGTGCAGTTTTCTTTGTTCGGCCACCCATTGTGTAATAAACAATTAACGCTTTCATTGTAAACAATTATGATAAAACAAATGAGTATTTATTATTTCCTAATTTTTGATTATTTATATCAAATTTTTCAATAATTTTTTTATAAGAGTACTTTATGTAAAAAGTAAGGTTGCGATTATGTTTACCTTATCTATTCATCTAGAATTCACTTGGCGTGATTGGTTCTAAATCCTCCTAGATGATGTTAGGTAACACAAGCAACTTGTTTTAGCATTTTAGGAGGTTTTTCAAATTACTAAAGAGATGACAATAGATGCCTTTGATGGCAAAATCACAGATTATGAGAAAGCGATGTCCGAATTCGGTATTCAGGACATCAATAAGGTAGTGGACACTCTCGAGAAAGGATTACTTCATCCCTACTTACGTAGAGGGTTAATGTTTGGGCACACAGATATTGAGAAAATATTTGAAGCCATAAGGAAAAAACAAGAATTCGCTGTAATGACGGGTATAAAACCCACAGGACAATATCACATTGGATCATTGATTACTTGCAATGAAGTTTTGTATTTCCAAAAATTAGGTGGTAAAGTCTACTTCTGTATTGCAGACATGGAAGCTTATCTGCATAGTAAGACTCCACTAAAGGAGGGACATGAGACTGCTATTGATAACATAGCAGACATCTTAGCTTTAGGTTTGGATCTTGAAGATTCTTACATCTACAAGCAATCAGAAGAAAAAGAAGTTCTCAGACTTGCTGCCATTTTTTCTAGGAATGTTACATATAATATGTTAAAAGGAATCTATGGCGAACAAGCATTTGGTGCATATCAGAGTGCATTGATTCAAGTTGGTGATATCTTGCTACCACAGCTTGAAGATTACGAAGGACCATTATACACAGTTACTCCAGTTGGTTTAGAACAAGCACCTCACTCAAGATTAACCAGAGACTTAGCTAGGAAACAATATTTCAAAGATTTATATGGTTTCAAAATGCCTTCATTTACTTTCCATCAAATACTAGGATCCTTAGATGGTGGAGACAAGATGTCTAAGAGTGCTGGAAGTACATTCTTAATCACTTTATCAGAGACTGAAAAAACACTAAAGAAGAAGATTCCAGCGATCATTACTGGTGGAAGAGACACAAAACAAGAACAAATCAAACTTGGTGGTCAGCCTGAAATTTGCAGAGTGTTTGATCTTTACAGATTCTTCTTTATGGAAAATGACAAAGATCTTGAGAAAAGACAACAAGAATGTAAGTCTGGAACAATCCTTTGCGGGGAATGTAAACAAGACTTATTCTCTCGAGCAAGGAAATTCATTGAGAAGCACCAAGACAAAAAAGAATCGAAAGTTGATCTTGCTAAACAAATTTTGGAGGAGCAGTAGTATGCAAGATGAAAGAGGTTTTCTTATTTTTTCCACTATTCTATCCTTCAGATATTTTCTCTGTTGGTGTGGTTGGTGATTCTAGTTGTTTCTTCATTGCTCTATTTTCAAAAATCACTGTAATGATAATTCCCGTAGCAACTAAAGCCATTCCAATGAAGACTAACCAAGATGGTATTTCTCGGAAAAAGGCATATGCTAAAATTGTAGCACCAAACATTTCGCCTAAAGCTGTAACAGTAATAACTGGAGCTTTTACAAATCCCAAACTGTAATTATACAGAGTATGCCCTAGACAAGAAGGTCCCAGTGCCAGCAATCCGAAAAACAAGAAGTGCCACCATCTTAAATCATCTATAATTTTATGCCTTGCTTGAGGATATGCTAGAATAAACACTAACAAACATATGGTACAGATTCCGTATACGATCGTAGCATAAGAAAAGATATCCAATCTTTCCCTCATTTTTCTCCCTATCACAAAGTATGCTGCTGCAGAAATCCCACCAACAAGTGCAATAAGATCTCCTCTTATACTCCCTGTATCTTCAGAAATAAGCAAAGGTGAAAGACCAACAACAATAGCTCCGATCATTGCTAGAATTATTGCTCCAAATTGCGCCCATGAAACTTTTTCTTTCAGGAAAAAGAAGGATAAAATCAATGCAAAAAAAGGCATGAGATAGACAATTGTCATGGAACTAGCAATATTTGTTATTTGCAATGAGAGGTTCCATGTCGCAAAGTGAATTGCTAACATGAGTCCTGATAAAGCAAGTAATGGTAAATCTCGTTTAACTTTTACTTTCTTGAATTGCTTCAAATTTCTCGATACTAATGTTCCTATAAACATCCCAATAGTAGCAAATAACAAGCGCCAAAAAGCAATAACAGTCGCATCTGCAGGCGTAAGAGTGGAATCAATTAATGTTATCCCTTCCCCAGCATATCGAATTAGGATTGAAGCAAAAGAAGTCATAACCATTGCAACAGCAATAAGAATGTAAACATGCCTTGGAATACCACGTTTTACTTTCTCTACTGATGAATCTTCAAGGATTTCTGAATCATCCCTAGTTTCATCGACTTGGTTACTATTCTTCAATGCAATCTAAAAAACAAAGAACTGTATCTTTGTTAAATAGATTCCTTTTGTTTTTGTTAATTATTCAACTAGTTCCTTAAAGCTTCCAGAAATATCTTTGATGTTATCATTAACAACATTAGAGAGTTCCTTTGTTTTCTCCATGGACATATTTGTTCTCTTAGTAAAGCTCTCAATTTGTTTCAACATGACTTCTTCCAAATCATCTACTGATTTCAAGAAGGCTTCAGCAATCTCGTGATTGCTCTTATTTGATAACTCAAATTGCTTCCGAGCAAATAAGGCAACTTCTCGTTTCACTTTCTGCAAAACTCGATCGAAATCAGTCAGCAATTCATCCGTTAATCTTTCCGTGCTAAGTCCAACTCTGTCACCCATAGCATTAATCTCAGCGTCTAAATCTTTCAAGAATCGACATGATATGCTTTCACAACTACTAATAGTTCTCGTAGCTGCTTCTTCTGCATCTTTCAAATCAGTTTTCAGTGTTTCGTGTAACTCGGTTACTGCTGTTCCATAAACTGTTCGATGTTCTCTACCAATATCTCTGAGACCATCTTTATATCCCTCAATACGTTTAGCTTCTTCTTCAATTCGACTAACAACTTCGTCTGTAAGTTTTTGTCGAATGTCTTCCAAGTTCTCAGTGTAACGTTCCTCTATACCTAAAACGGCTTGCTCACCAACAACCATGAGGTCTTCAGTTCTTCGTGCAGTTTCAGCAGTAATATTGCTAACTGTACTATAAATTGCTCCTTCAATTCCGGAAGTTTTGGTTTCGAGTTCTTGTACACTTTTGCTAACTTCGACATCTATAACTTCTCTGAGATCTGATGCTGCATTATTGTTGGATTGTACTAGATCTTCATTAGTAGATTTCAAAGAATCGAGTCTATTGAGTAGGTCCTCATCTAAGGATCGTGTAAAGGAATTCTTAAATTCATAAACATCTTCGATTTGTTTGTCTTGTAAAACAGTTGTTTTCTGTTTGAAAGAATCTAATTGGTCTCTGACAAGCCCTGTTAATTCTTGTATAGAATTGAGACTTTCTTCTAATTGCTTGTCATTTATAGTGCTTAGTTCAATTTCTTGCTTATTGATTTCAGCAGCTGCCTGCCCAAAAATTGTTTCAGAACCATCCCAAAGACTAGTTCTAAGAGTCTGAGCTGTAGAGTTCACACTATCAGTTAAATCCTTAATGATTTTCTCGGTGAGATTAATAATAGTCGATCTAGTATTTCTTTCCTGATCAAGAAGCTCAGAAGCTTCTCGAGCGACGTTCTTCTCAATGTCTTCAAAACTATTTTGAGTTTTTCTGACATTGTTTTCTCGAGCTTTATCGAAAACTTGCTTTAGAGAATCAATTTCTCTGGAAGTTCGAGAACCTCGACGATTAAGAACATTCTCAAGCGACTTTCCAACATCACTTCTGCTTTTCTTGAAAGCGTCTAATTCCTCAGTGAAGAATCGTTCTATGTTTCTTACTAGTTTCTTGTAAAGATCATTGTAGTCGTCTTTAATTTCATCAATTAATTTGAAAGAAGGTTCTTTTGTTTCATCGATCAATTTGTCTTGTTCTTTCTTAAATTGAACTAGACGATTATTAATTGTTAAACTATCACTTTTCAAAGTATTACCTACGTCATCAAGGGATTTTTGGAGAAGATCAGTAACGTTGCTTCCAAAATCCTTGAAGCTACCTGAAATGTCATTATAGGATTCTTTTATAATTTTAATTAGCTCGTCCTCAGAAACTTGACCTTTGTTCTCGATTCTTGCTATGATTTCATTGATTTCGCTCGAAAGAACACTCATGCTTTCGTTAACTCTTGTATTGACATGTTGAGTAAGAGTAGTCACACTCTCTCCTCTCCACCGTTCAAGTTTATTAGTTAAATTGTCAACTTCTTTACGAGTGGTCCTTAGTTCTTTTTGGTGTTCATTAGAAAACTCTTTGAAAACAGACTGTAATTTCTTTTGACTTGAACTAAGTCTACTTTTCAGCAAGTCATGATTATTATCAATCTCTTTATCGAATCTATCAACAACTCGACTAACTTCTTTATCAAGCGAATCTTCTTTCTTCTTAGTCTCATTATTGAAATTTTGACTAATTTGAAGAAGGTCTTCTGTTAATGTTTTCTCGAATTTTCCTAGAAAATCTGACTCTTCCTTCTCGATTTGTTCATTTAGTTTATCGAGATCTTTCATTAGAATTTGTATGGGAGATACCAATGTAATGTTGATGTAATTAACTATGTTTTGAATGCCTGTTCCTTGATTATCCACATTGCCTAGGAAGTCTGATTCAAGCTTTGCAACCATATCTCCTAAATCCATTTGATACTGGGCAACAGATCTATTGAGAATGAGAATAAATTGTTCCATCATTTCATTAAGGACTTCTCGAGTTTTGTTGGAAGTAGTATGCAAGAGTTGATTTTTCTCTTCAAGATTAGCTTGGGAAGTTTCCTTGAATTTCGTTTCAATTGGGACAATTTCATCTTTTGCTGCTGTGAAACCCGCATCTGTTTGTTCGATGAGATTTGCAACTCTATTGTTGAATTCTTTAGCTAATTGTTCCAACGCTTCACTAAATATTGAGGTGTGACTCTCCATATTTCCTCCTATTTCTTGGAATTGTTCGCTAAGTATGTCGTTCTGTGTCACATAAGAACGTTCTATAACATTTGTGGTTAATGGGCGTAGTTTTTCCAAACAAGTAATCATTGGTCGTTTTTGTTCTATAAGAACACGTAGGATTTCAGCTTGGAAATAGTTAGAAGCCTCTCGAACTGCAACAGTCAGTGAACTAATTGCTTCCTCAATTTGCTCATTAATGGGTCTTGTAACCTTCTCTAAATCAGCAATACCAGAATCTAAGACGTTAAAAACTATGTCCTCGAAGGCGTCTTGTGAAGCATTAAAGGCATCTAAAACCTCATCAAAAGCTCCAAGAGCTTTGGTTTCAAAATCAATAACATTGCTAACTCGAGCGTCAACAGTTTCTTCTAATTTATCAAAAACATTTGTTTGGGCTTTTCCTAAAACATCTGAGAAGTTCTTCTCTAATGGTTTTAGAGCTCGACTGATATTCGCACACGTCTCATCTGTTCGTATAGAGGATTCTGTAAGGAATTCATTGGAAGTTTGAGCAATTTTACCTAGATCCTTCAAATCCATTTCAACTGAAGCGAGAATACCACTGAAGGAAGCATCCATAGCCATTTCCATGTCTTTGATGTCTTCCTCTGACCTATCGGTACGTTTTCGTCGTTCATCCATACTAGCTTCACGAACATTTCTGATAGCATTCTCAGTGAAGTCATACACAATTTGAGTAGTGGAGTCCCACTCACTCGTTCGTGCTTCTAGTGATGAAATTAACCTATCTACAATTTGTATGAATCTGGTTATGGGATAAACTGCAGCATAGCGTCGATTGCCTTCATCGTCTGCTTTCAAAGGAACAACAAAACCCCTTTGAATCATGGTTTCTAATACCGCAGGAACCCTACCTTTAGAAATATTACTTCGCTGAGCAATTTCAAGAGTAGTACCAACTCCATATTTCGTTAAAACGGTAAAAACTCTTTTCTCATTTGCTGATAAGCGAGGTAATAATTCAAGATTCTTCGCTTCCTTAATTGCCATTTTAGCACCCTCTATTATAGTGGATTTTCTTCTTTTTTTTCGGTAAAATTGCTAAATTACACATACTTTGTAAATCGGATATACTTTTTATCTATTTGGGTGACCCCTAAAGTAGGATATTTTTTAATGGTGAATATACCACAAATCATTAAAAGAAAAAACGAGTTCTTTCAAATAATGAAACAAAAATGGGCCGGTAGAACAGTCTGGTAGATCGTCTGATTCGCATTCAGGAGGCCGCGGATTCAAATTCCGCCCGGTCCACCATTAATTATCCTAAATAGAACCACTTTGTGGGGGAAAAAATGTCACAAGCAACCATAAAAATTGAAGGAGCAAAAGCTTCAGACTTAGAAGAGGTTTATGCTTTACTAGGACTTGTTAATCTTCCAATTGAAGGCGTAGAAGAGAGTATTGATCATTTCCTTCTTTTGATACGCGAAATTGATACCAAAGAAGAAATCATTGGTTGTGTGGGTTTAGAAAAGTACGAACAATATGCTTTGCTTAGATCCGCAGTAGTACATCCAGATCATCAAGGTAAAAGCTACGGTAAGCAACTTACTCTAGCAATAGTTGCATACGCGAAATTAATTGGAATTGAACAATTATTTTTACTAACTGATACAGCTGAAAAGTTTTTCGAGAAAATGGGTTTTAGAAAAATTGAACGCTCAGAAGTACCTGCTATTGTAAAGACATCAATTGAATTTGTATCACTTTGCGATGAAAGTTCGACAGTTATGACCTTGAAAACATAGAAGTACTATGTAATAATCTCATCCAATTGTCTTGGATGAAATGAGCGAGCTCCTACTTTGGTAATCGTTGCACTTGCAGTTCTCACACCTAATTGTGATGCTTTCTTGATATCACAATTCTTAAGAAATTCGTGAAGGAAACCAGCAGAAAAGGAGTCTCCTGCACCTGTGGTGTCCAACGGATCTGTCTTTATTGCTGCTTCAAAATGTTCTTCACCATTTTCTTTCTTTATCATTACACCATCTTTTCCAAGTGTTAAAACGGAATTTTCAGAGAACTCTAACATTGCATCCAAAATATCTTCTGGCTTTTCTTTTTGGGTGAACGCTTGTCCTTCACTTAAATTCGAAAACAGAATCATAGGTGGATGTTTCTTCATCATTTTTTGTAGAACTGGTCTGGTATTTTCGATTATAGCATAAGCTGCTAAATCAAAGGTTATTTTGTTTGCTTCCTCAAAAATCTTCCAGAGTGCTTCATCAGAGTTAATAATCAAGTATCCTTCAACGTGTACAACATCTGACATATGAAGTAATTCTTTATCAACATGATCTGGTAGTAAAACTTCTGACGCACCACGATATACAATGAAGGTTCGATCTTTATCTGGTGTGATGAGCGAAAGTAATTGTCCTGTCGAGTTTTCCTTATCAACAATGCTATGTGTTTTTACCCCTTCATTAGAGAGAATATTCATGTATTTCCAACCATCTACATCATCACCATGCTTTCCACAAAAAGCAGTTTGAGAACCTAATTTAGCCATATTGGACATAACGTTCGCACAGCTTCCCCCTGAATTTTTTATGACTTGCTTATCCTGTTTCTTCAGTTTTTCGAGTATTCCATCTATAGTTTCGACATCAACTATTCTGTGTCCACCAACATCTATCTCTAAATCCTTAAGAAATTGGAAATCTACGAAAACTGTTAAATCCCAGAGAACTTGTCCAAATCCAAGCATTTTATTCAAGTATATTAACTCCAAATCGTCTAATTCTTTCATCTATTTCTCATTTTTTAGCATGTGATCTGCGACTTCGCGAGCCCAATCACCTATAGGAATATCTTGATCATTAGCCATTCGTGTAAGGTATTCTTTCCAATCAAGTTTTCCATATGCTGTTTGCCAATCTTTGTATTTTTCCTCAAGATTCTTCTTTGCAATTAAATGAGCATCACAGTACTTTCCTTTTTCGATTGTTGCTTTGCACACTAGACACTGAACCATTTCCTAATCCTCCGAATCCTCAATTACGCCTTCCAAAGCTTCTGCCTTGTTATTTTCATAATTTTCCAGTACTTCCTTTGGAGTGCCGGAACAATTCAACCAGTTTGGACAGATAGTATATGGTCGCTTACCTTTCTTTCGAATTGTTAGCATCGGAAAGCCGCAATGTTTACAGTTATTTTTGGTGGGAGAAGCGTACCCCGCTTGAGGTATAGGTGCAGACCAATCACATAGTTTCTTGTAGTATCCTGTGCAACCAACAAATCGCTTCTTCGTTGTCGTGGAACGAGTTATTATCAAATCACCTTGTTTGCAGACAGGACATAATCCTAGCATTCTTTGTCTTTGCTTTAGGTTCTGTACTTGTTCCTGTAAAGTAACGCCGATTATTTTTTCCTTCTGATAGAAGCTCTCGAGAATTTTCTTCAACAGTATTATTGATTCCATTAATACAATTTCTCTTCTTTTATCACCAGTAGTGATACTTTCCATTTCCTTTTCCAAGTTTCTAGTTAACTCTACTGAAATAATATCTGGACTATTTTTCTCCAAAGTATCAATTACAGCAAATCCCAAATCAGTTGCATATATACTATCATCTTCTATATAACCTCGAGAATACAAAATATCTATAATACTTGCTCTGGTAGCTTTTGTTCCAAGTTCTTCATCTTCCATTTTCTTCAAAAGGGAATTTGGATTATACCGAGCTAGGGGTTGAGTGTAGCTTTGCTTGAGCATAATGCTTGAGATATTGACTGTATCTCCTTCTGCAAGATCTGGTAATTCAATTTCGTCAACCTTACCGAAAGGAGCATAATACTCCAACCAACCCTTTTTCAAAACCTTCATTCCTCGTAAGAAGAAAATGTGTTTATTCACATCAATATCAAGTCTAAGGCTTTTCTTGACTGTTGGAGGACCAAACATAGCAAGATAACGACAAGTTACTAATCTGTAAATATTACTTGCGTCTCCACTTAGACTGGCTGGTGCTTTATTCCCTGTAGGATGAATGGGTGGATGAGCAGGATCCCGTTTATTTCCCCTTGTTGGCTTAAGCTTTGGTAGTGCTAGTAGTTTATTTGCTCTTGCTTTGTACAACTCATTTTTTGTGAGTTCTTTGAGGATTACTTTATGATTAATTGATTCCGCGAATTGCTGACTACTCGTTCTAGGATAAGAAATCAACGCACTCAAATACAGAGTTTCCGCAGCTCGAAGTGTTCTACTAGGAGTGTAACCAAAGTAACGATAAGCTTCTGATTGTAATGATCCTAAATTGAATGGTAAGGGTGGATTTTGACTAAATTCTCTACTGCTAATCTTGCTTACTACTCCATCCTTATCGATAACTTCGGAGACTATTTTTTCAGCTTCTGCGAGAGTAGGAACAAACTTTTGGTTAAATTCTAGAGGGATTTCTTCTCCTTCAAGTACGATTCTAGCATCAATTACCCAACGAGGAGTTGGAACGAATGTTTGTATTTCTCTTTCCCTATCCGCTACAAATTTCAATGTAGGTCCTTGAACTCTTCCGGTTGTGACTAATTTGTATCTCCCAGTTGAGTGCTTTATTGAAAGAGTCAATGCTCGAGTTAAATTAATACCATACAACCAATCAATCTCATGTCGAGCAAAACCAGCATTTGCTAAGTTAATGTTGACAGTTGGATGCATGTTCTCATAAGAATTAACAATATCCTCTTTGGTTAGAGTCGAGAATTTCATCCGTTTGACATCAGTTAATTGTCTATCACAAGCGAATTTTGCAATAGAAGCACCAATTACTTCTCCTTCAAGATCGTAATCCGTAGCTACTATTACTTCATCAACATCCTTGCCATATTTTGTGAAAGCAGCAATAAAAGGTCGTGAACCATGCTTTGGATTCGCTAAATACGAGGGAACCCATTTATAACTAAACGCTGGGTAATGCCACCCTCTCGCGGAATCTTCAACTGTAGAGAAAAGATGTCCTAAAGCTGGTATAACAAAAATCGTATCACCATTTCTACGGCACTCATAAACAGGAACTTTTGAGAAATTCCTGGGATTTAGAAGTTTCTTTGGTTTTCCTTGCTGATCAAGAGCAGTTGCAAGACGTTTTGCTGCTGTTGGTTTCTCAGAAATACAGAGGTAATTAACCAAAATTGTCCATCCAAATCTTAAGTAATAATTATTTGTTGTATGTCATTAAAAAATCATTCACTGATGTTTTAAAAACACACAAATATCTATCAAAAAAGTATAGTATGCAATACTAATAAAACCTCTACTCAAACAAGTTAAAAAATAAGTATAGGGTAATAAAAACAGAAATACAATCACTTTGGAGAAATGACACATGGGTGAAGATGTAGTAAAAGTAGATGCAAAACTATTAGAGAATTTTATGAAAGATGTCTTCATGGGACTTGGTGTCCCTGAAAAGGATGCTGAAATATGTGCTGAAGTATTAATTGTCTCAGATTTCCGAGGAATAACCTCACATGGTATTCAACGCTTGAAAATGTATTATGATCGAATAAAAGCTGGCTATCATAAACCCACAACTGAAATTACCATAATAAAGGAAAGTCCTACTACTGCAACACTTGATGGTGGAAACGGAATGGGACATGTGGTTTCTCATAAAGCAATGGAGATGGCAATTGAGAAAGCTGCAGAATATGGTACTGGGGCAGTAGCAGTAGGAAATTCCACACATTATGGAATAGCTGGCTACTATGCACTAATGGCTACAAAGAAAAACATGATAGGTCTATCTGTTACAAATGCCCGACCAGCAATAGCCCCAACTTTTAGTGTCGAACCCATGATGGGAACCAATCCTCTAACGTTTGGAGTCCCCACAGATGAGGAATTTGATTTCATATTAGATGCCGCTACATCCATCTCACAAAGAGGAAAAATAGAAGTCGCTTCAAGAACAAATACTCCAATTCCGGAAGGATGGGTGATAGATAGCAAAGGCGAATTAGCAACTGATCCAGTAGAAATTTTAGATCTATTAATGAAAGGAGAAGCAGCCTTACTCCCACTAGGTGGTTCAGGTGAAACACTAGGTGGACACAAAGGCTATGGTTATGCTGTTCTCGTGGATATGTTGTCCGCTGCATTATCCGGAGGACCGTTTTTGAAAGACCTTACTTTAGATAAGGGTTACAAAATAGGCCATTTCTTCTTAGCAATTGATGTTTCAAAATTCATCTCTGTAGATGTCTTCAAGAAAATTACTGGAAACATTTGTCGTACATTGAGGAATGCTAAGAAAGCTCCAGGCCAGGATCGAATCTATACTGCTGGAGAGCAATCATATTATAGTGCATTACAAGTTGCTGAGGAAGGAGTTCCTCTAAATAAGAGTCTGCAAGATGACATAAATATGATGATAAAAGAACTTGGATTAGAAGGATACGAATTCCCATTCTAATCCCAATCATCCCTCTTAGAATAACTAAACACAAAAGGTGTAAAAATGACAGAATGTTATATTTGTGGTCGAGAAACTATAGCAAGATGTTCTGTTTGTCGTCATGATATTTGTAAAATTCATGCTGAATTTGGGAAAGGTGGCGGAATCGAAATTGGTTCTGTTTCTGATTATATCTGTACAAGTTGTCAAAAGAAAAAACGCCTAAAACGAATCCAAACGATTGTTATTATCATATGTGGAATAATGGGTGTAGCCATTGTTTTAGGACTTGTGTTTAGTTATCGATTCCTCTGGAGTTAAACCTCAATTACTACTTCTTTCGCCTTTTTACCACTCATGTATTCAATATCAATTCTGCCAATTGTAACATTAGTGATAGCTTTCTCTGAAATTGGCTTGCTAAGATAAGCTTCTGGATCGTCTTCGAGTTGATACACCATCAAATGCAAAGCAGCTTTCTTTTCTTCGAAATCATCAAGAAATGAGACAGTTCCCTTAAACATTGTTGTAGCATAATTATGACTGCATTTACCATGATCATACCCAGCATCAAAAAGGGCTTGACCCCAGACAACATTGTTTTCTTTCAAAATATCCATTTTCTTTCCATCTTTTGCACAGTGAAAATAAATACAATTCTTCTTAGGATCATATCCATGGCTCATACTAACCAGATATGGTTCATTGTCTTGGCACATGGCAATAGTAACATATTTTGCTTGTTGAAGAATGGCTATTAGTTCCTTTTCTTCAGTAATAGCTTTTTCTTTACGTCGAATATCTCTCATGTTTTCTCAACTACTTTTTTTTGATAATGATTCTTAATGTTGTATGTTAAATATTTCTCTAAGATTCCAAAAGTGTCTTTATAACGCTTTCAGAAATTTGCTTAATTCTGTCAATTTCATGATGCGTTTCCATATAGATATAATGAAAATACATTTTCTTTCTTAAAGTAAAAACTACAACGGTCATCGCATCAAGCGCATTAGAAATAGCCCCATAAAAAGATTCAATAGAGAAATTTTCAGCCTCAAGAGTAAGTCCTAGTCTATCTAGGTCTCGTAAATTTGTAATTGCAAAAGGATTTTCTCTACTAAGAATGTCAACAAAAAGTATTCCAAGTTTACTCATATCAGAAAGAGAAACAGATTTGTTAAAAGCTCGATGGATTCCGAATACTTTCCTATCACGTAAATTCCAAATTAACTTCCTTTGATAGCGTTGGGCATTAGACCAAAAATCTTTCTTATTTCTATATTTCATTGATATAACAGTACCACCTGCAAAAAGACCAAAAGATTCCCCTATAGGGAAATTCAGTCTATTCCTTAAATCAACAGGATTATTGATTGTTGATATTTCAGGCAAAAAAGCAGTACAAATAGCACTATGAACAGAAATTCTTCTAGTCTTACATTTCTTCAAGAAACTTTTAGTTTGTTCTTCTGAAAAATTCCAGGAATGGATTTGCAAATCTACATGCTTCGATTCCATTGTTTCCTCTATTTTCTTCTTTCCTTTTCCTACACCAAAAAGAAATGCATGATAAATTCTCAATAGTATAATCAGAATTTTAGCTCTAAACGAAGTTTTAGAAATCGTTCTTCTTATTTTTTTAGAGAAAATATCTTGGGTATTTGCTGGAGCATCCAGTACATCAATTTTCTCTTTGGGATAATTCAAATATTTCATAAGATCTCGTACAAGAAAAACCATAGACATTCCATCAGTGATTGTGTGTTGGGCACACAGAACAAGATCGGAATTCTGATTTGAAGATAATAAAGTAATGCGAAAGAGTGGCTGCTCTTTCTTTTCATAATCAAATGGAGTTACTAAGTGCTTTTGAAATTCCCTCCTAGTATGTGCTTCATCTAATCTTTTAACAACAGTTATTGGAATTGCTTCAACGTTTTCTGATGTTAACCATGGTATATCTTTGTCATCATGTTCAATTCTTACCTTCAGTAGAGGATGTCGTATTTGTAATTTAACAAAAACTGATTTCAAAGATTCTTCGGTCAAATTACCCATGATGCGTATAACTACCGCTAAATTGTATGGTTGCCCCATGGAGTAATTCATATATTCCATATCGTTTAGTTCACGCTTCATACGATACTTTAATCTAAAACAATATATCTTTTTTCCATCGAAGGATAAGAGTAAAAAAAAATAAAAAGGAAGAAGTTTGTTTCTTATAATTTATAACTGAATCCTTTTTCAAAAGCTTGAAGATTGATATCAACAAATTTTGGCGGAAGAATTGCTTTCATACTTTCAACAATTTGTTCTTTGGTGATGGGGAGGATTTTGGTATTTGCTGTAAGGGCACCAATGAGGATCATGTTCATAGTTTGACTTAAGCCGAGTTTTTGGGCATCTTCTTGAGCGGGAACTAAAATAACAGTAGAGGTTACACGTTTCAACTCCGATTCGATTTCTTCTAAAGTAGGATATTTTATCTCTCCTTTAGAATAACGAACTGATAATGGTTGATACATGGTTGTATTAACAACTACAATACCTTCTTTTCTTAGCTTAGGCATAGATCGAAGTGACTCAAGAGCTTCAAGAGCAATGATAACATCTGCTTCTCCAACAGCACATTGGGGGGATTCAGTGGGATCATAACCAATAGCAAGGTCAGAGACAACAACTCCACCTCTTTGAGCCAAACCATGGGTTTCCATAGTCATGACAGTCAAACCAGCAAGCTTAGCAGCAGTGGCTAAGACTCGAGTAGTAGAACCAATGCCTTGACCACCCATGCCAGTAACGTGAACTTTTAATTTCTTTCCAGTCATTTTTCTTCCTCCTAAATACGAGTAAATTCCTCCATTTGCTTAATGGGTTTCCCCTTAAGCGGACAAGTTTGCACACAGCAACCACAACCAATACAGAGATCTGTGTTTATTTGTGGTTTCTCACCTTTCTTCTCAATAGCCGGGCAAGCGAAATCAGATAAACAAGCTTGAATATTACGACAAATGTCATTATCAATTTGATAAGGATTAGCTAATGTCCCAGCTCGTAATTCTGCTTTGGAACGCATAAGAGCGCAAGGTTCATCTTGAATAACCACAGCAAATTCGTCTTGAGTAAAAGCTTCTTCTAATGCTTCAACTAAAGCAGCGACATTATAAGCAGGAACGCGTCTAACAAATTTAACACCCCAGGCTTTCAAAGTATCATCAATACTAATAGTCTCATTATCCTTGTACTTGGCTGGTAAACGAGCACCAAGGGATTTCTTGCCAGTATTAGGATTAGGTTGGTGGCCTGTCATTGCAGTAATCCCATTATCCATGACCATTAGCACTACTTTGTGTTTGTTGAATACTGCATTCACTATTCCTGGCATTGCTGCATGGAAGAATGTTGAGTCTCCTACAAATGACATTATTGCTGTATCTGGTAGTGCAAGTTTCATTCCTGAGGCAGCTGGCACTCCACTTCCCATTGAGTATAGCAAGGTTCCTTGATTGTGTGGGTCTAAGTATCCTAATGAATAGCAACCAATATCAGCCATCGAATGACCTTTCAATTTATCCATAACAATCTTCGCTGCATGGAAAGAGGTTCGGTGCCCACAACCAGGACAAAGGACAGGTGAACGCCTTGGTACATCTATTTGTGGTTTAGTTACTATGAGTGGATTGGGAACACCTAATAGTTTAGCAAACATACCAACTAATCGTGCTGTATCATACTCTGAAATCATTAAATCCTCATAGTCTTTTTCTCTATACTTTCCTATTATTTTGGTTCCCGAATATCCTTCTTCGTAGAGTTCAACTTTGATCAATTCCTCAATGAAGGGATCAAGTTCTTCCAAGATTTTTACAATCTTGTTTTTCTTAATGAACTCAATGATTTTCTTCATTGGAAGAGGATAAATTATTCCCAGCTTTAGGATGTTTGCAGAAACACCGAGTATTCGTAATGCTGCTTTTGTTGCAGCATACGCATGCCCTGCAGTTATTATACCGATTTGCGCTTCACCTTTCCCAACTTTTTCATCTATTAGTAAAGCACCACTATTAGCAAGTTCTTCCCACTTCTTTAGATTTCTAAGTGATTTTTCTTTCAAAGGTTTTAGTGTTGCTGGAAGAGGGACGTACCCTCCCTCTCTTTTTGGATCGAATCCTCTCTCAATTTCAGGATTCTTAATTGCACCATATTCGACTAAACCTGTTTGATGACAGATTCTTGTTGTTGATCTCACAACAACTGGCATTTTCCATTTTTGTGCGTACTCCATGGCAAACACAAAGTAATCTTTCGCTTCTTGGGCGTTAGCAGGTTCAATCATAGGTAAGTGACCAATTTTCGCATAATGCCTATTGTCTTGCTCATTCTGTGAGGAATGAGGTCCAGGATCATCACCAAGAATGACAACTAACCCACCAGGCATTGTATACATGCTTAACTGGACAAAGGAATCAGCAGCAACATTAAGCCCGACACTCTTCATGAAGCATGTTGCTGGAGCTCCCCCAATAGCAGCTGAAGCAGCCACTTCTGTAGCAACTTTTTCATTAGTTGAAAACTCGAAATAAATACCACTTTCCTCTGATATTTGACCAAGTCTCACTCCAATTTCACTTGTGGGTGAACCGGGATATGCAGCAGCTATTTTCACTCCTGCTTCTATCATTCCCCTAACATAAGCATCATTTCCAAGAAGAATCTCCTTGTGAGGTGCCTCTTCTAAAAGAGGATGTTTTTTAGATGACATATCATCAATTTCCTTCTAATTACTACAAAATACATTAGTTTTTAATCTATAACATTAGAAACTGCACTTAATATTTTCTGTTTATATTTTCAAGAAGAAAATATAAAAAAAACTATATTTTTTTGCACTCGAATAATCCGTCTGGAAGTTCTACCATTAAGATCTCTTCACCATCTTTATGGTCTTCGAAAATAGCTGAAATATCTATGTCTATTGTCTCATAGGAAACTTCATTCATTACAGAGACATTTGGTGGTTGTAAAGCAACAATTATGTATTTTTGTAATTGATCCTTCTTCTTCAAAACCTTCAGGTAATCGGGATGACTCTCTTTTGCTGCAAGAGTTTTAGGTTCGCGAGTTTTTAGATGCATTAATGCAGCACGACCCTGTTTTATTCCAATAATCTGATAATTATCGTTTAGATAACTAACTACATCACTTATCTCAAAATAGGGCAAACGTATGCAATAAGTAGATTGGTAAACTGGTTTCCCATCTTTGTGGGATTTCAATTTTGTACTGTATTCAGTAGATGCTGCTAAATTATCTGCTAGGTAAGCTGCTATGCTTTTGGCAAATTTCTCATTTCCAACATACAAATCCACTCCTCCCTTAGATTGATCAACAACTTTGGAGATGTAGGCCATTCTATCTCCGGTTTCTGCTCTTTTATCTTTCATTTCTTGCACTAATTTTGTAATCATTAATTGCTCATCATCATTTATTATTCTGCGATCACTTCTAACCTGAACGATGGACTCAAAATACCCTCGAGTGAATTTCGCACATCTTTCACAAACACCAATATTAATGATGAGATCCAGATTGGTTTCTTGTTGATAAGGAGGAACTTGTTCATTTGTGGTTCCCTCAAATAGAATCTTCAGAGTTTGTTTGGAAGCCACATCAAAAGATGGTTCATCAAAATCTTCGATAAGGACAACTTTGGCATCTTTTTCTTTTTTCGTTTTTTTAAGAAATACTTCCAATATATTCAGAACTGTTTGCTTTGGATCATCATGAACCTCATGCCATTTACTATGGAACATCAGATCGCCACACAGTTTACACGCTGTTAAATTGAATTGTTTTTCATAGAAAGAAGTAATTAATGGAAACTCGGTCTTGTAACAACTAAGACAAAAACCTTCGACAATTTGTTCTTCTTCTTCACTTTTTCCACATTTACAACAAATCTGACTCATAGGTTTCACCTTAGAAAATACTCGAGTAAGAATAAGTAATTAATCTTGATTTGTGTCACCGGAGGAACATGACATGACCAACTTTTCCATGGTCCTTACAATTAATCCACATGACAGCCAATTCATTAACCATTCTATTCTCTATAACAGCATCAACAATTCCTTTACCGATGAGATTAAAGCTAGAGGCAATTCTCAGTTGTTCCAAGCATTTCTCTAATGGAACAAGATCCCCTCCGTAGAAGTGATCATTGACACAGAGCTCTAGTTCACCTTCACTTACTGTTTTTCCGAGTAATTCTTTATCACATACTGTGACTAAATATTCTTTCTGCGTTTGTCGCACTCGAAGGTAAAACAATTGCTTTTTCGGCATTGAAATCTCTCAAAGATTTATTCACTATTAAAGTATCTTAAACTGATTTTACACTGTCTCGAGCACCACAAGCTTCGCATACGAGAAAGTTGATTCGATCCTCTTTAACCAAATGAGTATCTGGTTTTCCACATTCTGAGCAAATAACATATTCCTTCATGTAGCGATTCAATAAATCAATCATGGTTCCTCGATTATGCTTGCCTGAAAAGACTGCTCTTTGACCTTCAATATTAGCAGAGGTTGCTAATTCTTTTGTTAGGAATTTTAAGAGATGATTCTCATCTCGATTTAATGCGGTTACAACTTGGTGCCAATTTTGAAAGAAAGAACGATTTCCTTCAATTACTACATCAGGTTTTGGCGGGTCGAAACGAGATTTTTCAAAGATTTTCTCTGGCAATTGCTCTCGAGCGCGTTTGAGCAATTCTTCATAATTTGACATGAAGCTATTTCTCTAACATCTGAAACTTAAATCTTTTGACTAGTTTATCATGAATAGTTTTGGAGGAAAAAGAAATTAAACAAATCAGAAAATCATCGCCGAAAAAACCAAAAAGACTCTCACAAATATCAAATCGTGGATTAGATGACTCAAATAATTGGTATAATTGGCGGCTCCGGTTTCTATAAACCGGTTATTGATTCGCAGAAAAAAACAATCAAAACCCCATTCGGAGATGTAATTGTATACTTGACACAGCTTGGAAACAAAGACATAGCTTTCATAACAAGACATGGAATAAAACATAGTATACCACCACATTTGGTTAATTATAGAGCCAATATCTATGCATTACATCAATTAGGCGTTAGCAAAATTATAACCACTAGTGCAGTAGGTTCAATAAATAAAGATATACCACCAGGGAGTTTTATCGTACCAGATCAATTTATTGATTTCACAAAAAGCAGACCTAAAACATTTTTCGATGGAAAATTTGAGATAACTTTGCATTCAGGTGAAAAACGTTCTGGAGTTATTCATATAGATCTCACAAATCCATATTGTTCAGATATTCGAAAAGTGATTACGTCAGCTGGGAAAGAATGCAAGATTGATATTCATGATAAAGGAGTTTATGTGTGTACTGAGGGACCAAGATTTGAAACACCGGCAGAAATAAATGCTTTTAGAATTTTAGGAGGAACTCTGGTTGGCATGACATCTGTTACTGAATGTATACTAGCTAGAGAATTAGGAATGTGTCTTTCAACAATCTGCCTAGTAACTAATTTCGCTGCAGGAATGCAAGACAAAATTTCTCTTAAAGAAGTTTACAAGGAGTTTGAAGAAAAGCGAAAGAACTTGAAAAAAATAGTGGAAAAAACACTTGAGCAAATTACATACATTTCAGATAAATGTGATTGTAAATAAAAAAGAAAAAATAGTAATCCCAAAAAGGGATTAATCTAAATTTTTAGTCGAAGATCAAGGAGTAGGTGATTCGAGATCTTTCTTTTCATTAAAAGCAGTTTCAATCATTGCTTCGATTTGCTCATTTGTGTAATGTTTCATTGAAATCGCACCTGCTGGGCATGCTACTGCACATGCACCGCATCCTTCACATAAAATCTCATTTAGACTTGACTTTACTGTGCCATCTTCTTTTGTAATCAAAGTATAAGCACTATAAGGACAGGTAGCAATGCAAGTTCCACATCCAATACAGATATCTTCATCGTGTTGAGCTGTGATTGATTCTTTCTCAATAGTATCACTACTAATAAGTTCAGCAGCATATATTGCAGCAGCAGCGCCTTGAGCAACGGAATCAGTAATATCCAGTGGTCCTCTACAAGTACCAGCTATGAATTTACCTGCGGATGTAGTTTCGACAGGTGCTAACTTTATATGTTTCTCAATAAAGAATCCGTTGGCGCTACATGACAATCCGAAAGTTTCTGCAACTTTCTTAGCATCTGTTTGTGGTTCCATTGCAGTTTGAAGAACGATTAAGTCGGGGTAGTATCGTATATTTTTGTCTATTTCAGTGTTATAAGAATCAAAGTATAGTTTTCCTTCGACATCTTTTCTGATTTCACTTGGAATTCCTTTGATGTATTGAACATCCATACTTCGAGTTTTATTATAAAGCTCCTCATAACCCTTGCCAAATGTTCGTATGTCTTTGTAGAATAATAAGACCTCTATATCAGAACCGTATTTGTTCTTCATTAAGTATGCATGCTTAATAGATGCAGTACAACAATACCGAGAGCAATATTCATTGTAGTTAAGATCTCTGCTGCCAACACAATTGATGAAAGCAATTGATTTTGGTTTCTCGCCTGTAGAAGGTACCACTAATTTCCCTTCAGTTGGTCCCGCAGAATTAGTTAACCGTTCATATTCTATACCAGTTATGATGTCTTGATAACCAGGTTCTTTGTAATGATATTGTGGGATTCGACTTGGATCGAAGTTTCTGAACCCAGTAGCTAGTACAATAGCTCCCACTTGAGCTTTGATGATTTCAGGTACTTCATCATGTAGAATAGCATCAGCTTCGCAAGTACGTATACATTCTTTGCAAACACCACAGTTCGCACAATAAAGACATCTCGATGCTTCGCTTTGTGCAACTTCTTCAGCTATTGATTTTACTACTTCCATGCTGAAATTAGATACTCTTTCTAATGGGTCTTCTTTTATTAGTTTCATTCGTTTTATGTCATTGGCTCTTTCGAGAGGAGCTTCTTGGATTCTATCTCCTGGTCGAATTCTTGTTTTGTAGATTTCGGATTTAGTAATTCCTAAAACTTGCCTTCTACCCACTAACAGATTCATTCCTCGAAGGTATCTATGAGCTGATTCCCCAGCCCATTTTCCGGAAGCAATTGCTTCAATTACAGATTCAGGACTGTAGTAGAATTCACCGCAAACGAAAATGTGTGGATTTGTGTCTGATTGTAGTGTCGTTGGATTAACAACTAAGTTGCCTTTTTCATCGATCATGTCTTGTGGAACAATACTTCTATCGAAATATTGCCCAATGGCAATGACAATCATATCTGCCTTGATCAGTTCTTCAGTTCCATCTTTTAGTTTAGGGTCGAATATTCCTTCATCATTGAAGACTTGTATACATTCAAGAATTTCCAAGCCAGTTACTTTACCTCTATTGCCTACAATGCGTTTAATTCCACAACTATTTACTATTTTGATGCCTTCTTCAATGGCACCTTGAACCTCTTCTTCATATGCAGGCATATCCCTAAATTCTTCAAGACTAACTACTGTTATATCCACTGATCCTAAACGACGACAAGTTCGAGCAACATCAATAGCGACATTCCCCCCACCAACAACCACGGTTTTTAATCCTTTAGTAGATGGCATTGTTCCTTCGTGAGCTTTTTTCAAGCATTCAATACCATATCGAACACCTTCTAATTCCTCACCTTCAACATTAAGCTTATACGCTCCAGCAGAACCTGTTGCAACTATAACGGCATCATATCCTCTTTGACGTAGCAAACCACGTTTCTTTAATTGATCAAAAGTGAAATTTTCATTTTGGCCTACTGTATAGCCAGTTTTTAGTTCAACTCCCATATCAACTATCATTTGAATTTCCATGTCAAGGAGTTTCTTTGGCATACGATAATCAGGAACAGCATATTGTAGTAAACCACCTGCTTTCTCGTTCTTTTCAAAGACAGTAACATAGTACCCTCTTTTTACCAAGTCCCAAGCAGCAGAAAGACCAGCTGGTCCTCCTCCAACAACTGCAATTTTTTCCTTGTATTTCTTAGGAATAGGTTCAACTTTTGGTGGACCCTTCAATTGTGCAAATTCGTAATCGGAAACAAAACGCTTGAGAGTACGAATACTAACGGGATCATCTACTTGTGCTCGACTACATTCACCTTCACAATGAGCAGTACAAATACGACCACAGACTGAGGGGAAGGGCATTTCTTCACGAATGAGTTCCAATGATTCAGCAAATTTTCCTTCAGAGATAAGATTAACGTATCCTTGAACGTGGATATCCGCTGGACAACCATCTCGACAAGGAGGAATACCTTGCTTATCAATACTATAACATTGAGGAACCGCTTGTGGGAATGCAATGCCTATAGCTTTAGTAGTACCTAATCCTTCATTAAATGTATCAATAATAACTGCGGGGCATGTTTCTACACAATCACCACAGGAAGTGCATTTGTCTGGATCAACATATCTTGGATGCTTGTAGATATCTACTTCAAAATTTCCAACATAACCCGAGACTTTTGTAACTTCAGCTTTGGAATAAATCGTAATTTTTGGATGATCCGCTACTTCAGCCATTTTAGGTGTTAGAATACACGCGGAACAATCTTGCGTTGGAAATGTTTTATCTATTTGAGCCATTTTGCCACCAATAGTTGGTTCCTTTTCAACTAAAATGGTCTCAAACCCAAGCTTACCTAACGCAAGGGAAGCTGTTATACCTGCAATTCCCCCTCCAACAACCATAGCTTTTGGTATGCTACCAACGGTATTTGGATCTAAAGGTACAAGTAATGCTGCTCTTCTAACTGCCATTCTGACGAGATCTTTTGCTTTCTTTGTAGCACTATCAATGTCATCAGTCACCCAGCTAACTTGTTCTCTGATGTTTGCCATTTCAAACAAGTATTTGTTTAGTCCTGCTCCTTGTACAGTATTTCTGAAAGTTGTTTCATGCATGTGTGGACTACACGAAGCAACAATAACCCGATTCAAATTATATTCAAGAATGTCTGCTTGAATTCGCATCTGACTTGGTTTTGAACAACTGTACTTGAGATTTTCAGCATGTGCAACATTGGGAAGTGTCTTTGCATATTCTGCTACCTCTTTACAATTAACAGTAGAAGCAATGTTAGTACCGCAATCACAAATATACACACCAATTTTAATTTCTTCACTCATATTGGTTTGCTCCTTATACCTATCCAGGTGATTGAAAGGGTTGAATTTGATACTTTGTTTAATTTTTAGTGTACACTAGAAAAATCAAACATTTTTAATTTTAATCTAATATACAGATATTATGCAGACATCATTTTATAAATTTAGCTTATGATTTCTTTTTATCTCTAATTCTTTTAAAAAAACCATTTTCGAGTTATTTCTTAAATTTGAATTCTACTAAACATGAGAAATAGTAAAGCTTAAAACAATAATTCATAGTAAAGTAATTATACACTAAAGAAGGAATAGTTTAAAAATTTAATATAATAGAATAATAATTCAAAAGGAGAAGAACGATGTATAGTTATATATCTCTTAAAACAGAGTGTCCTAAATGCAGGAAATCTCTTATGGATAGGAAAACACCCATCGATGATATTCCAAGCATTAAACTGAAAATTATATCAAATAAAGAAGAGGGTATTATTTACTTTAGTGCTTTTTATGGAAGTTATAAATATCAAACTGATATTGATATAGAGAAGGATAAAGAGTACCTTTTTTCATGCCCTCATTGTAAGATTGAATTAAATTCAAATGGCATTTGTGATTTATGCTCTGCGCCACTTATTCCGTTAAACATTAAAGATGGGGGAGTCATCAGATTTTGTTCAAGAGCAGGATGTAAAAAACATAACATGGTTTTCGAGGATTTATCCTCAGTCCATAATTATTTCCAAGAAACCTATAATGAGAATATTATACTTGAACCTCATACACCTGAAGAATCTAAGGCTCATAAGGAATTAATCAAAAGTGGAACATTTCTAAGAATTTATTGCCCACACTGCAAAAAAAGCAATATTGAGAAAGGATCAGCGATCTTTCGGATTGTAAATGGGAACGATGAAGCTGGGTATTTGATGCTAAGTCCTTACCTCAACGTTTTCACTTCCAAATCTACTGTATATATTCCGGAGGGCGCCGTAATAAACGATATTCAATGTCCTCAATGTAAAACAACTTTACTTTCTGAGGAAACAAAATGTAAGGATTGTGAAGCCCCTGCAGTAGGTGTTTCTCTTGCTGCTTTAAGAAAACTAATTGATTTCTATTTCTGCTCTAAAAAAGGTTGTCATTGGCATAGCCTAAGTGAAGAAGATTTACATTATGTTTCATTAGAAGATAGTGATTACTGGTAGGAAAATCACAAAACATCTTCTTTCATTTTTTTTTCCTTTATATTTTAAACAACATCACTTTAGAAAATCATTGAATAATCTTAAATTTCACTAATAAAAGTTATATAATGAAAAATCCAATATAATTAAAAAAGTTAAGCTTAGCGTACTGTAATTCTTACTCATTAAAAAATTAAACTTCGCATAAGCAACTTAACTTTAGCCTTCAGGAGGCCGGTAAATGAATGATTTAATATCATTAACAGTTTGGTGCCCGAACTGCAGTAAATCATTGATGGATAATGAAAAACTAGTTGACGGAAAACCTAGTGTAAAATTAGAAATTTCAGATGGAAAGAAGACCGGAACAATTCACCTAAGCTCCTATTATGGAAGCTACAATTTCGAAAGTGTTTTTGAAACCGAAACCGACAAAGAACACACTTTTAGCTGCACACAATGTGGTGACGCAATTACTTCTAATATAAAATGTGAAGATTGCCAAGCAAAAATGGTACCTCTAAACATTGAAGGAATTGGCATGGTAAAGATCTGCTCCAGATCTGGGTGTAAACATCACACCATAGAAGTAGAAGATTTGGAATATCTAGATTATTTCAGAGTTAAAAAAGAAATGCTGGAAAGCGGTACTTATCTGCGAACATTCTGTCCTCATTGTCATAAAAGTAATGTGGATGGAAACATCGTCAAATTTAAAATCACTAACCAAAAAGGTGAATCTGGTGACTTATTCCTCAGTCCATACCTAAACTTGTTTACTAATAAATCTACAATCGACATTCCTGAAGGTGAAGTTTTAAAGGACATTAGTTGTCCATTCTGTGAAGCTAGTCTAATAATTAAAGGTGCAAATTGTAAAGAATGTGCTTCACAAATTATTGGACTAAATGTTGCTGCTATTTCAAAACTAATTGAGTTTCGCTTTTGTACTAAGAAAGGTTGTCATTGGCACGGCTTAAGTGCTGATGATATGGAGTCTGTCTTATTAGAAGACAGTGATGCCTGGTAAAAAACTAAAAACAAAGAAATCATAATCTGCGAGGATACTTCTTATGAGCACAAAGAGCATTAATAAAATATCTACTCAAGATTTTGAGCTTAACTCCAATGCAAAACAGAAAATTAGTAAAATTCTAGAAACATCAAATCATGATCCGAAAAATCTGATACAGATTCTTCAAGACTTACAAGACGAATTCCATTACTTGCCTGAAAAAATAATTTCTCATATTGCTAAGGAGTTGAAAATATCTGAACACCATATATTTGGTGTTGCTACCTTTTATTCTCAATTTAAATTCATTAAACCTGGCAAACATATAATCCGAGTTTGTATGGGAACAGCTTGCCACGTTCTAGGTGCCCAATCCTTACTTGATAATTTGTCTCGAGATTTAGGAATAAACACTGGTGAGACAACAAAAGATGATTTGTTTAGCCTTGAAAGTGTATACTGCTTGGGCTGTTGCGCTTTAGCTCCAGTAATGGTAATCGATGAAGATGTCTATGGTAGTATGACAGCTGCGAAAGTAAATCGAATTTTGCGAAAATACCGCAAAGAAGCGAAGCCAAAACAAAACAAAAGTGGAGTTAACAAAAAATGAGCAATTTCTATTCAATGGTTAAACAAGCCAAAGCTTCTTGGGAAGCTCTACAAAACCAAAAGAAACCAGTTATCTATATAGGGGCAGCATCTTGCGGTCGAGCTGCTGGTATCTTACCAATAATTGAGGAATTAAAAGCTCTTTCCAAGGAAATCCCACTAGACATAGTTGAAGTTGGTTGTATTGGTCCTTGCTACCTTGAACCTATTATAGGTATTCAAAAGAAAGATTCTTCCACTATTCTTTATAGTAACGTCCAAGTGAGACAAGTACGAGAAATCGTAGAGAATTACCTAAAGAAAGGAGATCCGCAAGTAGACAAAGCAATAGGCACTCTTTCTGGAAATGGAATAGAAGGAATCCCATCCTTTTGGGAACATCCCATGATTAAAAATCAAGTACGCATTGTCTTAAAAAATTGTGGAATCATCGATCCAACAAATATCGACCATTACTTAGCAATGGATGGATATCTTGGATTAAAAAATGCCCTTGCCATGAGTCCCGAGGAAGTAATAAAAGTAGTCTCAGATGCTGGTTTGCGTGGTAGAGGTGGGGCAGGATTTCCAACCGGTTTAAAATGGAAATTTACTCGAGCTGAAAAAGATCAAGATAAGTATATCATCTGCAATGCTGATGAAGGGGACCCCGGAGCATTCATGAATAGATCACTAATAGAAGGTGATCCACATTCAGTTCTCGAAGGTATGATAATCGGCGCTTATGCTATAGGAGCACAAAAGGGTTACATTTACTGTCGAGCAGAATATCCGTTAGCAATTGAACGATTTGAAAAAGCAATTGCTGATATGAGAGAACGGGATCTTCTTGGAGAAAACATTCTGAACAGCAATTTTGATTTTGACATTGAAATCAAAAGGGGTGCTGGTGCTTTCGTATGTGGTGAAGAAACTGCTCTGATAGCCTCAGTTATGGGTGATCGTGGAATGCCTAGACAAAAACCCCCTTATCCTTCGCAAGAAGGGGTCTGGGGAAAACCCACAGTCATAAATAATGTAGAAACACTTGGAACTGTCCCAGTTATTCTCAGAATGGGGAAGACATGGTATGCCAAATACGGAACTGAACAATCTAAAGGCACAAAGACTTTCTCCCTTGTAGGAAAAATAAAGCGAACTGGATTAATTGAAGTCCCACTTGGCACTACATTACGAGAAGTAATTTTCGAAATTGGAGGAGGAGTTGCAGAGGAAAAGAATTTCAAAGCAATACAAGTTGGTGGACCTTCTGGTGGAACTATACCTTCAGCGTTTATAGATGAACCATTAGACTATGAGGAGCTCACAAAATTAGGAGCAATTATGGGTTCAGGGGGTATTGTTGTAATTGATGATGAAACCTGTGTTGTTGATCTTGCCAAGTACTTTTTAAAATTCACTGAAGCAGAATCTTGCGGAAAATGTGTTCCATGCCGAATTGGCAACAAACAACTACTGATCCTCTTGGAGAAAATAACGGAAGGTAAAGGAACGATAGAAGATTTCGAACTTCTCGAAGAGTTTGCCCATACCGTTTCAGAAGGATCATTATGTGGATTAGGGAAAACAGCCCCAAACCCAGTAATTACTACACTGATGTATTTTAGAGATGAATATCGATCTCACGTGTTAGACAAACGATGTCCAGCGAAAGTCTGTAAGGAATTATTTGTTTATCAAGTGGATGAGGAAACATGCATTGGTTGCGAAATTTGTAGAAAACGATGCCCAACTGGTGCGGTTACGGGTGAGAAGAAGAAACCTCACGTAATTCATATTGAGGATTGCATAAAATGTGATGTTTGCTTCACGAACTGCCCAGCAAAAGCAATAAGAAAAATTGACAAGGTGGATGTGGAAATTGTTAGTAATTAACGGAAGACAAGTACGCTACATAAAAGGTAAAACGATTCTTGAGACTGCCCGAGATAACAGTATTCATATTCCAAGTTTATGTGCCCACGAACGACTGCCCTCTTTTGGAGCATGCAGATTATGCATGGTAAAAGTTAATGGAACTTCTGGATTCATGAATGCCTGTACAACACCAGTCAAGGATGATATGATCATAACTACTGACAGTTTAGAAATAAAGAAACTAAGAAGAGCTATTTTTGAACTGATTCTCTCAGAGCATCCAAGTAGCTGTATGGTTTGCGATCAAGCTGCTCATTGTGATAAGCTTAATTCCGGAGTCATGAAAGCTGGAGTGATAACTGGTTGCCATACTTGTCCAAATAGAGAGATGTGTGAAGTACGAATAGTTGCTGATGAATTAAACTTTAAAAGCATTCGATTCCCAATGTTTTACAAAGAACTCCCAATAGAGAGAACTGATCCATTTTTTGATCGAGACTATAATTTATGCATTCATTGTGGAAGGTGTGTCAGAGTCTGTCAAGATGTAGAAGGAGCAAATATCCTAGTTTTCACAAAACGAGGACATGATACAAAGGTTGGAACATCTTTTGAGAAACCTCATATAGACACCGATTGCAAATTCTGTGGTCAATGTATAGATGTTTGTCCAACAGGAGCTTTATCTGCTCGAGGTCAGAAATGGTATGATTGTCCTGATGATCAATTCAGAACTACTTGTATGCTTTGTAACAAAGGTTGCAGATTTGAAGTCGACGTAAAGTGGGATCGAATCGTCGGGATGCGTCCAGATCCTGACTATAAAACATTGAAAACCGGGATATGTGTAAAAGGAAGATTCTGTATACCAGTATTATTCAACAATGTTGAACGTTTAAAATTCCCAAGGATGCTTAAAAACTTCAAATTATATCCAACAAATTGGGATGAAGTATCTCTCTATATTGCAGAAATGTTTGAGAAATATCCTCCATCAAAGATTGCAATTTATTTGTCTAATTTCTTAACCAACGAAGCAGAATATGTTTTCTTGAAATTTGCAGAACAACTTGAGATTACCACTATTTTGAGGAAACCCGAAGATTTAGAACAAATCACAAAGAAAGGTATTACAGTCCTGTATACAACTGAAGGATTACCAAATTTAAAGAAATACAAATCCTTGAAGCATATAATTTTCCAAGAGGTCTTTCCATCAGAGGGTTATGACCTTGCAGAAGTTATCCTACCCGCTGCTACATTTACTGAGCAATTTGGAACATATACAACAAAACGAGGACCAATGCCCATACAAAAAATAGTAAAAGCACCAGACCTTGCGCTAGAGGATTGGAAAATAGTCTGTAAGATAGCGAAAGAGCTTGATTTAACAGGATTCGATTTTATAGACACAGATGAGATAGATCAAGAAATTGGAAGAATGAAATATCAAACAGAGATAAAACCAGTGGATGAATACTATCTGAAGTATCGAGGAACGCCGATCGCAGAGAAAGTGCCTGATTTTGACCTTCTTCTGAAGGCTAGAAAAGATAGGGAGAAACCGTGGTGAAAAAGATGTACGAAATCGTAGATAAAAAAGAAGAAGCACCAAATGTTCATCGAATTATCATTCGAGAACCAATGACTGCCGAGAAAGCACAACCCGGGCAATTTGCCATACTCATGCCTGATGAGAAAGGCGAAAGAGTTCCAATGTCTATAGCTGATACTAACAAAGACACCTTTACAATCTTCCTCTTAGAATTAGGAATCTCCACAGCTAAAATAGCAATGCTAAACAAAGGTGACGAACTCTATTGCGTCGTTGGACCGCTAGGAATGCCAGCTACAATAGAGAAGTTTGGGCGAGTTATACTAGGTGGAGGATGTTACGGAGTGGGAGCAATCTACCCGATAGCAAAAGCACTGAAGGCAGCTGGAAACCACGTCACAACAATAATCGAAGCGAGAAACAAATACCTGCTTTACTTTGAAAAAGAATTAGCATCTGTTTCAGACGAGGTACACATAGCCACATCAGATGGATCAGTGGGAACAAAAGGACATGCTCAAGATGTTCTCGTGAAGCTAATAAGAGACGGAAAAAGATACGATCATGCCAAGTTCATCGGGTGCACGTACATGATGTATAATTGCTCGAATATAACTGCCCCATACAAAATACCAACAATGGTAAGCTTAAACACAATCATGCTAGATGGAACAGGTATGTGCGGTTGCTGCCGTGTTTCTGTTGATGGTGAAACGAAATTTGCTTGTGTTGATGGACCTGAATTTGATGGTCATAAAGTGGACTGGGAAGAATTGATGAAGCGAAAGAAGTCCTACCAAATGGAAGAGATGATTTCCTATCAGACAGCTCCACACGTCTGTCGTGCGCTTGTAGAAACTATTCTAGGTGAGAACATTGAGTGAAAAGAAGAAACCTCACACTAAAGAAAAGAAACCTGTTAAGCCAAAGATAGAGGAGAAGAAAGTAAAGAAAGCTCCCACTAAGACTTCTACAAAAACTCCCAAAAAAACACCGGTTAAAAAAGCTACCACGGAAAAGAAGCAAACACCTCCTAGACCACCTCGAGTAAAAATGAGTGAACAACCTCCAGAAGTCAGAATCAAGAATTTCGATGAAGTACCTTACGGTTTAACTCCTGAGCAAGCAATAGCGGAAGCTAAACGTTGTCTTCAATGTGGGAAACCAAAATGTGTAGCTGGTTGCCCTGTTGAAGTTCAAATCCCTGAGTTTATTGGATTAATTGCTGAAGGAAAATTCGTAGAAGCTGCTTGTAAAATTAAAGAAACAAATGTTCTCCCAGCTGTTTGTGGTCGGGTCTGTCCCCAAGAAACACAATGTGAAGAAGTCTGTATTCTTGGAAGAAGACATGATCCAATTGCAATTGGTTGGTTGGAGAAATTCTGCGCAGATTATGAACGACTAGGTGGACACATCAAACTTCCAAAGAAGCAGAAAGATAATGGTAAGAAAGTTGCAATAGTAGGCTCTGGACCCGCTGGTTTAACAGTGGCTGGAGACCTAACACTCCTAGGGTATTCTGTAACAATTTTCGAAGCCTTCCACAAAGGTGGAGGAGTATTAGTCTATGGAATTCCAGAATTTCGATTACCAAAAGAAATCGTTGATATTGAAATAAACTACCTAGAAAGACTTGGTGTAGAAGTCAAGTATAATCATGTAATAGGTAGGTGTAAATCAATCGACGAGTTGTTCTCAAAAGATGCCTATCATGCTGTGTTCATAGCTGTAGGAGCTGGCTTGCCCCGATTCATGAATATGCCCGGAGAAAATCTCAATGGGGTCTATTCAGCTAATGAATACCTCACACGATCAAATCTCATGAAAGCTTATCTGTTCCCTGATTACAATACTCCGTTGATTCATGGTCGCAGTGTAACTGTGGTGGGCGGAGGAAATGTAGCTATGGATTGTGCAAGAACAGCCATGCGACTGGGTTCAGCAAAGGTGACTTTGGTTTATCGGCGAGCTAGAGAGCAGATGCCTGCAAGAAATGAAGAAATTCATCATGCAGAAGAAGAAGGAATCATCTTCAAATTGCTTTCAAACCCAGTGGAAATATTTGGTGACGAAGAAGGTCGGGCGACCAAGATTAAATGTCAAAGATATGAACTAGGAGAACCCGATGATTC
>JAGXNT010000081.1 GCA_019894765.1 Candidatus Heimdallarchaeota archaeon
CGCTTAGTTACTCTTTATTTGTTCATCGGTTAATCTGGATTAGCTGCTGAAAAATTTTAAAGGAAGAGAACTAATAGATGGTTGATGAATAATGTTCAAACAAATTCTGCAAACTCATAGTTTTGAACCCATTCTTTTGGAGAAAGCAAAAGGTTCCTGGGTATGGGATGTTGATGGTAAGAAGTATTTGGATTGCGTTTCAGGTACCTGGTGCACTAATTTGGGTCATAATCATCCTCGAATAATCAAAGCAATGAAAGACCAAATGGAAAAACTCATTCATCGGAACATGTGGTTTTTAACACCTGTTACTCTAGAAGCAGCTGAGAAAGTACTAGATTTTGTTCCAAAGAAATTTGATGCAGTAACCTTCCTTCAAAGTGGAAGTGAAGTAACTGAGTATTCCATAAGTTTAGCACAAAGAGTGACAAAGAAAAGGAAAATTTTGTCTTTGAAAGATTCCTACCTAGGTGCTTTTGGATTAGCTAGGGAATCATCTTATCATTCAGGAATTGCTTCCAAACTGAAGATACCTTATCCTATTTGTTCAACTTCAAATTGCTCTTGTCTTGATGAACATATTGAGTTAATCGATCATATTTTACAGAAATATGCAGATGAACTTGCTTGTTTTGTATTAGAACCAATCATGGTTAGTGGAGGAGTACTAAAACCTTGCAAGGCATTTATTGAAGAATTATGCAAAAGATTGCAGAACGCAGGAGTGCTTGTTGTTTCAAATGAAGTTACGACAGGATTTGGGAGAACAGGAAAGAAATTTGGTTTTGAACATTTTGATATAAGACCAGATATTGTTGCTATTGGCAAAGCCATGGGTAATGGTTATCCGGTAAGTGCAATTTTAACTAATAATCAAATAACAGATGGATTAACCCCTGCAGAAATGTATTATGCACAATCGCACCAATTAGATCCTCTAGGTTCAGTTGTAGCTAAAACTGTTGTAGATATTTTTGTTGAAGAGCAAATTATCAAGAAAAGCCAACCCAAAATAAAACAAATCAGAGAAATCTTTGAATCGCTCTCGCATCCATTCATAAAAGAATTCAGAACTCATGGGATGCTTTTTGCAGTTTCTCTACAATCACATGGAAATATCTTGAGTAAAGAAATACTGATCAAACTAAAATATGAATTATTAAAAGAAGGAATTATCGCAGGTGCAAGTTTAGGAAAAGAATTACTTAGATTGATACCGCCATTAACAATTACTACTAATGAAATAAAAATACTGGATGAAAAAATCAACAAAGCATTTAATTCGATTTATTGAAAATAAAAAATGAAGAAGGAAAACCGATTATTTGTTAATAGGTTTTATCTAAAATTCAAATCCTTCTAGAGTCTTAACATTAACGTCTTCACGATTTTCTTCAAGCTTTTTTGTGAGTTCAATGTATTTTGAATCGCTTTGTAGTTTCTGAGTTGTTTCTTTATAGTGGTCTTCATCATTGAAAACAGTCATGAAATAAATCTCTTGATGGTCTTTGGAGTTATATCCACCACCAACGAGTTTTACATCATACTTTTTGTAAACTTCATTGAACTCTTGAAAGCTGCTATCTTTAACTGCATCCGCAGTTGTAAATTTCATTTTATAGAGTTTGAATATCATAATTAATACTACAATAATTTCCATCAAAACGATACTGCTATACTTACTACTGGATTTGTACTAAATATACTGAGAAAGTAATAAAAATGATGTTTTGTCAATGATCTATTTACAAGTAATTGATTCAAATAAAATGCTAATAATAGTAATAGATACGTTGTTATGAAAAAAAGTGAGGAGCTAGAATAATCCTAGAGCTCCAACTTTTATTACCAATGTTGTAATTAATACACCAACGAGAATAACCACACCTGAAATTGATATCGCTAACCCAGCAGTATTGTGCTTATTTTTTCCTTCTATTTTTTTTGCTCGCAATGAAACAAATAGTGATATGATGTTAACGACTATAAAGAAAATTGAACACAAACTTACCAGAGCCAACCTAATGGCGAATCTTGAATCAGAGTCATTTGTTTTCTCTTTTTCAACTTCTGTTTCTGTTGTATCTAAGTTAACCCATTCTGCATTGTAAAAAGTATTTTCAACATCGACTTGTCCCTTTTGCCACCACTTCATAGATTTATCAAATCTATCTTTTCGAGCTGGAACAAGATTATTTGTAACAGTTCGAATAAACCACTCCAATGAACCTGTGTATTTTATTTTTTCCCAACCATACAATATTAATGAAAAGACTACTAAAGTCAAGAAGATCGATAGGACTGTTCCACTCCAAAACAATTTTTGGTAAGGCACTTTAGTTATCATTAAAGATATTAGGAAAAATATAACGACATAGATCGATTGATTATTATAATTTGAAAAAGCAACAATACCATAACGTCTTATGTTTTTTGTTCTCTTAGCAAAAGCTTTACCTCTCCCCCTAAACTCAATCAGTCTAAAGAGTAACATTATTGCCATTAAGCTAAAACCATTTAATGCTAGGAATTGAAAAAGCCAAGAAAAGGGCATAATTGGAACCGTGATCCCTGGAGACATATATAGAGCATTATCTGGTGCCCAATGACGATGAAAGGAGATAAAACGATAGAAATTAATTGCAACATCAAAAGAATCCGTTCCTGGAGGATAAGAGGCATTCATAATTTTTAGTATAGCGAAAAGAATCCCTACAACTCCACTAATGAACATTACTCCACCAACAATGAACACTTTTTTAGGAAAGTGTTTGGAAATTTTCTCCTTTGGTTGTGAAATTACCAGACCAATAATACTACCCATAAACGAAACAGCAAGGTAGGGAAAAATTGGTTCCATAGGAGCTGCTAACGCTGTAAGAAACGGTGCTCTAAAGATATCCCAAAATGGTTCCGTGCCAATCCAAGGCTGAGCGAATTGATGACCATTTGCATATGTTCCCCAAGGATAACCAGGGCCAATTAATCCAACTAAATCCCAAATGGGTTGTGTTAATCCTACAACGACAAGTCCTAAAACAATGTATGAGATAATCATCTTTCTAGTATTTTTCCAATTACCATTTAGTGAAAGCAAACCTTGCACAATTCCATTAAGAATCAAACACCAAGCAATTGTATGAACTGTCTCAAAAGTATTCCATTGCCAGAGGAATGTTGTGTAGTCACCAGCTGCTGGATTGTTTAAATTACGGAAGAAGTTCCCAACTACTCCATGATAACCAAATGTACTTTCACTTAGCATTGCAAAGATAAGTAGTAATACTCCTCCAACGATTTGTTTTATGACAAGACTCCTAATTGATTTTCCCCTTTCAAGATGTCTTTGCATACTAACCATATTAGCTATTGCTGATACAAGCAAGAAGAATCCTGCTAAACCTCCAAAGAAAGGCAATAAAATCAATGCAAAGAGGTTTGTTGTTGCTAAATTGTTGATATTTGGGTATGCAAGCATTACATCAATATTTAGATAATCACCAATCACATGAAGAACAATCATTGCGACAATAGCAATTCCTCGAGCAAAATCAAGAGAGATAAATCTTCTTTTAGTAACCGACTTCTTTTCGGGTTCCAATGAGAGATTAACTTGAGCTATTATAATATCGCCCTAATTATCAAATAAACTTCTTGTTGGTATGTTTTATGACTTAAATATTTTTAGGCGAAGAATTCAGGATATTCTCTATTCTAAAGAGTGATTGGATTGAGATTTCATCTATTCTTAGATTTTCATAAATTCTTTTTAAGGAGAAAGGTTACATCAAAACGGTTATAAAAAACCGAAAGGGATGATGGCACTTTGGAAGATGAAACAATCAATGATAAGATAGAGCTTTCGAAAAAAGAATTGTTTAGAATTTTCTTGAAAACAGGGAGAAAGAGAGTTGGTTTTTCAATCGCATCAGGTATAATTGTTTTCCTTGCCATCACAAGTTTATGTATGGTTATTTACAGCCATCGTTTCACAGTTTTTCAAGAGTACCAAACTGAGAATATTGATTGGTATAATGATGGGTACATTAGTGCCTCTACTAATCTTAATAGAAATATGGATGAAAATTTTACAAATAATTTGATAGCAAATTTTACCTACAATTTTAAAAATACCACAGAACATCTCATTCCAAATTTGAAAATTACAAATACTACCTCAGCATTAAGTGCTCAACAATTTCGAGCTACGGGTAATCCGATTGATCCTTGGCTATACTTTGAATTTATGGCTCCAGATAATAGAACCTATGAAGCATTATCTAGATGTCTTGTTGCTGGGAGAATGCCTCTCAACTCTTCTGAGTTAATTTATTATCAAAATGAGCTATTCGATTATCCTGTAAATAGTACTCTTATCTTAAATGATTATCAGATGGAAGCAGCTCCTGAGCAGACATTTACTATTGTTGGTGTTGTCGAGGATGTTTCTGAAACATTTCAGAATGAGTACATTTCCCAAGATCTCTTCGATTGGTCTTTTGACAGTCATTTATTATATAATTATTATCGCTTAGCTGTTTTCTTCACAAATTACACTAATCTTCAGTCCAGAATGAACAATTTAGATTACTATTATGGTACTGTATCGTATTTGGTGGATTACCAGTACGATTGCTCAGCATTGCAAATAAATAAATTAAGGCAATATATTGAGGCGTATCCAGCAGATGCATACCACATTAGGTCAGATGTAACTTTGAGTTATGTGCTACATGCACCAGATATGAAACGTTTCTTAATTCGATTCAGCAATTACTGGATAGAGCAATACTCCAAAATTATTGGGATAAATGCTCCATTACTATTTATTATCGGACTAATTAGTGTTGTAACTCTGAATATAGGTTCGAAAGATTTAGCAGCAACGTTTAGAAGAATGAAGTTGTATGGTCTGAATTATCGAGTTATTCGTCAGATGATTTTCTTAGAGAATCTAATCTTCACGTTTGTGAGTTTTGTTGGGGGAACGCTTATTGGGTATCTTATTAGTTATCTATTTACGAATCAAACGCCTGATCGGCCGTTTAATTTCTATCAGAATTCGCTTCAAGAACCCTTACTTCTCATTGCATTAACCTCATTTATCATTGGATTCTTCACTTTGAGTTTCTACCTTCAAAATGCAATAGCTAAGAAAACAGTAGGTGATAGCCACCAAGAATATCAGAAGAGGAGAAGAAGAATTCGTAATATGTTTTCTACTAATGAATTCCGGTTATTTGTAGTCACTCTGTTATTTACTCTAGTTACAGTTATACTCTATGTACTTTATACTTACGTTGGACCGAATGATCCAATGCTATCTAGCTTTTCTTATCTTACGTTCTTCTGGTTTATGATAACATGTAGTATAGCCTTCATGCTTACATTCCTCTTCTTAATTGTCGCTAGAATAATTACCTTACTTTGGACATTACTCAACAATCGTTTATGGCGTAATCGCCTGAACATTTTTTCATTATCAATAAAACACTTGTCAGATAATCGAGGGATTTATCAAACGACAATTTTGGCAGCACTAATATTTGGACTAGTAATAATACCTGGATTGGCTATGGAGAGCTCCATACCATCACATATACAAAATGAAGCGAAACTCTCTATGGGAAATACCAATTTGATTGTTACAGATTGGTTTGATCAGTACGATACAATTTTACCGGCAATTGATAATATCTCAGGTGTGAAAAACGCCACGGAGGTAAGAGCCTATACAATTATCAATGACAATCAAGGAAGCAGGTATCCCAGACCATTTCATATTAATATGCTGGGAATCGAGGAACCAACTGAATTCATAGAAACGATAGATTTTGATCTGTTTGATGAATCAGTAACTACAGACGACCTTTCATTGTTGAATAACCTATCATTTGCATTTTTTGACTCTGAAATTGCTAAGAAATACAATATTGATCCGGGAGAGATATTCAGAACTACATATTACACACGATATGTCTATGAATTTACAAGTATAGGATCATTTGATTTCTTTCCCTTATCACCTCTACCAAAGAAGCAAATTTTCCACAATGATGATGTTCTTTCCATTGTTACAAGCCTAGCAACAGCGAAAGAACTTACCTATTCTTTGGATTTCTCTACAGATGTATATGGGGAATCAGTTTTACTAATAAGTACAGACAATCAGAGTTCAATACAATATGTCAAAACTCAACTAGAGAATATGACTCTTGACACCATGATTATGGAAGATTATTATAACGAATATTATTCCAGAAGTGAATTATTCCCTAAGAATAATCTATTCTTCTTCTCTTTCATATCAGCATTCACTTTGCTCTTTATAGGCTACTTTACAGGAATGAAGATATTCGATGATAGAATTAGAATAATAGAAGCATTTTACCGCATTGGAGCTGAAAGAGGAAGAATACTGGGATTATTTACAATGGAGCTGTTCTTTGTAAACATTCTCCCAATAACCATAGCTATGCTTGCTTCGATACCGTTTATTAGATTTTTAGCGGTTTATTATTTGAATGTCCAAGAATACTATATTCCATTTACACTCGGTATGCCTGCTTGGCTATTTATCGTAATAATACTAGGTGGAATAGTACTATCATCAATAGGCTGGTTCTTAGCGATCATACCTGCGCTATACAGATACAGACCAGTAAAACAGGAGTAGATGAAATGATTGACTGTGAAGACGTAATAAAAATCTATTCAGATCCGGAAACAAATGTTAGAATTGCAGCACTAAGAGGTATTGATTTAAAAATCAATAAAGGTGAAGTTGTTTCCATAGTAGGTCCAAGCGGATCTGGTAAATCTACTCTAATAAAAATACTAGCTGGGATAGAAGCCATTTCAAGTGGTGAAGCAAGAGTAGGAGAATTTGAACTCGAAAAAATGAGTCTAAAAGATCTACTAAATTATAGACTAAAGTCTGTAGGGTTAGTACACCAATTCCCAGAAAGAACGCTCTTTCTTACCGGTTCAGTTTGGGACAATATGACTTTTTCCTCAAGTCTATCCTCTAAAAACTTGACACAAAATAGGCAAGAAAACAATGAAATACTAAAAACTCTAGGAATAGACCATCTCAGAAATAGACGAGTGAGTTTGTTATCAGGGGGAGAAATGATAAGAACAGCTATTGCTTGTATGCTTGCTAAGAAAGCTAAACTGCTTTTATGTGACGAACCAACTGGTCAATTAGACAGTGTGAACACTGAGATTGTTAAAAATACCCTTCGACAAATTTCTCGAGAGTTTGACACCACTGTACTAGTAGTTACCCATGATCCAAGATTCTTGACAGGTGTGGATAGAACGTGTGAGATCTATAGCGGAAGAGTAAGCTCACTCTATAATGCAGAAGAAAGTGCTCTTGCAAGTACAGATGAATTCCCAATAGAATTTATTGGACAATTAGATTCCTCTCAAAATGTTAGAGTCCCTCGAGAGGTTTACAGCTTATTGCAACTAAAAACGAAAGTAAAGTTCTCTATATCAAAGGATTCTGTTGTTGAAATAAAACATCCGGAAGGGTTACTGCCGAAAAAACCTGAATTAAAAGAATTAAGAAAACAGAAAAAGCTCATAATTGAAGATTTGCCGAAAGACTACTTTGCTAGCAAAGATGTAATCATTAAAGCTACCGACATCTCAAAAATTTATACTTACAAATCCCTAGAAATCCCTGCAGTTACAAATGTGGATATGCAAATATACGATGGTGAGTTGGTGTTTATCATTGGTCCTTCTGGATCAGGAAAAACTACTCTAATTAAAGTTTTAACTGGCATGGAATCAAGTACTAGTGGAGAAATTCAAGTCCTTGATGAGGAATTACACAAACTAAATGATGCTCATAGAGCGAAGTTTCGCAGAAAAAACCTTGGAATAGTTTCTCAATTAGGAGATTTGCATCCAAATATCACTGTCAGGAAAAACCTATTCTTGAAGAAATTACTTTCTGGAGATTTCGTATTCCTGAAAAAGTATCCTCAAACTGAAATTGATGATATTCTTGAAATGTTCCAAATTACTCATAGACAAGAATCATATCCATTAGAGATTTCTGGTGGAGAATTGCAACGAGCATCCTTGGCTATTGCAAAATATGGTGAACCTGGAATACTCCTACTAGATGAACCAACAGCAAACATGGATGGCGAACTAGCTGAAAACGTAATGGAGCAATTATACCAAATACACCGACAACTTGGATCAACCTTGATTATTACTACCCATGATATTAATCTAGTCCGCGATGGCACTCGAGTAATTGAGCTAAAAGATGGAAAAATCAGTAGAGATGGACTAGCAACCTCAATAGAAGAATAAAAAAATAAGAGATAAGAAAGCTAAATCATTTATCCTTCAATAAATCACTAAGATTGTTACTCCCAAAAGGGGCAATCTGATCTAATTGTGTGGTTAGTATATAGAGAGTATTCAGTATAATCGTTTCTTTTGGTTTTACTTTGATTTCTCTAGCATTTCTGGACAATGAAATATAAGTTAGATTTGGTGAATACGGATAAACGCTGTTAATAAATTGCCCTCTTGAGCAAACAACACCGAAGTAGTATTTGTTATCTGCTTTCTTAAATGCAGACCACAAATTTCCATATAATTTCTCATTTCCAACATCAGATTCATGATCTTGTAATTGGTAAGTCATAGTGTTTCCTTGTTTATCTTGGATGAAATAGCGATCTTTTTCTGAATTTGATGTTTTCAAATCAGCGGTTGTGTGAGTATAGAGATATCTTGTTGATCCCGACAGATTTGTTAATACTTGCTGACCTAGAACAATTGGAGAATATGGGAGTGTTAAGAATCGATTATCAACTTGTATGCCCTTTATTGCTGGATGAAATGTTAACACATTTGATTTGAATCCAATTCCTTTCCATTTACCTTCTTCTATTTCATAAGAATCAAAGGTGATATTGTCAAAGTATTTTTCATCACCAATCCAGAAGTGTTTTGGTTTTACAATGGGTCCGAGTCCACCATAAAAATTATTAAACCATAAGAATGGTTTGCTTTCTGGGAAGTTTGTTAGCAAGTAATTATGATCATCATCTACTGGTGATAAGAAGAAAACGTATCCTTTGAAATCCTTGCTTCCTTTGAATTTCAAGTATCCATTGTTAACTTCTAAAACTTCTTTATTTTCAAATGATGATTTTGTTACAGTAATATCCTTTTTATTATTATAGAATGCAAAAGCTATTGGTGTATCATACTTCTTGGTTTTACAATCAAAGGTGATTTTTCCACCTACAACATAGCTTTTTGGCGCTTTTATCTTGATTTCTTCTTGCCAAAATCTTTCTTTATGAGATTTTATTTTGAAGCTACTCGGTTCAGTTATCTTTTCTTCGAGAGTTATGTCGACTTTTCCTTTTAATGTTGGAGTTCCGGAAGCATCAAAAGCCACATCTATTGTTTCTTGATTCTTATCAATAATAACTCCTTGAGCTAGAGTTTCACCTTCAACTTTATTGATGAATCCAAATTTCTTCATATTTTCAGCGAAACGATAAAATTGTAGTTCATTATCAGGAGAATAGTGAAACTTTTCTTGCCACATTTTCCTAACTGCTTGCCAAGAATCTGTAAAATAGTAATAAGTGAATGGTGTTTCATAACTAGTTTTGCCTTTCAACTCAGCTATTTTATAGTCGATAGTTGGAAATCTTCTTGGACGAATTTTATCAATTTTACTTAAATCATGGAGAAATCCAATTGTTCCACTAACGTACTCAGTTGCTCTCCAACCCTCAGAAAAATTTGAGGGATCATCTTCGAAAATAGTTGGAACTTCATCCATGTTTCCAGTTTTTATTCCATCCTTTGTTGGTATAATTATATTCTTAACATCTGTTTGTCCAGGCCACCAAAAGGATCTTAGTTGTATACCTAGATCACTAATTGGTTTATCTGTAAGGTTTTCAACCAAGTATTTGAAACCGATTGGTTCATTGCTTGTTGGAACAAAGACCTTTCTTGTTACTTTAATTCCTTTTTTATCCTCTGATAGACCAGTGCTATATATCCAAACGCCATTGATTTCTTCTTTTATTTCATGTGCTAATTGTAGATTAAAGAATTCACTACCATCATCATCAAAAGGATAGCCTAGAATTATGGCATTTCCATTTATGCACAATTTTCTGAGTTTATCTGTGATAAAGATTTCATTTGACCAAGGTTGTGGTTTTCTATTGAATCTAACCAAGTAATGTTTGTTTTCTATGTAAACAAGCTCCTCAAATTCATATACCACAGATTTGTTTTCGTTGAAGATGACTATTGGTAATAGCCTCTCTTGTAATAATTCATTATCCTTTGTTGTTGCTCTAACCTTAACAAAATCAACAACTGTATCTGTGCTTCCTGTCTCTGTTGCAACCTCAAGTATAGTATCATATTTTGAAATTTTCACTTCGTGTTGTTTTTTCTTAAAAGTAATGAAATCTGTATCAGTTAATTCAATTTTAACTGCTTTTTCTTCACCAAAGCAATTTGTAATTTCAAGTGGTAATGTAAATTGATGATTTGGAATTGCATTATAATTAGCTGGAGATGTCAAAATCTTAATTGCATGTAAAGGTGCTTTCCCTATTTTTAATGGAAAACTAACCCCATCGCTTTCAATATTAAATGTAATTTGATGTTCACTGTAGTTTTGATGATGAATTTTCATATCAAATTCATTTGTATCATGAGTGAAATTAGCTGTAAACTGGAGAATTTTCTCCATTTTTGGTTTTACAGTAATATCTTGTATTTTTTCACCTTTTAATTTGAATTTTTCAGAATGTTGAATATTAATTTGAAACTTCTTAGCAGTAGAACCATTATTTCTGATTATCAATGTTATTGGAAATTCTTCAAAACCAATAAATGCTTCAGTATTTGGTACTGATGCTTTTACAAATAAATCATCATTCACTGATTTCTTATGAAATCCACTAATGCAACCAATGCTTCTATCAATCCATACTTCCAGAGAATTCTTTTCATCCATCACAAAGTCGTACTTGTAAATAGTCATTTTCTCTTCGAATTCTTCATCCGGAATTTGATTAATTACTGGTTTAAAAGACTCATACCAAGAATATTTCTCAAACATGTCCTGAAAGAGCGGATAGACTAGTATTTGAGGAATATAATTCTCAAGATAACAAGAGGTATCTGGACGCCATTTGTACCCTTGTTTCTTATAGAGAGGCATCGCCTTAAGATTTCCACCCCATGTATGAAGAGAAATTAATGGAGCTTTATGTTTTAGTGCGTGTTTAGTGGACTCTAAGAGAAGAGCTTTTCCAAATTTTTGTCCTTGATAAGCAGGATCAACCCCTATTAACCCAACATACCAAGCATCTGCTAGATTCCAGGATCTATTACAGAAACTTATACCCACTATTTTATTCTCATCATCAGGGGCATTAATAATGAAACGACTTGAATGATCAAAACCTTTGAATCTCTTTTCTAAATATTCGCCAGTAAATTCGAAATTCCCACCAAAACCACCTGGCCAGCTATCGGTATCATTGAAAGTCTTATAGCAACTCGCTAAAGCGTCGTAGTCTTTTCTTTCCTCACGTAATGTTCTAATCAATTCTGTTTTTTCATCTTGTAGGAAGATTATTTCTCTAATATCCATACTGGTCTTATCTGTGCTTTTTTTAGGGGGCATTTCCATTCACCAAAGCGAGATTCTCTCTCAAAATTCCCAATGGAAGTTTAGCGAGAACTCATCTTATTTTAGCTTTGGGTTTACTCTAGAAGTTTCTTGTTCTTTTTCAGCGAATATTTTTGGTTCTTGAGCTATCTCAGCGCTTCTATATGCTAGTCTATTAACAAGTATAAGCAACGAGCCTAGCATTAGAAAAACAACAACTAAAACTCCTAACGCAAGAAAATAATAACCCAAACCTATTGCATCAATATCCAAGAAAGGATAAAGATAACTACCAAAGAATTTCCCATTAATAACAGACCAAATTATATAGAGAATCGGATAGATAATCCAGAAAGCAAGATAAGGAAATTTGTACTTTACATTCTTCAAAGTAAAAATCCAATCAATAAGAAAAGCTATTGGGACAAGATAATGAATTACAAGATTAGTGAAAATACCATATGGTGTTGTTGGATTGTAAAGTGAGCTAAGCATTATTGCATATCCTAAGAAGGTAATTGTGATATAGATTGTTATTCCACCTTTTAATGCACCCTCAACTTTCTTCAGCCTATCAGAGTTAAAATTAAAAATGACTGCAAGTGTTAACCATATCGCAACCAAAAAATTAGTTTGCATTGTGTAATACCTATAGCTTCTGATACCAGCAAGAAAACCTGATAATGCATCTACTTGAGTTTGTGCTGTTCTCACAAACATTAAAATTAATACCGACCAAACGAATAATCCTAGTACTATCCTATAACTGAAGACAAAATTTCTGAAGTGTTTCCAATTAAACAAAGGAATTGCCAGCTATAAGTTTTAACGTTCTATTGATATGATATTGTAAATTAAAAAGTATTGCAAGATAGAATGGTTGTTTGACCAGAGTATTAAAATGAGAATAATTGGTAATGTATTTTATGAGTGAAAAACTATCGGTAAATTGGAAATTAATTATTATTCGAGTTACCTATTGGATTGGAGTGATTCTTGATTTTCTCATGGCTTTAGCAACAACGATCTATATGCTTTCACCGGGTGATACTTTTATCAATGATATTTTTGGGTATTCAACAATTACTGATATTGGATATGCGATTCTGGTTTTCGAAACAGCATTAATGCTAGGTTGGACAACCTTACTCATATGGGCTGATAGGAAACCAATAGAACGTAGAGGTGTTTTACTCTTAACTATCGTCCCAGTTGTTGGAATGATGTTTGTCTTTAATATCGTTGGTTTTGTTGGTGGAAATCCCTTCATTTCCGTTTTCACGATAGTAATTCAATCGCTAATAATTGTGCTATATATTGCTAGCTTTATTTTAGCAACAAAACTAGCGAAGAAAAACGAGAGTTTCTCTGAAAACTCTTAATACTTTTTTTTCATTTGGAAAATTATTTATTTTAGTGATTCAATAAAAACTTGAGTTATTATGATAAATGAAATTCTCATCTATATTGGATCAGCTATAATTATTGTTTGGGGAATTGCCCATGAATTTGCTACTAAAAGTGTTGTAAAAGGATTCGGAGACATATCTGAAGATAATAAGAAGATAATTACTCTTGAGTGGATTGCTGAAGGCATTGCGCTTTGTTTTATTGGCATTCTTGCAATTTTCGTGACTGCATTCGGTGACCCAACTACTTTAACTAACCAACTTGTATATTGGATTAGCTCAGGAACTATGTTGGGATTAGGCATTCTTACATTATTAACTGGTGCCAGAACACCAATTATACCATTCAAAATTTGCCCTATAGTTTTGACTGTAGTTATAATATTATTCATGTTAGGAAGTTTGTTATGATACAAACTTCAGTATTAATTTTTTTAGAATCTTCTGCGAGCCTCATGATAAAGTGTATCATAAACAAGTGAGCTCTTTCCTGAACCGGAAATTCCAGTAACAACTGTTAAACCATCATGTATTTCTACATCGACATTTTTCAGATTGTTTTCTTTCGCACCCTCGATTTTGATTTTCATTGAAATCTCTCGATTTTTACATCTCTGAAGTGTTTATCCTTTTCCCTTATCTCTATTAATCTATTTTGGATATAATAGTAACTTTTTCTTTTTTAGTAATCTTGTTGATAGGAGATTACCGAAAGTAAATTTAGAAATCATTTTTCTTAACTTGAATAACTTTAAAAGAACCACATTAGCTGTTATTTTATGAACGAAAAAATTACTCCTCCAATTGCTAAAAAAGAATTGAAAATTACTGAACTTTTTGATCAAAAATTCGAAGATAATTATTTCTGGCTTCGTTATAAAGAGAATCAAGAAGTTATTGATTATTTAACTGCTGAAAATGAATATACTGCGGAAAAAACTAAACATATTGACACTTTTATTGATGATCTATTTACTGAGATGAAAAATAGAATCAAAGAAGATGACGAAAGTGTACCATACAAAATAAATAATTATTACTATTACAATAAAAACGAAAAAGGTAAGGAGTATAAGATTTATTTCAGAAAGCACTTGAATCTAGATGCTGAAGAAGAGAAAATCCTTGATATTAATGAATTAGCCAAAGATTATGATTATTATAGTCTACAAAGATACAAGATAAGTCCCAATCAAAAGAAACTGGCTTTTTCAATCGATAATACTGGGTACGAAAAATTCATCATACAAATTAAAGATCTTGAAACTGGAGAGATAAGTGCTACAGGTGTTGAAAATATTGGATGGAATCTCGAATGGGCTGATGATACAACGATTTATTATACTCTCAGAGACCATGCTCAAAGACCTTATGCTTTAAAGAGACACATTCTTGGTACTTCTGTTGAGGATGATGTATTAATTTTTGAGGAAGAGGATATTACTCGAAGTGTATCAATCTGGAAAAGCAAAGATCAGAAATATCTTTTTGTTAATTCAGAGTCAACATTAAGCTCAGAAATTCGATTTTTGGATCTCTCCAATCCTTTAGGGGAATTTGTGATTTTCTATCCACGAGAAAAAGAGCATGAATACAATATTACTCATAGAGATGGTTATTTCTATATTGTAACTAATTCCGATGATTCTACTAATTTTAAGATAATGCGTACTCCAGTAGATAATATTGGTAAGGAGTTTTGGGAGGAAGTAATTACTCATAATGAGGATGTTCGTCTCATAAGGTCTGAAGCTTTTGAGAATTTTCTAATCATTCATAAAAGGCATGAAGGTTTGCTAAAAGTAGAAATCTTCTTTGGTAAAGATGATGAGAGGAATCACGATATAATATTCCCTGAATCTATCTATGGTGTCTGGAGTAGAGATAATTTTGAATACTCCACAGATATTGTTCGATTGGAATATACCTCACTAATTACACCAACATCAACATTTGATTATCATGTTAATGATAAACGTCTTGAATTATTGAAAGAAGAAGAAGTGAAA
>JAGXNT010000082.1 GCA_019894765.1 Candidatus Heimdallarchaeota archaeon
AGATCGCCATATGCCCAAGAGGAATCAGCGATAATAGCAGCTACATCATTATACTGTGCAGTATAGAACAGAATAGTTGCAGCTCCTTGGCTTTCAGCGAACAAAACTATTTGAGAAGCATTAACTCCGGGTTGATGTCTTGTGTAATTAACTGCAGCTTGAACATCTTTTACTTCATCAATGCCCCAAGTAAGACCGAGTAAAGTATCAGGAGATTCACCTCGATTTCGAGAATCAAAGAATAATAAGCGATAATCTAAATTATAAAAACCTAGACCATAATGATCTAACATGAAAGCTTTAGAATGAGTAGCTCCATGCAAGACAATAATAGTAATATTGGAATTAGGAGCGGATGAATTCTTAGGGTCAATAAACCAGCCTTTCAATTCCAAATCATCACTTGTTGAGAAAGTGACATTTTCGTAAGTCATACCTTTATCATGAGGATAAACATACATAGCTTCATGTGCGGGGTGAAGCATAGTATTTTTTCCAATTAATGGAATAATTGAGAAAACCATGAGAGAACCAAAAACTAATACAACCAAACCAATGGAAATAAGTGTAATCTTTAGCCATTTCTTCATTTTCTTTTAACCAACAGAATTATTCCTTAGATGAATAAAAGCTTTTAGCAAAAATAAGAAGAAAATCAGTTTAGTGAGTAATGCCATCGACAAATTTCGGAAGTATTTCCTCAGATTTTCCAAGAATAACAAAATCAACTACTTGAGATATTGGCGTTTCATCCACATTAAACTCAATAACCAATATATCATTCTTTTTCGCTAAATCTGGTAAACTGGCTATAGGATACACAACACCACTTGTTCCAATAACTAGTAAAACATCACATTCATTTCTTATTATCTCATCAACCTTCATGAGAACATTTCTATCCAGAGATTCACCAAACCAAACAACATCTGGACGAAGCATCTCTCCACATTCACAATTTGGTGGTTCTGTAGGAGCTTCGGTTAACATTGTTTTCTTCCCACAACTCATGCACTTTGTTCGAAAAATATTCCCATGAACCTCGAGTAAATTCTTTGAGCCAGCTCTATAATGTAGTGAATCGACATTTTGTGTTATCACCCATTCCAAGAGACCTTTTTCTTGTAATTTCACTAAAGCATCATGAGCAGGATTAGGATCTTTGGTCAAGATAATCCCAATTCGCCAAGCATACCATTCCCAAACAAGATGAGGATCTCTTCCAAAAGCTTGAGGAGTAGCTAATTCCATAGCATTATAATTCTTCCACAAACCATCTTTTCCTCGAAAAGTAGGTATTCCAGATCCTTTTGAAATCCCAGAACCAGTTAATGCAACGATTTTTAGTTGCTCTTTTTTATCGTTAGCAATTTGTTTCACTGCAGAGATTGCAGCTATAAAAGGAGTTTCTTCTGTCATTACACTCAAATAAGAAATAGTATAGGTTCTTTTTTATCTTTTCGAAAAGTAGTGGAGGAGTGGCATTTTGATTATTGCTACTCTGTATCAGGGTATCTACCTTTTATCCCCAATCCATCAGAACGCCTTTCCCATTATGCGACGGCCAATCCATCTTTCTACACTCCTCCAAATATTGAGGTTCAAGTAAACAAAAGAGTTTACCAATATAAATAAGTTTGGTTGATATGGTGAGAAGTTTTTGTCGGAAAAAAATAGAAAAAACACGATTAAGATTGAATGGAAGATTTTATTTTCGTGAAGAAATCAGTAAGATCGATATTACCACCAGAGATCATAATACCTACACGTTTATTTTTTATGTTAACTTGCTTAGAAAGAACCCCTGCTAATGAAACAGCACCAGAAGGTTCAATTACTAATTTCATTCGTTCCCAAAGAAATTGCATTGCATCAACAATTTCCTCTTCAGAGACAAGAATGATGTCATCAACATATTCCCTGACAACTTTGAAAGTGTTTGGTCCTAATTGTGTACGTAGACCATCGGCTATAGTATTTGGATTGATTGATGGAAAGATTTTGCCTTCTTTAAATGACCTATACGCATCATCTGCATTTTTGGGTTCTACTGCTATAACTTTGGATTTAGGTAGTAATCCCTTTGTTGCAATTGCTGTACCGCTAAGAAAACCTCCACCACCAACTGGTGCAAATACATAATCTAGTTCCCCCACTTCCTTGATTAATTCATAAGCAGAAGTTCCAGCACCTTGAATTATTGTGAGATCATCTGATGGATGAACCAAACTATATCCATATTTCTCAATTAATGGTTTGACAGCTTCCTCTCTATCACCAGGTTTAGAACCACAGACAATAATTTCAGCACCATACCCTCGAGTAGCGTTAACCTTAACTTGTGGGGCGTTTTCAGGCATAACAATAACAGCTTTTATGCCAGCAATTTTAGCTGCTAAGGCTAGAGCTTGTGCGTGATTACCAGAAGAATGTGTTATAACTCCTCTTTCTTTCTCTTGCTTAGAAAGTTGGAGAATGGTATTAAGTGCACCTCTAAACTTGAAAGCACCAATTTTCTGGAAGCTCTCGCACTTGAAATAACACTCACAATCGAGTTTTTCATTCAAAGTTGTAGAAGTCATTACAGGAGTTTTGTTAACGAATTGTTTAATTCGCTCGTAAGCAGCTTCAACCTTATCAAACATCACAATCGAGAAAAAGAAAAGTATAACGTCAAATAAAACTTTCTTTCTTAATTGATTAAAGCCAGAAATTGTGTTAGTGTTTGTGTGCACCACTACCAATTTTTGGGTTTATTTGACGCATAATTGCAAAGGTATTTCGTGTTTCCCAAATCTCTGCGATTTTACCATCTTCTATTCGATACATCGAGATACCTGTGTACTCTACAATCTTTCCTGATGGTTTTAGTATTAGAAATTTACCTTTGGACGTTCCTTTTGCAGTCCACCGTATAGCAATGATGTCGTTTTGAGCAACAATAAAATAATCAATAATTGTAAGGTCGGGAAATGCTTTCAATTGCTCATTCAACCATGCTTTCACACCTTTGATACCATAATAGCTAGCTTCACATGGCATCGCAGTTGGATGAATAAGGATATTTGACGAAGCAATTTCTGCTAATACATTTAATTTATGACCTATCAAAACTTTATCGAAAAATCGTTTTACGATAGAACGGCTGAGTTCAGTGTCGATAGAAGTTTCACCCGGATATGGAGGATTAACAGTGTGCTCAAAAGAGTAGACTAATTCTAACGTTTTATCTTTTACCTGATAAATCTCAATTTTTCGAGTAGTTGTTTCTTCCTCATATTGTGGAGGACTTATTGCTACCACCACATCGTCAAAAGCTGTTAAATTATCATATTTTATATTATCAATATTTATTGTTTTCTGGAATAACTTGATGTTTGCTTTTTCTTTTCTTTTAAGCCTTGACGATGGAAAAGATGGTACTATACCCATTTGTTGCATTTCTACAAGCGGATCCATACCAAACCAACTTTCTGCAATTTTCCCATCTACTAATTGTACAATGTTCACCATGCCATATTCCAATCACTTTCCAGTTGGTTTTACTCCTTTATGCGATTCTCCAGTAAATCGACCATAGGTAGGCAAATTAACAGCCACATAATCATCCTCAGCGATCATTATAGGAATTGGATGCCATGAGTCTGGAAGTGCTGCTTTAAACTCCTTCCACTCTTTAATCAAGGCCTCTGGTCCTGCGCTAATTCTCCCACCTAGTGGATGATTTAATGTATAATTTGCTACGGTTACTGCTCGAACTTCATCCCAATCATCATTGTTGAAGGCTTCAATTAAACGGGTAGCTGTTTTCATATTTAACTCAATCTTGTCGCTCATAACAATCATTATTAGAGAAGTATAATTTAAAATATAATTTTTTTCTTTATAAAAAATTAAGCTCTTATAACTTCATTCTTAATTAAATAAAGAACAATTCTTTTACTTATTAAAGATAATTGGAGAAATAGGGTGTTACAATGGAATTTAGAACACTAGAAGAAATTGAACCATTTAAGAAACAAATTATGATCTGGCATATAGTTGGATGGTTTGTTATATTTGGTCTCGGAGCAATATGGCACTTCGCTTTTGTTTGGTCAGGTGCTTGGGCACCTATTGGGTGGTTATTCGCTGTTAATGAAAGCGTCTGGGAACATTTGAAAATAATGTATTGGCCAGCCCTTATCTATTATGCTATAGAAGGAATTTTTCTTTACAAGAAAACCAATAATTTTGTTTTAGCTAAAGCAATAACTGTCTACCTTACACCGATTTTGAGCTTTTCAATATTCTACTTCATCTATGGAGCATTTGGATATGAGAATTTTATACTTGACACAGTTATTCTGTTCTTCCTTACTGGACTTCAGCAATTTGTTAGCTATAAATTGTTAACACGTGAGATTATTCCTGCTGAAAAAAAATACCAGCAACCACTATTCATTGGGGCAATCGTTGATATAGCTATCCTGGCAATCCTACTAATTGTTTTCACTTACGCACCAATTCACATTCAACTCTTTGAACATTCATTTGCGAGTGAAACTGGTTTATATGGTATTTTACCGAGCTATTGAAAATAAAAACAATAAAAGTTAGACCTAAGCAGTATGCAAGGTCTAACAATTATTTTTTTTAGAGAACTTTTTCTTTGAAGACAATATTCATGGACTCTAACTCATCGAGTATTGGATTGTAGACCTCAGGCTCAGTTGGAATAATAATTCCAGAACCTTTGATTTCTCCTTCAAGCATCATACGGACAGCTATTGCTACAGGAAGAGAAACGGTACGAGCCATAGATGAATCACCGTTTGGAATTCCATAGTCAATTAAAGTAGAAGTAATCTTCTCTTCTTTGCCATCAGGATATGCTGCAGTGAATTCATGTAGCATGACAATCATATCTCGTTCTTCTGGTTTGAAGGTTCCAAGTTTAGTTAAGAACAGATCAGCAAGAGCATCTAAATGAGAACCACCTGTACCGAGTTTCTGATCACTGAATAAGCCCATCCATTCTAATCTTTTGAGACATTCAGCATCTTCACTCTTACCAAGTTTCTGGGCAATTTCTTTTTTAATCTCATCACCCTTGTAATTAAGAATAACTTGCATGAGTTGTTTCCATGACAAACCTTCAAGGCCTTCTTTCACATCTTTATTCATTAAATCAAGATCGAATAAAGTTTGGAGAGTTTCACACCAACCAGGATACCTGAAAGTACCTCTGAACATTGTTTTGATACCTTCTAATCCATACAACTCAACGTATTGCATACTATCTCTGTTTGGATAAGCTTCGAGATCCATTCCCTCAACACTGTAAGGCCAATAATGATTGAAGAGATCACCACTTTTGATGTCAACAAGCTTTCCATCATCAAGAAATTGAGCAGCATTTGTTCCAGCTAAAATAACACCTTTTGGTGACCAAGAGAACTTGTAACCCATAGGATTATCATTAGAGTCAGGAGCAGGAAGGCCACCAGTAGTTGATTTGAAACTAGTGATTTTTCCACCCTTCTTCTGAACAGCATGAATAATTTTCATGGCACTCATATGATCAGTTCCAGGATCGACACCACACTCATTCATAATTAGAATTCCAGCTTTCTTTGCATCCTCATCTAATGCTTTCATAGCATCTGAAACATAAGAGGTAGTAGCCATATGTTTCTTGTATTTTATACAAGCTTTCGCAATATCAGGATGAAAAGCATAAGGCAAGAGACTGATAGCTAAATCAGTATCTTTAATCAAATCATCCAGTGGATCTTTTGTTATGTCATAAGCAACAGCTTTGCCATTTGGATGACTATCAACAATCGCTTCAGCTTTACTGACAGTTCGTGAAGCAACAGTTACTTCAAAACCTTTGTCGAGTAAATACCTAATTCCAGGTTTTGATACTAAACCTGCACCAAAAACAACAACTTTTTTCAAAGTAAATCGAACCATAGATTTTGATTTTTATTAGCTATGCTATTTTACATGTCTAATTAAATGTTTTTTCCTTTTCTTATTTTAGATATTCACCAATGTATTCATAATTCGAGGTGAATTTTCCTTTCCAAAGAATTACAGATCTTTTAATTTCTTCAACTAAACCAGCTTCATCTAGTGTTCCATCATATTTAGCTTTAGCTATATTTGGAACAAATGGTAGTAAGGTGTTGCTAAAGTAATCTGAAGCATCTCGAGGGATTTCAGTGGGGAGATGATCAATCGCAAGAATAGCAGGACCACTACCTTTTACTCCATCTGTTGCAGTGTCCTCTTCAGGATCATAACAGAAGAAAGGACGGTCAATATATGAGATCCTAACAGTAGCTTCCACTCCACCTTCTACATCACAACTAATGTCACCGATGAATCTCAAACGAGGTTCTTTATCACCACAATAGAGCTCTTTGATGTTTTCCTTGGTTATAGATTTAGGATACTTATCAGACCAATAAGCGCCGTTTACAATAACTGTTATGTGCTCAAGATATTCCTCTGCAAAAACACCTTCATATTTTTCTGGATGATCATAATAATCTTGCAAAACAAATTTAGCTGATTCCTTCTTTGGTTTAACCATGTGTTCTTCTTTAAAGACCACTTTGTAAATAGTTGTTTTACACTCATCGACATCTGGACAAGCAACTAATTCTGCTAGTTCATCTGGAGCAATCTCTCTCACAGGTAGGAGGTCAAGAATCATTTGAGCACCTTGAGAAACATTTCCATATCCGAGAAAACCAAATACTAAAGGAAATAGCTTATCTGGAAGACCATCTTCTTTGATAATTTTAGCTACTTTAGTTATTTCTTCTTTTGCTTCTTTGAGATCAAAATAGTCACATGATTGTTTTATTTTTAGAAATGGAGAATCCAATCCTTCCATTTCCTGTAAACGAAGACCAAAACCGTGAAGGGTATCAATCATTCCTGCATAACCAGCATGTCGACCAAAGAAAATTAAACGACGATTTTTCTCATCTGTGACTTTCTCATAATCAAGCATTATACTCCCTGTTTTCATAATGTGCTTGAGCATTGACATGTTGCTTTCTTGACCCTTAATTACATGATGAAAACACATGAATGCTTTATCAGGTAGGAAAATATCAAGATCCATTTCCTTAATACCGAAAACAATAGAGCAATCAGATAAATCTTCATTTATCAATGCGCCAGCTTTTTTATACTCTTCATCAGAGAAAGCTCTTTTCTCAAAAGGTTGTAAAACAGTAAGAATATCATGTTCCTCTTTTAATTGCTTAACAGCAGTTGGTGTAAGAGGAGTTCTTCTTTCTCCTGGTTTTGTTTCACGACGAATACCGATTTTATGTGACATTAACAATCATCATCCCAAAGTTCTCTGAAAAAAGAGTCTTCTTCTCGTTTAAATAACTTATCAAGAATACTAAAGTTAAAAGGAATATAGAAAAAAACAGGAAAGGAGATTAAATCTCGAATCCTAGTTCTTTTTTAACTGCATTTGTCCACTGTTGGAATTTCATTCCATGTCTTAATGGACCAATAAACTTCAGTTGTTTGGACATGTAAGCAGAAGCAGCGTTTACTTCTCCTGTAAAGATTCCAGCAGCGATGTTTTTATTCATTTCAATAATTACATCTGGTTTATCCATTTCTCCGTCCCCAGTTGTGAATTTACCATTAGTAATATTGATCCAATAACTTGGCCCTGGTACGACTCTAAACTGGAATTTCAGATTCGATTTCTTGGATTTCTTTTGTATGGATTCATTGCTATTGCAGATTTCAACTAGAACTTGCAGATACTTAGGCATGTCTTCAATTTCAAATGTACTTGTATTTACCTTGTGAATAACCTCATCGCTTATACTTTCTCCACCAGCGATCTCATCTGAAGATGGCATTAGTTCTGCAGTTTCTAAGGTCATTCCAATTTCATAACCATCTTGTACTGCATCTAGGATTTTCCTAACCCTCTTTTTCTTGCAGTCACCAATTTTGAAGACTTTCGAAACGTGTTTCTTAATTTCAGTTTCAAGATCATTATAGGGAGTGGGTTCAGTAGCGACAACAATTTCATCAAAGACGAAAGCGAAGCCCTTTCCATTGTGTTTGCCCGAGATAATCCTACCGTCAATATTTTCTATAACAGCATTCGTAATCGTTAAAATCCTATCATCATCAAGAGTTCTTTGAACGATTTCAGAACCAACAAGCGAGTATAAGTCTGTTCCAAGAACTGCATTCTCTTCAAAAATAGTTGTTTGTTTTTTCTTACCTGAGAGATAATTAGAAACTTCAATACCAATCATCCCCCCGCCAATGACAGCGAATTTTATTCCGGATGGGTTTTCATCTCGTAGGATTTCGGAATAGGTTTTGTAATTTTCTACATCGATTCCATTAATATTAGGAATTGAAGGGACAGAACCTGTTGCGAGAATTACAACATCTGGTTTATACTCATCAAGAATATCCTTGCTATAAGGAGTGTTAAGTCTGATATCTACACCGTATTTCTTTGTAAGGTGTGAATATTTGGTTATGAAATTTTTAGTTTCTTTCTTCATTGGAGCAATAGCTGCGAGTTGAAGATTACCACCAATTTTATCTTGTTCATCAATAAGCAAAACATTATGACCACGTATCTTTGCAACGAGAGCAGCCTCTAAACCAGCGGGACCGGCACCAATAACCAATGCTTTACAAGTCTTTTTTGCAGGTTTGATGTCCTGATATTGCTCAAATATATTAGGATTAATTGCGCAAGCCAATTTCTCTTCAATGAGTATTTGATTTAGACAAGCATTGCAGGCAGGGCAAACAATCATATCTATTCTTTTGTTTTCCAAAGACTTCTGTGGAAAATAGGGATCAGCAATAACAGCCCGACCCATAGCAACCATATCTGCACGATTGTCTTGTAAGATTTCTTCCGCGATTTCAGGAGTATTAATTCTACCTACAACACAAACTGCAGTTCTAGGGGAAAACTGTTTGATAGTTTTAGAGAATTTAGAATAAAGCCCTTGAGGGCGATTCATGAATGGTACAACAGGATAATAGGGAGAATCAAAAATACCAGCAGTAATATTGAGTAGATTTGCTCCTTCTTGTCCTATTTTCTGAGCAATCAGACTCATATCATTGATTAGTAAACCACCATCAATGAAATCTTGACAATTAAGCCTAAAACAAATGATGAAATTTTCTCCACATTTCTTCCTAATGGCATTTGCTACTTCAACTGCAAACCTCGTCCTATTCTCGAGACTACCACCATATTCATCTGTACGGTCATTATACAAAGGTGAGAAAAATTGATTTAATAGATAACCATGTCCAGCATGAACTTCGACACCATCAAATCCCGCTTTTTGTAATCTCGCTGAAGCTTCTACATAGCCTTTTGTTACATCATTAATCATTTTTTTTGTCATGGGTTGAGGGATTACACCAGTCAGAGTGCTTGGAATATTCGAAGGACCAACTATTTGTTCACCTGTCATGAAACTAGTTGATTGGATACCAGCATGATAGAGCTGACCGATAACTTTTGCATCATATTTATGAATTACATGTGCGAGTTCTTTGAATCCATTTATGTATTTGTTGGATTCAATACTGAGCATATTCAATGTTCCGCGACCAATTTTATCGAAAAATATGCCTTCAATAATCAGTAGTCCTGTTCCACCTCTTGCTCTTTGTTTGTAATAATCAATCGTTTGTGGAGTTACGTTTCCATTTTCATCGCCTAAATTTGTCTCCATCCCGGGCATAACAATTCTGTTTTTTATTTCAATATTACCGATTTTTATAGGTTCGAATAGTTTCAAATGAATCCCTCAATGAGTTACTAGATGAATGGAGTTTTTATTGTCGTAATTGAAATTAAATCTTGTGAAGAAAAATAAGAATTAGAAGGATTTAGAAGCAAATTGTGTTTCTAATCCTTCGAGTTTTCTTCAAGTGAACGTTTCACTTCTTCTGCTTCCTCATCGGTAGGTGGATGATTAGGCCAAATATAGGCGACAGAATCTAATCCAAGACTAATATTAGAGATTTTACGATCTAGAATAAAATCAACAATATTATCTCTTTCACCTTGGAAATACTCATTGAAAAAGGCAGATTTTAATTCCTTAGTGCTAAGGACCATATCATTAATCCAGAAAAGGTCATCAAGGAGATTCCCTGAACAAGCCCATTCCCAATCCACTATTGCTTGAATTTTATAGCTTCCTTGTTCATCTTTCTTAACTACAATATTAGCTTGATGAATGTCATTATGAACCAGAGTTGGTTTTGGTTTGTAGGTGATTTTGTCAATATTGTTTTGTACGAATTTCTGAGCTTTTTCAACTAGTTCCAGTGGCAAGGATTTTTGTTCAGCAATTTTATCTTTTAATTCTTGAATATAATTCAGAACTGATTCTTTGTAAGAAGAATGTCTTGATACATTCTCAATATCTTCGATTTCGCCAAACCAATCATATTCTACAGAATGAATTTCTCTAACAATTCCACCTAATTCCTTCAGAATAGGAATTCGTTCTTCTTGTGGCAAATCTTGCCAAACACTCCAGAGAACCACTCCATCTACGAAACGATAAATAATGAATTTGTAACCGATTAGTTCTTCATTGTTTTCAATATGTACTAGTTCTGGAACTGGAACTTTCAAAGATTCATGTTTAAAGAAGAAGTCCAGTAGTTTACCTTCTTTATCCAATCGATGATTTTCCCATTCTGATAATGTTGGTAATGTAAGGATCTTTATCATATATTTTTCATTGTTGATTTCAAACTGTAAAAGTGTGTTAACTGAAGAAGCAAAAGGAACAAAGTTACTGACCTTGTTACTACTAAAGATTTTCTTAATAACTTCTTTTACTTTTTTATGATCAAGTTCACTCATAGTAATTCCTCGTGTGAATGCATTTTGATTCAAAAAGCGATATTTAAACTTTGAATCTAGTCTTGATTATTTCATACAATCAATCTTTAGTTTATTTTTTTAAGAGGAAAGATTATAACAGATACCATTTCATCATAAGTGTATAATCACTTTGTGAAAAGGTGCTAGCTATTTCCAACTATTATGTAGGTGTCAATATCGGTTCGGTATCTGTCAATCTCGTCACCGTAGACGAGAAAGGTAAGTATACAATTGCTAAAGAATCCCATGTTGGGAAACCTCAGGAAGTTCTTGATAAGCTTTTAAAAGAAAATAGTAATTCTGGCAAGGCTTTCTACGAAGTTTGTGGTTCTTTCGGTGAGATTTCTGAGATTGTTGCAGTTGAACGTGGGATGCATGCTTTAGAGGAGCAATTCGATGTTATTCTCTCTCTAGGTGGGGAAGCCATTGTGTTGTACGTCTTGGATAAGGAAGGACACATTCTCAACGTTTTATCTCACGATAAGTGTGCTGCAGGTAGTGGGGAATTCTTTATTCAGCAGATTGATCGATTAGGTATTTCGCTCGAAGAAGCCATCAAACTCGCTCACAAGGGTAAGAAAACCGAGTTAGCTTCTCGTTGTTCCGTTCATTGTAAATCTGATATTACTCACAAATTGAATCGTGGGGAATCAACCATTGAGGATCTCTTAACCTCAGTCCTTGCGAGCATGGTCAATAAAATCAGAGGATTAGTCGTCCAATCTCGAGTAAATGTTAAGAAATTACTAGTTATTGGTGGTGTTTCTCTCAACACTGCTTTCATTAAATTACTAAAAGAAGAACTTCCAAATGTTGAAGTGGTTCTCAAAGATGTTAGTCCAGTATTCGAGGCTTATGGTGCTGCACTCTTAGCTATGGATAATCCTATTCATAAAAAATTGAATTTGATAACCAGTAAAAGCTTCTCAGCTATGCCATCCTTAGAGCAATTCAGAAAACAAGTAACTATTATAGAAGCAATAAAGCATAAAAAAGAATTCAAGAAAGATTCTTCCTTCCTACTGGGAGTTGACGTTGGTTCTACAACAACTAAAGCAGTACTAGTTGATCCTGTGGATTTAGCTGTCGTTGCATCATTTTACGGTAGAACTAGTGGTAATCCGGTGGAAGCTACTAGAAAATGCATTAATGAAATCATCTCTCAAGTTGGAAATCAGAAAATCAATTTAGTGGGTGTTACTGGTTCTGGTCGGGAAATAGTTGGAGCGTACCTAGGAACTTCTGCTGTGTATAACGAAATTTCTGCTCACTCTCGAGGGGCTGTGTTTTTCGATCCAGAAGTCGATACTATTTTTGAGATTGGAGGGCAAGACTCCAAGTATATGTTCCTTCAAAACGGTGTTCCAGTGGATTATGCGATGAATGCTACTTGTTCTGCCGGGACAGGTTCTTTCCTTGAGGAAAGCGCTAAAGGTGATCTTGGCATTGATGTTCACAATATCTCCAAAACAGCTATTGATGCTGAGAGTCCAGTTAGGTTCAAAGCTGACTGTGCAGCGTTCATAAATACAGATATACGAACTGCAATGCAGGAAGGATATGGACGAGACAACATCGTTGGAGGATTAGTTTATTCTATTGTTGATAATTACTTGAACAAAGTTAAGGGTTCTCGAACAGTTGGAGGAAAAGTCTTCTTCCAAGGTGGAGTTGCAAAAAATCACTCAGTGGGATTTGCTTTTGCAGAAGCAACAGGTAAACAAATCATTATTCCACCAAGTCCGGAACTCGTTGGTGCTTTCGGAATTAGTCTCATTGCTAAAGAAAAGTATGAGCTGCATGAAATAGCTAGTATGCCAGCGAAAACAGACCTCAAATCAGTAATTAAAGAAGAATTGAAGCATCTTGGTAGCTTTACTTGTAAGGCATGTGAAAACTTTTGTCGTATTGAGAAATACGAGGTAGGGGGGCGCAAATTCAATTTTGGTGGTAGCTGCACAAGATACGAACACCAATGGAAAGGAACCAAGAAGATTGAGGAAAAAGAAAACCTTGTTGATCTAAGAAATGAACTTATTTTAAGAACAAAGGAAAAATCAAAAGTAAAAGCTTCTCAAAGCAAAGGAAAAATTGGCATTCCAAGAGCCCTACTTACTCACAGTTTATATCCGCTCTTTTCCACATTCTTCGAAGAATTAGGGTATGAAGTCATCCTTTCTGATATTGATGAAGAGAAAGAGCTTATGACTAATGCAGCTTTTTGTTATCCAATTCAAGTGTTACATGGTGCAGTCTTGGATCTAATTAAGAAAGATATCACAACTATCTTTCTCCCACATATTCATAATATGCCTAAAGGCGATAAATGGTTAGAGGCTACTTTCTGTCCAATTACTCAGGCAAGTCCTTACTTTATTTCTATTGCATTTAGAGATGCAACTTTTCTCAGTCCAACACTTGACTTCTTAGAAGGTTATGACAGTGATAGATCCTTGGTTTTGACAGCAGTTAATAAATTAAATGAACCCAAGAATTTAGCGACTGAAGCTTTTGCTAAAGCTGTCAAGGTTCAGAAAGATCTTGAAAAGAAATTCAAACAAATGGGTAAGGAAGCCATTGAAAAATTAAAGGACACAAATGATATTGGTATTTTACTTGTAGGTAGAAGTTATAATGCGTTCCCACCTGAAACTTCGCTCAGAATTCCGAAAAAACTCTCGAGTATGGGTGTTTCAGTCATTCCTTTTGATTTCTTAGAGAAAACAGGTGACGCAGATATTCCTTGGTTTTTCGCAAATTATATGAAAGCAGCAATTGATTTAGCAAATGGAAATAATAATCTCTATCTTCTAAATATCAACAGCTTCAGCTGTACAACTGATGCTTTTACACAACAATACATCCGATCTGAGATGCAAAACAAACCCTATCTAATGTTGGAGCTCGATGCTCATACTGCAGATGCTGGAATACAAACTCGTCTTGAGGCTTTTCTGGAAATAGTTAAGAACTATCAAGTAAGCGAAAAGGAAGCTGAAGAAAAACCATTCCAGGTTGCCCAAGTAAAGAAAAGGAATGGAAAAGTCGTTGTTATTACTTCTGAAGGTAAACAAATCAGCATCAAGGATCCTCGAATTACTCTCTATATGCCTTCTTATGCAAAATACGTCACAGAAGTTGCAGAAAAAGGAATGAAAACTTATGGTTACAATTTTGGACCAACAACGGAAATGAAACTAGAGTATGTCGTTAAGGGACTCAGATGCAGCTCTGGAAAAGAGTGTATACCTTTACCCGCAGTTTTAGGTCATATAATGACTTTAATTGAAAATAGGAAACCAGACGAGGTTATTGGAATGTATATGATAAGAGGGGGAGCACCTTGCGCTGTTTACAGTTATTTCCATTACATAGAAGAATGGCTTTATCAAAACAAAATCGAGAATGTCTTCTTATTCAGATTTGATTATCTCACTGATTTCTTAGGAATGAATCTTGTTGATGTCATTCGTTTTGCTCCTTCTGGTATAATTATTGGGGATCTTATGTTAGAAATTGAAAGTGCTCTCCATGTTGTTGGAGATGAAGAAGGTCTTAAGATGCTCCAGGAATATTGGACAGAGTTCTTGGATAGTATAGAGAGTATAAGGGCATACAAAAAAACCATCCGAAAACTCATCAAGAACATTAAGAAAATACCAAGAAGGAATTCACCCAAGGACCAACCAAAAGTAATACTTAGTGGGGATTTCTTCGTTCGATTCAGTCCCTTCTTTATTAGAGAATTGAGAGAGATTTATGCAAAACATGGAATTATTGTGAAATCCACAGATCTCTTCGAGCTTGGAGTTTATGGTCAACAATATAATGCTGGCTATCTTATAGAGAAAGAATGGAAAAAGGACCCAGCAAAAATAGGGACAGTTCTTAGAGCAACAGCCACACTGTGGACTGAAGCATCCAGAATATTACTAATTGGCAAGATTGGAATAGGAATTATGCTAAGAATGGAGAGAAGAATGAGGAGACGATTCAATAGAACAGGTCTATTGTATTCGAAACCAAATGATCTTAATGAAATCTACAGACTCTCAAATCCATATATTAGTCCATTGATTTTCGGTGAAGCAATACCAACAATCGGGAAAGGATTGGAAACTCTTGAGGGATCAGATTTCGATTCATTGATTTTAACTGGACCATTCAATTGTCTCCCCTACAAAATTTCTCAAGCAATTTTGAAACCAATCTACTTGGAGCAAAACATGCCTTTCCTAGTTTTCGATGTGGATATCTCTGCAATAACTCCAAATACCAAGCGGCTAATTCACGCAAACATTGAGCAGATAAAACGAAGAAGACAAGATATTGCTCTTATGGAACAAAGAAGAAGAATGACCATCATTCGTGAAAGAGTGAGTAGGGTAGTTAGAAGAAGAATGAGAAAGAAAGAGAAATTCATAGAAAAAAGAACCTCTTAAAAATAAAGAATTGACATATTTTTAGGAGAAAATTAAGGATGTCTACAAAGAAAACAGAATGGTCTTTAGAAAACTACAATGAAAAGTATAAGAAAAAAGCTATCTTGGCGATTATGTATAAAGATCCAAGCGTAGTTGAAACCATTGTTGATAACGAAAATCTAAGTATTGAAGAAAAGTTTCTGGGTCTACTGAATAGAGGGATGCCAAGTCAACACATACCATTGCTACTGGATATTGTTGGGGAAACTCTTAAAGAAGTTCTCATGCATCAAGAGGATCGAGAAATAGAGGGAAAAATCATTATTTTTGAGAAACTTGATGATCCCTGGACTCAAGATAAAATAAACAATGCAAGAAGCAATGCTATTGATTAGTAGAGGAGAGTGGGGGCAGGCAGAAGAGAACTTAATAGGAATTCTTCGTCGAAATACTACAAACGCAACTGCTCATTTCGGGATGGGAGTTTGCAATGATATGCAAGGTAAGAAGAATTCTGCTGCTGAATGGTTCAAAAGAGCATATATTTTAGATCCTATATCCTTTAATCAAGCGAAATTAATGATTGGTTTAGTATAATTCACTTAATGTAAAATAGAAAGTTGCACCCATATCAACCTCACTTTCAGCCCAAACTTCTCCTTTATGACGATCAATAATTCTCTTAACAATTATTAGACCAATACCTGTTCCCTCAAAATCCTCGTTACTATGAAGTCGCTTAAAGAGACCAAAGAGTTTATCGTAATACTTCATATCAAACCCAACCCCTTGATCTTTTACAAAGAAGATTCTTTTATCATCTAGCTCTTCTACACCAAAAGATACAGATATTTTTGATTTCTCTTTTGAAAATTTGAACGCATTACTTAGTAGATTTTCAAGAGCAATTCGTATTAGTTTCGCATCACATTTTGCGATGACACTTCCTTGAATATCGAATTCAAAATCTTGTTCTTGATGCAATTGAGAAAGATTATTCATTATTTCTGTAATTATTTTGCTTAGGTTTACAGATTCAATAAATAAATCTGATCGAGAGATTTGTGCTAGTTCTAACATATCTCTAATTATTTCATTCATACGATTTGTACTACTTATTATTCGAGAGAGATAATCTATCCCTTTATCATCTAGTTGATTTGTGAAATCTTCTTTTAGAGCTTTACTGAAACCGGCAATACTTCTTAATGGTGTTCTTAAGTCATGACTAACAGAATAGGAGAAAGCTTCTAGTTCTTGAGTTCTCTCAAAAACTAATTCTTCGAGATTCTCACTTAATTTCTTATAACTCTTTTCTGAATCAGTAATCCTTTGTTCTATTGGAGCTGCTATACCAGCTGTTAAAATTAAAGTTATGAACACAAAGTTACAAGCATAATTCAATTCAAATCCCCAAATAAAATATGTTGCTAAGATTGTAGAAAGGGCAGTAAATATTGCAACCTGGAATACTAAGAACATTGCAAGCCTAGTAATTGTTCGTTGCCTTCTATAAATCCTTATGACGAAAATGGTTACGGGAACAAGAAGAACAATCATAAAAATAACAATCGGTATTAATGGATTTAGTAAATCATAAAATTGCATTAGAATAATAGATGTTACTCCTAAAAGACCTGATAAAGAAAAAACCAGTATTATGAAAAATCGCTCTTTCCTCTTCTTAAGTTCATCCGTTTGAGTCTTAATCATAATAGAAATGTATTCATAAATAGTTGAAATAGCAACTACCAATAAAGCTACTAGTTGAACAGCATTTCCTAGATATGTAAATAAGACATTCCAATGCTGAAAAACAAGTAAAATATGACCCAGAGTAAAGATAACTAAAGAAATAAATCAATAAACTAAATCAGGTCTTCTTCTCCAAGTGAACCAAAAAACTATCGTAACGATAATTGCAAGAGAAGCAAGTAAAACATTTACTGTGAGAGCAGATGTATTAACCATTAAGATCACAATTGAACGTTTAAATTAATCCTACATTTTAATTCTAAACAATTGATAAGCATTAAGAATTAGGAATTATATTATATAGTTCTTATTCTTTGAGCAATAAATTCAAACCTTTAGTTTTATTACTTGATTGATGAAGAATCTTAAAAATAGCTAGAAACATCGTGTAATCATGTCGAAAATACTCATTTTTAATGGTAGTCCAAGAAGGAATGGGAATACTACTACTCTGATCAAAGAATGTGTGAGAGCAATAAAGGACTCAGGAAAAGAAGCTGAGGTTTTCTTTCTAAACGATATGACAATAAAACCCTGTCAATTCTGTGACTGGTGCATCGATAATAATGCATTATCATGTGTTGAAGAAGATGATATGCATGAATTATATCCGAAATTATTGGAAAGCGATGTGATTGTCTTTGCTGCACCAATTTTCTGGTTTACTGTTTCAGCTCAAATGAAATTATTCATTGATCGATTATATGCTCTTCATGGGAAAGATGGGTATGCGTTAACTCAAAAGAAAATAGGAACAATACTTGTGTACGGAGATTCAGATGTGGAAAGCTCCGGAGTAAATAATGCCATTGGAACAATGAAAGACTTAATCAGTTATATGAAAAGTGAGGATATTGGAATCATTCATGGAACAGCATACAAAATTGGTGATGCTGAGAAAAACAAAGAATTAATGGCTCAAGTGTATGATTTAGGATTAAAAGTCAGCAAATAAATTAAGCTATTTCCTCTGATTCAGTTTCTATTCCTTCAGCTTCTTTTCCCATTGTTTCTAGTTGCCCTTGTTTTCTTCCTAGTAAGAATCCTGCTACAAGGATAATTACTATCCCGGTAAGAAGTAAGTATATCGAATAATTTTGGGGAGAGATCTTTAAGTAAATGCCATAAAATAAAATTACCGGAGCAATCTGTTGTGGTATTTGACCGATTGGATAGACTTTACTTGCATCACCATGTTTGAATGCATCTTGAAAATGACCAATACCTACTATATTGACTACAGAGATAATTAGGATAGAACAAATAAACAAAATAATATTGAGGACATTGAAAGTTCCATTAATAAATTCTCTAAAAATGTATATGAATGGTTGCATCCAAGCATTTGCTAATGCAAAAGGGAAACCTGACCCTAATGCTAGAAAAACTGTTTTTCCTTTTTCCAGTCTTTTCCCTAATTGTCTACTTGTTATCCATAGGATGAAAAACACAACTGAATAAATTGTTAATCGGATCACAAAATTAGTATCTGACAAATTAATCATATCGTCATCGGTAATTTCCAAGGCACTTAGACCGATTAAGACAATCCCAATGATCATTGAGAAAATGCCAATATACTCTGCTAGTTTCAGTTTTTCACCAAGAAGCTTAACTGCACCTATCGTTAGCACTATCATTCCTGCTGCCATCAATCCGGGAATTAATGCTCCACCTATATACAATTGGGCCAACGAGATTAAAGCACCACTCGCACCCATTATTAGAATTAATCCTATCACCCAGTAAGGGCTTTTGAATAATTTCTTATAGAATCCTTTTTCTCTTTCTTCTTTTGGTATTTTATTAATAGCAAATTTTTGTAGAAGAGCACCAGAGTTATTTGCAATTCCTCCAGCGAGTGCAAGGATTATTCCTAGGACGAGATTATTAGCCAATTTTTTCTTCTCTCTGGAATGCTTACTCTCTGAGTTCTTCTAAAAATAAAAGAATTATGGTTTTTAAGAAAGAAAGAAAGAATTGGTCCGGCCTCGGAGATTCGAACTCCGGATCTCTTGGTTACTGCCTTGCAGTTCGTACACTGGCTGACTCCAAATCACCACTTCATTGGAGCGACATAAGTCTACAGCCAAGCGCACTGGCCAGGCTGTGCTAAGGCCGGTTTCCTTACTCAGTTCTTTGAGTAGTCTTTTTTGTGAAATTCTCCATTTTAAAGATTTCTGTCTACTACAAAAATCGAAATTGACAAGAGAATAATTTTCGGAATTAAAATAAATCAACCAAAAACGCCTTTTGCTCTATCCGCTGGTTTCAAGCACAAGTCTTTCAATTCTTTATCGATCATTTTCTTGATCTGTTTTAACTCGCTGGTCATTACTGGTGAGTCAAGGATGACTCGGTCAAGATCCAGTTTCTTTTCAAGATTGGCTAATCGTCTCTTTACCTCTGCAAAATCCGTTCCTTTTTCCGCAACTGTATATAGCAATAATTGTTCATTATTTCCGGGATCCAGATCTTTGATGATTATCGAGTATCTTTTAAGCTTCATTTCTTCTGCTTCATCATCGAAAGCTGTTGCTGCAAAAGTTTGTATGGCTGTGAATAATCCTGTTCTGATGAATGGGTCAACCTCTTTTTCATCTGGATAATAAACGCTTCTTATTATTGGCATGCCATTCACTATTAGTCCTGCTTCAATTACAGCCATTTTTGGTCTGAACCCTTCGGTTTGTGAAATTGTTTGTCCTATAGCACTTTTCTCTTTATAAAAAATATACTTTACATTTTATAAATACCCTCTGGACAATTTTATCAATAAACTAGAATAAGTGAACAATAAATTATTAAACGCAAATATGTTTTTGAAACAAAACTACTGGTGGTCTTGTAGTGAATGCTCGTAAAATCTTCTTAGCTGCTTGGGGTCCCATTAAAACCTTACTCATTATTTGGGGTTTTCTTCTCTTAATAATTACTTTCATTTACTTCATCTTTTTCGAAGAGAACGGATTATTCAATTTCTTGCAAGATCGTCCCTTAACATTTAATGTTGTCTCGGCTTTTGTTGCTGGGTTTTTGTTTCTCTTTTGGTTAATTGTTTGGAATACTTTGATCAAGGCATTCTTCAAAGAAGATTTGCAATTCATGGAAAAGAATGGTCTCAAGTTGGCAGAAGCAAATGGTTGAAAGTAAAGTTATTTGGTTTGAAGTGTTAACTCCAAAACAAGCGATGCTTTTTCTTGCTTTTGGTGAAAAACTCAAAGAATTTGGAATAGAGGCTCATTATACTACTAGGAAACATGATTACATCGCTGATATCTTCAAGCACCGGAATGTTTCTCCTGCTACTTTCGGTGTGTATGGCGGAAAAAGCTTAGCAGGTAAATTAATTGCTAGTGCTAAACGTGTCGTGGAATTAGCAGAGCATATTGCTGATCTCGAAAAGAAGCCTTTAGCAACCATTTCCTTTTCTTCTCCCGATGCGGCTCGAGTTGCATTTGGACTGGGCATTCCTTTAATACTTTTGAATGATACAGCACATTCCAAACCAGTAGCGCGCTTAACCTTTTCACTGGCAAGGTATCTCATAACTCCCTCTTGTATTAACAAAGAAGATTTCATTCGTTTAGGTGCTCAACCAGAGATCATTCATCAATATGCAGGTGTTGATGAAGGTGAATACATTACTGCTGAAAGCTATAAGCAATACCTGAAGAAACGAGAAGAAAGCAAAGAAGAAAAATACCTCGTTTTCAGACCGGAGGAAAGTTTCGCATCTTACATGAAGGATAAGGATTCGACACCCTACCTTGAGATCCTTGAGGAAGCAGTGAAGCACTATTCTGGAAAAGTTCTAGTATTTCCAAGATACGGAGCACAAAAAGAGATTATTCAAGAGAAATTTGGAGACAAAATAATCATTCCAGAGAACGGTTACCACTTCCTTGAATTATACGCTAACGCTGAGGTTTTGATAACCGGAGGTGGAACTATGGCTCGAGAGTCTGCTCTCCTTGGCATTCCGTCAATTACTTACTTCTGGCGCCACTTGGAACCACAAAAATTCATAGAAGAGCGAGGTTTTCCAAGTTATTCTACTCAAACAATTCCTGAAACAAAGAAAATCATCAAGAAGATTTGTTCAAATCCCAAGGAGTATTTTGTTGATCCAACAAAAATGCTTCCTAAACTAGAGAAACCTAGTAGCAAAATTCTTTCATTGTTGAAAAATGATGACGAGTTTAGAAATTATTTCATTTGAATAATTCTATTCCTTTTCTGAATTCTTGTTGTTCTTTGGTTTAGGCATTCTAATCTTTTTGTAAGGTACTGGTCGTTCATCCCTTTTTCTATATGCTTTATACCATCGTTTCGCTTTTGAGGTAATTAGAGGGTGCCTCTCTCCAACAGGTATAGTTTCTTTCTTGAGAATCATAGAAATGACATCCTGCCAGGTTTCAGGATCTACCAAAAAATCAGTCCAAGCATTTCCTATTTCTTCAGTGGAATGTCCATCACTACCAGCAATCATTGGTAGCTCCAATTTTCTTGCTGCTTCAAACGCCATTTTATTGAATCGTTTGAAAGTGATGCACCCATTGATAACCTCCACTGCATCAACTTTTATGTTAAAGATTTCATCTTTTATTCCATAGCGTATGTAATCATATGGATGAGCTGCTACTGCAATTCCTCCATTTCGATGGATTACGTCAACTGTTTCTTTTGGAGTTAAGCCCATTTCAAATTCTCCATCTGTCACACCATAAGCAATAATATGTCCTTTTGTTGTTGAAATCTCAATCCCTGGAACAATTATTATTTCGGTTTCAATTTCTAATGCTTTATGCAACCCACCAAAAGTATCGTGATCAGTTATTCCAAGACCATCTAAACCAATTTTTTCGGCGAAACGTATGAGTTCCTCTGCAGAATCTGTTCCATCTGAGTAGTTCGTGTGGACGTGCATATCTATTCTTACCATGGACATCAACTGGTGTATTTCATTTTGATTTTACAGTATTTGTTTCTATTTAATTACTTACTAAATTATCGAACCTACTAAGCGAGTTTTAAGAGCATCTGTTATGCGAATATCATACCATTTCCCAAGTTCTATTGTTGGGTTATCTATAGCTATTAATTTGTAAGATTTATTTCTAAGCAGAGTCGCGGTTGTTCTTTCATCTCTTCTTAAGGCTAATGCTGTTCCTTCCCAACCAATCCAATTTCTATTCCGAGCCAAGGTCATTTCATGGACTTTTTCTGTGAGTGCTATCGACCTCTGTTTTATGATTTCTGTAGGAAGTTTTTCTTGGGATTTGCTTGATATTGTTCCTTTTCTATCACCATATTTTGAGATATTCACAACATCGAATTGGATTTCATCTAACACTTCCAATGTCTTCTTGAAATCCTCTTCAGTTTCCCCGGGGAAACCAACAATCACATCAGTAGATAATGTAAGATTAATATCTTTGCGTAACTGCTCAACTAATAATTTGAATTCCTTTATTGTGTATCGTCTATTCATTTTCTTTAAGACAACATCACTGCCTGCTTGCATAGGAATGTGAAGAAATGAATATATCTTGGGGTGTTGGAGAAAATCCTTCAAAGGTTCCATTATTCTGCTGGCATAATCAATATTCATCATGCCGATTCGAATCATGAAATCTTCAGGTAAATCAACAATACTCTCGAGTAAAAGTGGCAAGCTTGTATCAAGATCTACACCGTATGATGCAGTGTCTTGTGCTGTTAACCAAAGTTCTTTGCACCCTTCCGCTAAGGCAATTTGTGCTTCTTGTATAATCTGGTTTGTTGATTTGGATACTAATGGTCCTTTAGCGATTCGTACAATGCAGTAAGCACAGAGACCAGTGCAACCTTTGGATATTTCCAAGATGCCTGTTAATGGACGATCTCTATCTCTTTGAATTTCTTCACAAAATTCTTTTTTGCGTGTAATTAATTCAAAGGTTTTTCCTTTTAGTGTGTTTTTTGCTGCTTGACATATTTCTCCGAAATGGTCAACACCAAGAAGAGCTGCTTGAGGGATTTTTTGGTGACACCAGTCAACCATTACTTGCGGTAAACAGCCAGTAACAATCAAAGGAGATTTTTGATATAGTTTTACTAGAAGGTCTTTGATCTTGCTTTCTGTTGGTGCTTTAACAACACAGGTATTTATGAGAACAAAATCTGCTTTGCTTGTTTCTGAAATTTTTTCGTATCCACATTCATTTAGTAAATAACTCATGAGTTCTGTTGCTGAGGTATTTGCAGTGCAACCAAATGTTTCAACGAAAAACTTTTCCAATTGTAATCATCCTAAACTAGGCAAAAACACTGTTCTTATTTAAGGATTTCATTTCTTTTTATTAACGGGTTGAAAAACCGATTTCTTTGGAAATAAGATGTTCTTTTTCTTTCTTTCCGATTAATTAAAATAGTAAGATACTTTTTCCATAATTGGTTTCAAATGAAAGCTGACAAAATCTTTACTATCGCTAGTATTGCGACTTTTTTCGCTTTATTACCAGCTTTGATTATTATGGAAATAAGAGTTTTACGTGATATGCCTGAAATTTCTTACTTGTTTATTATTGCTGATATTTTGTTAGTTGGTTTCATGGCTCTGGAAATTTTCTTACTTGTTAGGAAATATAAGAAAGGTAAAGAGGAACCTACTGAAGAACAAGAACCAGATATAGTTGAAATTGAAGAAGAATGGGATGAAGAGAAAATAGATAAACCAAAAACCAAGGAAGATGGTTGAATGACAGAAGAAAGAAAGAATGTTAGAATTCACCCTTCAGCAATCGTAGAAGATGGCGCAAAAATAGGTGAAGGAACAAGTATTTGGCATCACGCACATGTGAGAAACAATTCAGAACTAGGCAGAGGTTGTGTATTAGGGAAAGGGGTCTATATTGATACTGGTGTAAAAATAGGTCATAACGCCAGAATTCAGAATAGAGTTTCTGTTTATCAAGGAGTCATTATCGGGAACAATGTTTTTCTTGGTCCTCACATGGTTTTTACAAATGATTCGTATCCCCGAGCATTTAACCAGGAATGGAAAATTGTAAAGACATTAGTAAAGGATGGCGCATCAATAGGAGCTAATGCTGTTATTATTTGTGGTTTGACTTTAGGGGAATTTTGCATGATAGGCTCAGGTAGCGTAGTTACTAAAGAAATCCCACCACATGCATTAGTTTATGGAAATCCTGCTAGAGTTCATGGTTATGTTTGCAAGTGTGGATTAAAGAAATTCCCATTACCAAAGAAAGGTGAAGTAGTGGATATAACCAAATTCGTTTGTGAAAACTGTGATCGAATAATGAAAGGATGGGTTGAATAAACCTAACATCCTCTTATCTTTTAAAAAAAATAAAAAGACGAAAGACGGTTATCCGTCTTGTGCTTCGTGTTCTATTAAGAGTCTGAGATTGATAATTTCTTTATCAATATCTCTTTCAAATTTCTCGATTTGATTTTGATAATCTCTCAAGATTCTTATGTAGGCATCCTTTGAAATTTGTTTTTCACGTATGTATCTTATTCGTAAGTCTTGTATGCTTCGATCAACACTGGTTCGTTTTTCTTCACTGATTTCGATTTTCTGGATTACATCGTTGTATTTTCGACCTTTTTCTTTTAGATCGCGTTTTGTTGTATCAAGTGATCTGATGAGTTCTCGCATCTTTCCTTCGAGAATCTTTCTCTGCTTGTCGTATTCTTTTGCTTTTACTTTCTTTCTCCGACGATTCTCATCAAGCGTGGTAATTCTCGTTTGAAGTGCTGTTTTCTCTTCGTACGTTTCAACAAATTTTTGTATTAAGTCGATTGGGATTTCTGCTTTTTCTTCAGGTGTGATGATAACTTTATCTATTACATCTTTTCTGAGGACCCTTACTCCAATGTAAGCGAGACATGCAATGAACACAATTAGCACTAGTGTCAATGGTTGGATGAAATATGCTAAATCGGACATTAGATAACCAGCTCGTAGATTTAGATTCTCAAAATTGGATACATTGTTTAGATTGAATGTTACGGTTTGACGACGACCAATATTTAGGAAAACTCC
>JAGXNT010000083.1 GCA_019894765.1 Candidatus Heimdallarchaeota archaeon
AAATTAATGTATTTTTTGGAAAATCCGGGTGTTTTGATAACCAAGAGTAAACATATTTCTTTTATCTCAAAAACAAAGTAAATTGCTAACTAATTTAGGGGTAATTTACAAATGGAAATTTATAATGTAGGAAAAAATATTGTTGTAGCAAATCTATCAAAAATAGGAAGTAATGTTGTTTGTATAAATACTGAAGAAGGTCTTATCTTTGTAGATACAGGAATTCTACTTGAAAAGGTAAAAAAATTCAGACAAGATATGGAGAAGAAATTCAAGAAGAAAACCATTAATCTAATTCTAACTCATGCTCATCAAGATCATTTCTTCGGGATGAAAGCTTTTCTCGATGTTCCAATAATAGCAACCAATGCTAGTAAGAAAACAATCAAAGAAAGATTAGCTAAAGAATATGCTGGGGATGGGATTAAGAAAGCATTAGATCAATTCATCGATTTTAAAGATTACTTTGCAAATATGAGGATAAATGAAGAAGAGATAATGGAAGTTGTGAATCAAACTGACATTGTTGTTGAAATTCCGCAAAAGGGTTTCACAGAGGAATTAACAATAGGAAGTGATGAAAACAAAATAATTATCAAATTTTCAGGTGGTCATTCACTAGATTCGGCAACTGTTTTTCTCCCTTCTGAGAAGGTTCTAATAACCGGTGATGAATTTTACCATTCTCAAGTTCCATTATTCGCAGGAATACCAGCGAGTCTAGAAAATTGGTTGAAAGCACTTAAGAGCTGGGAGAAATTAGATATAAAGACTATTATTCCAGGACATGGTTCTCCAATTGATTTTGAGTATGTTATGAATGGCAGGAAGTTTGCCGAGAAAACAATCAAAATTGTAAGAGAACTAAAAGAGAAAAATATAACTGTGGATGAAGTAATCAAAGATGAGAGATTAAAAGATTATTACGGAAAATCCGTCTGGATAGATCCCTCTTGGTGGAAGGAATCACTGAAATCGCTCTATCAAGTTTTATGAGAAAAAGAAATGAAGATTTTGTCAATTAAATTTCCTTGACAAAATCACTTTCGACGTTTTCTAACTAATAACACTATAATTGAGATGCCTAAAGTAATCGTTGCAACACTTACTGTTAGAAAAATACCTGCTTCTACAGTGATAGTTACTGTGTGATTGTCTGTGATTTTTTCCGGAGGAGGAGTAATCGTAACTGGTGGTAAAGTAATTGTAACAGCTGGAATATCATTTGGATCATTTGGATCTGAATCCTCATTGACTTCAAGAAAGTCTGTGAAGCCATCGCCATCTGTATCTATGCTATTAGGATCTGTTCCGTAAGTAAGAATTTCCTCATCATCAGATAGTCCATCGCCATCTGTATCCATACTATTGGGATCTGATCCGTAAGTTAAAACTTCCTCACCATCGGATAGTCCATCGCCATCTGTATCCATACTATTAGGATCTGATCCGTAAGTAAGAATTTCCTCACCATCAGATAGTCCATCGCCATCTGAGTCGAAATCGTCTGGTAAAGTCTGATATAGATAGATTTCCTCCCAATCGCTAAGCCCATCCGAATCCATATCTGCAAGAGTGGGATTAACATTGTAAAATTCTTCAGTTTGATCATCCATGTAATCGCTGTCTGTATCCATCCTACCAGTATGGAAAACAGAGCCATGGAAAGCATACCAAGGCGCTTTTCCAGAAGAAACGACATCTGTTAATCCTAGACAATAAAGTGAATTGTCATTAGAGCCAACCAATATTTCAAAAATACCGTCTCTATCTAGATCTCCTACTGCAGGAGAAGATTGAATCCAATCACTAGTAGTGTAGTTCCATATTGAACCCCCTGTCTCATTAAGGCAATGTAGCATAATGCCACCACCGAAAATAATTTCGTAGGAATTGTCTCCATCCAAATCTGCTATAGCAGGGCAAGAACGAATTCCACCACCTGAAGTGTAATTCCATCTTTGTTGACCAGTATGCTCTAAACAAAACATAGTGGCATCTATTGAGCCTACAATTATTTCTAACATACCATCATCATCGAAATCCACTACACTTGGAGAAGACATGAAATCATTTGTTGCAGTAATATTCCATACTTGACCACCAGTGTGGTTGATGCAGAAGAACTTATCATTTCTATCACCCATGAGAATTTCTAGATCCCCATCGTTGTCTATGTCAGCAATTGCTGGTGAAGGAAAAGCAGTACCGGTAAGTGTATAATTCCATTCCTGAGTACCTAAATGACTAAGACAATAGAGTTTACTGTTATCGGAACCAAACAGAATTTCAAGAGTTCCATCGTTATCCAAGTCTGCAATAGCTGCAGTGGATTGTATATCTTGGAGGGTATGATAAGCCCATTTTAGATGTCCGGTATAATCCAAGCAAGAAAACCTGTTGTCTTGTGAACCAAACATAACTTCCAAATTACCGTCGTTGTCTATATCACCAACTATTGGAGTAGCACGAATTGCCCCAAATGTAAGGTATTTCCATTCTTCTCCTCCTGTATGATTTAAACAGTACACATAGCCATCATCAGAACCTATCAATATCTCCAGAGTCCCATCTTGATCTAAATCAAAAACAGTGGGCGTAGTTCGAATATCATTTGATGCTTGGAAATACCAGAGATATGTTCCGAGGTGATCAAGACAGTATAACCTATCATTATGAGAACCGATGAGCACTTCTGGATAACCATCTTTGTCGAGATCAGCAAATATTGGCGAGCTGAGAATATTATCTGTCGTTACGTAACTCCACTTCAGATAAACACCCATTGCATTTGGAAGAAGGACATCTTTTACTTCATCGAGCTGTTTCATCTCTGTTCTTAAAGGATTAACAAAAACAATTGAAAATAGAATTAAAATTATCATTAAACTTTTTTTAAAGTGTTTCATAAAACATCCGCCCCAATTGGTAGGCACATTAGACACTAGAATTCATTTAGTTTTCGGTAAAAAAAAGGAAAAAGAAACATGGAAATTATCCATATCCTAGTTTCAGCTATTTTCTTTTCTTCCTAATTATGACAGCTACAATTAGGATTGCACTAAAGGCGATAATTGAAAGATACCATTCGAATCCTGGTAACCCTGCAGGTTTTTCGTAGTAAAAGGCTGGGAGAGTGTACCCACTAATTGTTACTTCTTGATTCAGTTCCATTTCAAATTTTTGTCCCTCAATGACTCCTTTGTAATCCAGCTCAAGTCGATATCCTTGCATAACACCTGTTCTTCTATCAAAAGCAAATTTGAATCGTTCAACACCCTCTAAGTCCCAATTGTAAGGAGTTGTGTAGGTAATAGAACCTTCAACAATCCAATCAAATACGGCAATTAAACCGGATTCATCAAAATTACCAGCTACTTGAGTAAAGGATAATCTAGTATCATCAGCAGCTGCTGAAGACCAAAATGTTGAATTCGCCATAAACCTAAAATGATCCATGGTATCATCAGTTACAGCTAAGAAGAACAAGAATTGAATAGTAGGTCCTAAGTCTACTGATTCTTGTTTATAAGAAATTGCATTGGCTACTGCATACGGGAGTATATCGAAGAGTAATAATTGTATTTGCATTAAATCTGAATCATCATTTTGATATGCAAAATCTGTTGACCCCACAGCTAAATCCCATGAAACACTTTCTAAGGGAACAACGTCTGTCACATTTACTGTAAAGCTTGTTCCTTCATCATAGGAATCCAAGACAATTCTACATTTTGATGCAGAACCTCTATTAGAACCTAGTTTAATACTCCAGTTTGAAGTATTCACATTATAAGTAAAAGTTTGGCCAACAGTTACATAATATTCCCCTTGTACAACAGTTGTACTTAGAATTAAGATAATTACAGTTATTGGAAAAAGAATGCCTAATTTTTTCATATTTAGGTCCACCCCAAATATACAATAGAAATAACTCAGTTGTATTCTTGTAGTTTTCGGAATTTCTTCTACTAAAATTAATATAGTCGGAAATAAATGATGATAAATATGAGCGAAAAAAATCAGAAGGTTCTAATCAATCCTGCAACACAAATTGAAACTGAGCGATTAATTATCAGAAAATTTGAAAAGAGTGATGGTAAAGATTTATTTGATTTACTTGAACGAAATAATAATCGAACCTTGCTGAAAGACCACGTAGATGAAGCAACAGATGTGAAATCATTAGAGGATGCCAAACTCCGAGTGAGTAAACTATCTGCAGATTGGGAAGATCGATCTAGGTTTGTTATGGGGATATGGTTAAAGAAAACAAGAGAATTTATTGGGAATATTTGGATTGAACCAAAAAAGTGGGAAGTACCTTCCTTTGAGATTGGGTATTATCTTGATCAAGGATATACGGGGAAAGGACTTGCTTCTGAAGCAGTGAAACGGTCTATCGAATTTATTTTTGAGGAATTAAAAGCTCACAAAGTCATCTTAATTACTCGAGATACTAATGAGCGTAGTTACAAATTAGCTGAACGACTCAAGTTTGTCAAAGAAGGTCATTTTAGAGAATCGAATAAAGAAGATGACCATCGTTTTGGTTTGCTCTATTATGGGATGCTCAAAAAAGAATACGAAAAGCTGTTCAAAGGATGAAATATGTGAAAAAATCCTCATTTATTATTTTCAAATACGAAAGCTTTTTACTAGTTCTCAGTTTTTTTTAATTATGATTCGTGTTGCTGCCATTCAAATATCACCAGTTTTTCTTGATGCGAAAAAAACTTGGGAGAAATTAAAAGAGAAAATAATCGAAGCTAAGGCTGATGGTGCAGATCTGGTTACCTGGGGAGAAACTTTGATCCCTGGTTATCCTCAGTGGATTTCACCCTCTGGTGGTGCGAAATTCAACAATCCTCAACAAAAGAAAGCATATGCGAAATATTGGCAAGAAGCTCTTCATTTGGAAGAAAGTAAGATAGTTGAGGATATGAAAGCTACAGCGAAGAAACAAAAGTTAATGTTCATGGGTGGTATTGCTGAGAAATACAGTGGAACCACTTACTGTACTTTATTGACTATTGGTCCAAAAGGTGAAATCCTCGGTCGTCATCGCAAAATTAAACCTACTTTTGAAGAACGACTTGTTTGGGCAGATGGGGATCGACTTGGCATGAAAACCTACAAACTTAAAGACGTCAAGGTTGGAGGATTGAATTGCTGGGAGAATTGGTTACCTTTAGCTCGAGCCGCTTTACATCTCCAAGAAGAAATGCTTCATATTGCTGTCTGGCCAGGTGGAATAGGTCTAACAAAAGACATTACTCGATTCATCGCTCTTGAAGGCCGTTCATGGGTGGTTTCTGTTTCAGGAATGCTCAAACCAGAAGACTTCTCTCATTTAGATGAATCCGAATTTCCAATGAAGAAAGTAATGGAAGAACACAAAGGATTCTGGCAAAACGGTGGGTCAATGATAGTAAATCCTAAAGGGGAAACTATTGCAGGACCTCTGGTTGAGGAAGAAGGCATTCTCTACGCAGATATTGATCCGATGCTTGTTGTGGAAGAACGACAAAATCTGGATATTAGCGGACATTACTCAAGATTCGATCTTTTCAATAAGCCGTGATTTCTCGTCTTAAGAAACCGTAAAAACAAGGTAGTTTTTTAAGGAATCTAGTTATGTTAGTGGAAACTAAAAGGTGGAAATAATGGCACAGCAAACACCCGAAGATAAGAAGGGACTAGTTATAATAGGTGGAGGAATATCAGGATTAAGTGCTGCATTGACTTGGGCTATTAACCATGACACAAGTAAAGATCCTGTGTTACTGATTGAGAAGGAACCTAAAACAGGAGGATATGTTACTTCTTATGAACGCAAAGGATATCTTTTTGACACATGTCAAATGATTCCCAATATCTCTGAGATTCTCGAATATCTTAGTGTTGATATTGATATGAAGAAATTCATGGGATATTACTCACGATTATTCATTGTTGATCCCAAAACCGAGAAAGTAAAGAAGATAGAATTGCCTTCTGGATTTAGAACTTTCAAGAAGAAACTCATGACTGAGTATCCCAAGAATGCAAAAGAAATCGAGAAATTCCTAGATTACTCGAGAGCAATGTATATTGAGCTCTTCAAATTAAAAATGGAAGCAGGATTTGTAGATATTCTAAAACTGCTTTTCACTTGTCCTAAAATCATCAAGAATAGTTCAAAAACCTTCAAGGATTACTTTGCACAGTTCAAAATAACTGAACCTGATGTCGTGGAAATTTTCGATGTTTTTGCAGCGTTTAGTGCACTCCCGGGAGATCGTGCAGCAGCATTGATAACCATCTCTGCTATGAATTCCCTGCTTGATGGTGCATTTAGACCAACAGAAGGATTCCAGCAATTTCCGAAGAAAATCGAGGAAAAATATCTTGAACTCGGTGGAAAAGTACTCCCAAAAACTGAAGTAAAGAAAATATTAGTTGAGAATGGTATAGTCAAAGGCGTACAACTTGCAGATGGCAAAAAAATCTTTTCAGAGTATGTTATAACCACTGTAGATCCAAAAGTTGCTATGTTGGAAATGGTAGGCATAGACAAGATTCGAGCAATAGATGCTAAATATGCCCAGAAAGTCGAAGATGTAAAAATGTCTTGCTCATCCATGAATGTCAGTTTAGGGTTAGATGATAAAATTGATTTAGCTGCTCTTGGACTTGATTGCGGTTACAATGTTATTACCACTGGTGGCAATACTTTCGATAAGCTATTTGATGGTTTTGAGAAAGGAGAAATAGCGTTCTCAGATACACTCTTCCATTTTGGAGTTATTTGTCCTTCATTAACTACTGGAGGAAAACCAAATATCACCATCAGAGTGGTTCCTATGGCATTAGGTAACTGGAGTGATTTGAGGGAAAATGACCCCAAGAAGTATAAAGAGACGAAAGAGAAATGGGCAAATTATGCTATCGACAAGGTTGAAAAATACCTTATACCCGACTTGCGAAAACACATTGTAGTAATGGATATCGCAACTCCCGCAACTTATGCGCGTTATTCTGGTTCACCTACAGGATCAATTTATGACATGGCTCCTTATACAACCAATTTTGGTAGGTCTCGACTAAAAATGAGAACTCCAATTAAGGGATTATTCCAACCTCGATTCGTTCATGGAGTCTTTGGTTCACTACTTTCCGGACTACAAGTTAATGATATGATTCTTAATGGGAAAATCATGAATGGAATGGCTCGTTTACCGAAAAAAATAGAGGAATAAATAACTATTCCTCGAATCCCATTTTTCTATTTTAACTTCATTTCTGAGTAATTCATTTTAAAGGATTTTCCATATATGAAAAAAATTTCATATATGAGAACGCTATTAATTAGAATAGGTTACAAAAAAATGCAGAAAATAGAATTAGCTAAGAATTTGTTAAGTCCACTTCCCGTTGTTTTAGTTGGAGCATTAGTTGAAAAACGACCAAATTTTCTTGTTATTGGTTATATCTCTCCATTTGATTTTGGCAAATACATTTTCTTCAGTTTGTATAAGAAAAGACATACCAGTATTGGGATTCATGAAAATCAAACTTTTAGTGTTAATATACCCTCTGTGGATTTATTGGAAGAAGTTAATATTTGCGGTTCAAAATCAGGTCGAGATATTGATAAGAGCAAACTTTTTGATGTTTTTTATGGAGAACTAGAAACTGCTCCATTAATCTCTCAATGTCCAATAAGCATTGAATGTGAAGTGAAAGAAATACTAGATTACGATCCAAACGAAGGTATAATTGGTAAAGTCGTTAAATCCTATGTAGATGAAGATTGCTTGGTTGACGAAAAACTAGATATGAGAAAAGCAAAACCAATAATCTGGGCTACTGGCGGAGATAACAATTACTATGAATTAGGCAAACGAATTACTGAGTAGTAATAAGAAAATTACTTTATTATCTCTCCATCTTCAATCGCATAGCCTAATTTTTCAGTAATTATTTGCTCAACGATATAGATAGGATATAATGTAACTGAACATATCCATTCAACGGTTACTGATCTTGGGACGTCTATTAATGCTTCAACTTTAGCAATCATATCATCAGTAATTGATTCTTGTTCTGTAAAGCTATACCCAGAGAATTCGTCAATGGGTTTTTCATCTGGGATTGAAGCTTCGTATTGCTCTCTCAATTGTATTCTTTGCTCTTCAACTACACCCGCGATTATCCCGCCAAAGATAATGTTCGTTAGACCAAAACTAGCTAACAACCCAATTAAAGCACCGATATTCAATCCCAAAGTAACCCAAATCAACATACCAAAAACAGGATAGCTAATCGAAATTTCAGTGAAATAATCTAATGCTTTCAAAACTAATCCGAATAATGAGATTTTCGTATTTATATCAGAAATGAGAAAATAAGTGAAATATTGACTAGCAAAACAAGAGTATAGTTAACGTTTTAAATTGTAGTGGAATTATCTAAATTTATGCCCTATGTGAAATCTTTTGATGGAACGAAGATATACTATGAAGTGAAAGGAGAGGGAACACCGTTAATTCTAATCCCAAGTTGTGGGGTCACTCTGGATTATTGGAAGTATCAAGATCCTCTAGCTTTAAAGTATAAATTAGTTAAGATAGATGTAGCTGGTATTGGAAAGTCAGAAAGGACTAGAAAAGAATATACCTATCCTTCATTGGGTGAAGATGTAAAGGCAGTTATAGAAAAAGAGCAATTAGATAAAGTTGTCATTTTAGGTCTTGGTATGGGAGGAGCAATTGCTCTTGAAGCAGCAATACTATTGAAGGATAAAATGCTCGGGATTATCTCGGTGGATTCTCTTCTACCTGGTACAGTGTATTACGGGAAAAAAGCGACAGAGGAAGAAATAACAGAAGTCATGGATCTCTACAAAGGGAATTACCAAGACTATTACGATAATTTGCTCCGCGATATGCTAGGTGATAGAGTAAGCCCTGAGCTAATAGAGTGGTTCGTAGAAATAGCTGGGTACAAGATAAATGACCCAGCAATTCTAAGAGAAATGGTTCGAATAATGTTACCACATGATTATCATAATATAATTGATCAAGTTCCTTGTCCAATTAAATACCTTCTTCGAGGTAGATATAGAACAGTGGATTATGTCTTAGAAGAACAGAAAAATGCTAGATTTATAGATAATGTAGGACATAATTCTAACTTTGAAGACCCAGAAACATTTAATCGAATAGTAGATGAATTGATGCAAGAACTATTAGAGAAAAAGTGATCAAAATGAATATTCAAGAAATT
>JAGXNT010000084.1 GCA_019894765.1 Candidatus Heimdallarchaeota archaeon
TTGATCCTTCATGCTCTTCGCACCATTTCTCCACAACAGGTATGATCATATTAGCTGCAATGAATTGGCGTTCCATCATAATTTGTGTGGCTAAGGTAATTAAATCAGAATCTTTGAGTTTTCCTAAACGAGAAATGTAGGATTGCAAGTTTTTAATATCATCTTGCAGGTTCTTAAACATGGTTCCTCTAAGAAAAGCAATCCATTTTCCTTCATTTACCGAGAAATTATAGAGATAGGTTTCAACTTGAGGAACACTTTTTCCAGCTTTTTCTAATCTTGTTATTTCATTTTCAAGATCATCTAGAATAAGGGTTGGGTCAATTCCCAGATCATTGTTAAGTAAATAAACAACACCAGCGAATTCTTGAGAGCAATCATGTATTGCTGCAGTTTCTACAACCTTTTCTAAAGATAATTTATCAATGCGTGTAAGTAAGTCTGCGAAGTTTTCTCCCAATGAAACACCAGAACCATCTTGCTCAGAGAACGCCATTTTGAATTTACCTCAAAACCTTTCAATTACTAAAGTGGCATGTTATATATTAAGTTATTAGTAATGATATTTTACATTTTATTGTTCATGTTTTAAAAACTGTTTCATAAGAGTAAAGATGATTTTTTGTTTATTAAGATGGGAATTAAATTCTAAATCTTTTCTTTTGCAAATACTTATTAGCTAAATTGCTAGGTTTTATTTTAAGATATATTTTTGCTTTCATTTTAAATAACAGGAGAATCTATTATGAGCAAAACACAAGATAAATCAAATAATGAAGAATTAACTGATGATTTGCTCGAAGGTTTAAGTGATAATGCTGAAAGAAGTGAATCAAAAACAGAAGAAATTGATGATCTTGAATATACTGAGAAGAAACACTTTTTCAAAAGAACATGGGAATGGTTAACCGCTGATAAACAAAGATTATGGTCTATAATTTTCTTATTCTTGTTTGTTGTATTAATAATAGTTTTAGCAGCTCTAAATCTCAATCTTGGAGAAATAATGAGGAATATAGTAGATTGGTTTCAACTGAAATTGGGTTTGTGGGGAATTTTTATCGGGGTTTTTCTCATATCAATATTTGGGAATTTTACTGTTATCTTTCCAATACCATATACTTTAGCATTAGTTACTGTTGCAACTGATCCTACAATTCAAGTTTGGCATGTAATTGTTATGGGAGTTTTTGCAGGTGCAGGTGCTTCAATTGGGGAAGTAACTGCTTGGTTTCTTGGAAGAGCATCGAGAAATGTCATTGAAGATGGGATGGAAAAACAAGTTTCAAGAGCACAAAAATGGATAGATAAAGGCTTAGCTCCATTTATCATTTTTATATTTGCAGCAACACCTTTACCTGATGATGCAATTCTAATTTTCATAGGTTTACTTGGGTATGCTTTATGGAAAACTGTTTTATGGTGTTTCCTTGGAAAAATAGTTCTTACCACAGCAACAGGTTTAGCTGCAAAGTATTTGGGAGATACAGCTTTTGGTGAGAAAATTCTATGGTTATTTGGCTTGAAGCTCGGTGAAAGCGGAGTTACTGCTTCTGAGCCTGCAGCTTGGATTTCAGCACTAGTTTGGGTAGCTACGATTGCAATTATTGGAGTAGTTCTGTTCTTTGATTGGGGAGACATTTGGAATTTTCTCTCACGATCAGTATTGAAGAGAAAATACCGAAAACTTGTTATCAGTGACGTTGATTCACTCGAGACAACTTCTAATATCAAGCAACTTGATGTAGAAAAGCAAACATTTCGCAACCAAAGATTGCAAAAAGAAGCATCATTTTGGCAATGTGCAATATCCAAAGAAGGCGATAACACCCCTGATTATTTTGATTTATATTCAGTTTCTTATGTACTCGGAAAAGCAAGCAATATCTTATTGAAACCAGATTGGTTCTTGAAATTCTCGAAGAATTTAACTGAAAACAAGTTCATCAAATTGAATGAATACAATTTAGATAAATTACTCCCACCTAAGAAATTAAAGGAATTCTATGAAAGTAGTAAGAAATTAGAAGAAATCACCTCAAAGATGATTTTCTTATCATTTACAACAAACCATGTAGCAACAGATACAGATTATCGTGTAGGATTCTTACTAGAAAAAATCGCTGATGATCAAGTAAAGGTTAGATGTTTAGGAGAAAAAGAAGCACTAATAATAAGGAGTATAAAATCTATCTCACCGGATATAATGGTTACAAA
>JAGXNT010000085.1 GCA_019894765.1 Candidatus Heimdallarchaeota archaeon
AGCATTATCTTTTCTAGGTTTCTCGTTTGTTCTTATTATTGCACTTGTAATTTGGCGAAGAAAAGAAGAATCTAATATATGAAATATGAAATATGAAATAATGATCCTTATTTTTGTAAAAAGTTTTCTATATAAGAATTTAGCCAAAAAGAGATGGGAATTTCATGCTAAAGTGAAAATCAAAACTCTTGAATATAATGGTAAGAAAAAAGCTGTTCTAGGTATTGATATTGGTATGGTGACAAATGCAACAGTAGTAGTGCTTCTTGAAAATGAATCACTAAAACAAAAACGAATTCATTTTCTTAAAGTACCTGAGTTGAAAAAGAAAAAGTTCTTCTTAATGCAAAGAAAGTGTATTCTTCAGAAAAAAATTACTAATACTCTTCCTTTGAAGAGAAAACCACTTCTAAAAGAGCTCAAGAATGTTTATCGTAAAATTTCTAAGAATACAAAAGTACTGTGTCACAAAATATCAAAACTGATCGCTGATATTGCTTTAAATTATCTAACTCTAGGATATGAAGTTCATATAGCAATTGGAAAACTAAGTGGTATACGAGCTAGGGCAATGAAGGGTAACTATAAGGGTACAAAATATAGAGGTAGAGTGCACTCATTCCCTTTTTATCAAATTACTGAAAATATTAAATATAAATGCAATATTGCTGGAGTTGATGAAAAGAATATATGCAACATAAGTGAGAGCTGGACTAGTAAAACTTGCCACAAATGTGATTCAATAAATACTATACGTTTATCTCAAGCATCTTTCAGATGCCTTAATTGTAACTGTGAATACAATGCTGATGTAAATGGGGCAATAAATATTGCACTGAGATATATCAAACGACAATTTGTAAAAGAATCAAATAGAATCAAGATGATTTACTTATTTTCTAATAAGAAATCTGCAGGATTAAGCAATCCATTTTGGACCCTACTTAATCCACAGGGGAAAGGTAGTTCGCCCCCTTGCAATGAATCAACTGGAGCTAATTTAGCTCATTTAAAGGTAGAGGACGCGAGAAAAGTGTAAACTCTCTAAGAGAGGACTACAATGGTAACATTTGGCAATCTCTTCAAGAACACATTAGAACAAGTGGTGCCGGGACAGGGAATCGAACCCTGACCTCAGGATATCCATATTCGGAGACTGATTCATCTCTTGAATTCCACAGTCCCGAATTCTACCACTAGACCATCCCAGCAATTCTAAAAGTGAAGCACCCAACGAGAGGAATCTCTTTAGTATTTTAATTAAATATTGTCCATCATATCCTTCTACCATTTTAATATATTCTCTGACGTTTTTTTCATCCTTAAAATAATTCATCAAGAATCTTCCATCTGTATTATTATTATAAAATGATAATAGTTAATAAACAGAAATTGAAGTTGAAATTTTAGTCAAATAAAAATAACAGTCAATCTTTAGATAATCCTTAAAAGAATAACTTTAAAAAATTTTATTAATCCTATACTGTTTGCTAAAATTACGAATTCATGCCGGGATGGTGTAGCGGTAACATTAGGGACTGTGGTGTGAAAAAGACTCAAACAGTCTTTTAATGCAGACATCCTTAGCTGAGGGTTCGATTCCCTCTCCCGGCACCATTTCAGAGATTTATGAATTCTGTTTTATTAATACTTCTTTACATTATTATTTAATATTAATCTCAGAATTGTTCTAGTGTTTTCATTTGCTGATTTTTGATTCAAGTTCTAATTGTTGAGTTTAGTTATTTCGCTAAAATCTTTTGTTCTATTAATTTTAATAATATATAAAATCGAAAATTCCTCTTATCTTCAATAATTACTTTTATTTCATGATTCACCCCTAACTGCTTTTAAAACTTGTTTAACATCAATTTTTGCTGGACAATAAGTAATGCATCTACCACAACCAACACACCCTTCAATATTGTATCTTCTTGGAATGCCTATATATTTGTGTATGTATCGATATCTAAAACGATGCTTTTTTTCAGGTCTATAATCATGACCACCCGCAACCTTGGCAAATTCAGGATAATAACAAGAATCCCACTCACGTAATCTGACACCACTAATTAAATCAATTGAAATATTGTCTTTAACATTAAAACAATAACATGTTGGACAAACAAAAGTGCATGATCCACAAAAAATGCAATTTTTCGTAAATTTATTCCAAATATCAGATTCATATTTATCCTCTAATTCACTTGGGAGACCTTCTACAAGAATTTCTTTTTTAAAATTATTCTTTTTTAATTCAAGAGTTCTTACATATTGTTCAAAATCATCACTTGTTAGTTCTGCAAAAAGTTCAGGATACAATCTGAGTATTCTTTTCCCACCATCTGAATTTGGAACTATAATGTATTCATCTTCCCTAATTTCAGTAAGCATTAAATCATACCCACTTTTTGGGTCATTGGAACTCATAGATTCGCAGAAGCAGTTTCCATAACACGGTTTCAAACATTTAATTCCAATTATTAGAGTTTTCTCTCTTAATTTGTTATAGAATTCGTCTTTGAAATTCTCACTAAAAATTTCATCAATAATATTATTACCAGTTATATCACATGGACGTACACCAAAAACAACATTTTTTATAAGAATATCAAAATTTTGATGTTTAATACAAATTTCATCAACACCCAATTTACGATTAAAAGTGAAGAGCTCTTGTTTTGCTGGGTGAAAAAGTTTTTTTAAAGGGATCATAGGCAGAGTATTGCCAAAATATACCTCTTGTGAGCTAGTTATTTCAGCAAATGATATCACATTGTTTTTGTTAATTGGAGCAATTAATATTAAATCATTTAACATCGAATCTATTAATAATGGCAGATTTTCCCTTGAAATTAACTTTGAGAATATAAATTTACTCTTTTTCTTAAGGAGATAATTATTTATCGCTTTAGCAGCTCTTCTTCCATCCCCCATAGCTGAAATAACAGTTGCAGAACCTTTAACAATATCTCCACCAGCAAAAATACCAGAAATAGATGTTTCACCAGTTTCTTCATTTACAATAATCCCTCCCCAAGAATGAATTTCTAATCCTTTAGTAAATCTTGGAATTAATGGATTTGGGTGTTGACCTATCGCAATAATAATAGTATCAACATCAATATCAAAACAAGCACCATCAATTGGTTTCGGTTTACATCTACCTGATTTATCAGGTTTTCCTAATTTGTGTTTTTGACATTTTATTCCAGTAACATTCCCCTTTTCATCACCGATAATTTCTAAAGGTGATAAAAGAAATTTAAAAATTACACCTTCTTCTTTTGCATGATGTATTTCCTCTTGTCGTGCAGGTGCTTCAATGATTGATCTTCGATATACGATATAAGATTTTTCTGCGCCTAATCTTAAAGCTGTTCTCGCACAATCTATTGCAACATTACCTGCTCCAATTGTAGCTACTTTCTTACCAAGATTGATTGGTGTATCAGATTCATCTGGGAATTTGTAAGCTTCCATTAAATTTACTCTAGTTAAAAATTCATTCGCGAAATATACACCACTAAGATTTGTACCTTTTACATTTATATTTCGTGGGAGACCAGCACCTGTTGCTATAAATATTGCATCATAACCCATTTCAAATAAATCATCAGTAGAAAGTAAAACACCTATCACAGTATTTACTTTAATTATTATCCCCATTTTTTTCAATAAATTAATCTCATCATTAATGATATTTTTAGGTAAACGAAATTCAGGGATGCCATAAATAAGAACTCCTCCTGCTTTGTGAAAGCTTTCAAATATTGTAATTTCATGTCCATGTCTAGCTAAATCACAAGCACAAGTTAATCCTGCTGGACCTGATCCAATAATAGCTACTTTTCTACCAGTAAGTAAAGCAATTTCTGGAATACTAATCCCATTTTCTCTTTCCCAGTCAGCAAGAAATCGTTCTAATTTACCAATAGCAACAGGTTCAAAACCTTTTCTTCTACCAAGGATACATTTTTCCTCACATTGTTTTTCTTGTGGACAAACTCTTCCACAAATTGAAGGTAAAATATTCGTTTTTTTAATAATCCCTATTCCTTTTTTGAAATCCCTATTAATTATTGCATTAATAAAACCCGGAATATCTATATCAACTGGACAACCTTTTACGCAAATTGGTTTTTTACAATTTAAGCATCTTGTTGCTTCCTGAATTGCTTCTTCTTCATTATATCCAAGAGAAACTTCAATGAAATTTTTGATACGAAAATATGGATCCTGTTCCTTAATTGGCGTTTTCATAGGTTGCCTAAATTTTACTTGCGTTTTTTCTATAGTAGATTTACTAATTTCTGTCATTCAATTCTACCCCACTAATTAATTTCAAATAACAAACAATATTATCTGCTACAACGATTGCTTTATCAATAAGCTCTTTTTCGTATTCTTTAAGCCAATTTTCTAAAATCATTACCCAATACCTTCCAATCTCATTTTTTCTTTAAGCATATTAAACGATAATTTTTCACTATCTTTATATTGCCTTAATCTCATTAATAATTCATCAAAATCAACTAAATGAGCATCAAATTCCGGACCATCAACACACGTGAATTTTAATTCTCCATTAATAGTAACTCGACATACTCCACACATACCTGTACCATCTAACATAATAGAATTTAAACTAGCAATAGTCTTAATGTGGTATTTTTTAGTCATTTCTGCAACAAATTTCATCATTATTGTAGGTCCAACAGTAAAAATGAGGTTATTTGATTGATTTTTCTCTTGTCATTTTTTGATTATTTTTTCAAGTAATTGAGTAGTGAAACCTTTAAAACCATGAGAACCATCATCTGTTGAAATAAACAATTCATTAGAAACACTGCTTATTTTTTCTTCCCAAATAAGTAATTCTTTCGTTCGAGCACCAATTATTGAAATAACATAATTACCAACATCTTTCAAAGCTTTTGCTACAGGATAAGCTAATGGTATGCCAACACCTCCAGCAACGATGAGAATTACCCCAAATTTATCAATATGTGTGGGATTTCCTAGAGGTCCCACAACTGCTTTTATTCTGTCACCAACATCTAATTTTGAAAAAATAAAACTTGTTTTCCCTACAATTTGAATTACTACAACAATGGTTCCTTTTTCTTTGTTAACATCAGCTATAGTTATAGGGATTCTTTCACCTTTCTTATTTGCCATTAATATTACGAAATTACCGGGTTTAGCTTTTCTTACAATAGCTGGAACATGAATTTCAAGTAGAAAAATTGTTTCATGTAGAATTTCTTTTCCTACAATTTTGCAATTTTCTAAATTTATTTTGTTTATCAAATATTACACCTTAAATCCTTGAAATGGTAATTGACCTTCACCATAAACAAATATCTCACTTTCAATAGAATCATTAAAGTAGTATTTACGAACTTGCACATCAAAATTACCGTAATAAATCAAATAATTTTGATTAGGATAAACTCCTGAACCACAAATTGATGTAGCCCCTTTTTTCAAAAAAGTAATACTTTTTATGTTGTGTAAAGGTCTTTTATCATCAAGTGATACTATTAATAAATCACCATCGATTTTGGCAATAATTTTTTCAATAGTTATATAATTAACTACTTCAAATCTCTCTTGCTTTAGCGTCATATGAAACCTCCTTTATAATTTTTCAAATTTTTTTAATGCACGCTTTTAATGTCACTATATTTTTCAATAATGTTTATAACAACCTAATCCTCATATTTTGTCCCACTAAGCAATTCCATTTTACTTGAGTTTCACAAATCATCTACCAAATTCCTAAATAAAATAAGATTGATCTAGTTAGACTGAATATACCTGCTAAAAAGAGTCATATTTCTAAATAATAAATGAAAACCCGTTGAACATTTGCCAGTTATAAATTCCGATAATAAGACTGCAGGTACAATTTGTATAGCTTCATACCCAAATAAAAGCAACAATGGTGTTAGAGTTGTCCCATATCCCATGCCTAAAGAGGAGTCAATGAATTCACAAAAAAATGCAATAATTACTATTACTATCATTATCCAAGAGAATTCTGCAATAAAACTCATTGTTATACTCTCCTATATTCAAATTTTGTTTGGTGGACAAGATTCAATAGTTAGATATTTCATTATTATTGACATTTTCATTTAGATTAACTCATCAATACTTCATTATAGCTTTTACTTTCTTCTTGTATGAATTAAATTTCTTATTTTGTTTAGTGTAATAGATATTTTAGCAATTTTTTCGTCGATATCTTGAATGGAATCAATCCTAAATATGTGATTATTTGGTTGGCTGTTATATATTGCTTTAACATTTTCTAATTCTTCTAATATCCTAACTAATGTATTGAAATGGGTATCTAGCCATTCCGTTTTTCTCACCTCTTTTTTTATTGATAGTTTATGTTTGGTAAACAAAACCTGTCTATGGTATAATATGTTAGGCTAAATATAAATATTTTTGGTAGAATAATATAGAATATGGTAAAATATCTCTTTAAAATTATAATTAATATTACATGATAAAATTTTAAAAGGAAAAACTAAATATAAACATATGCCTAATAAAAAACTCAAATTAAAAACATTGCATGTTGATTTTTATAACGAAGATGAAAATGAGAGAATTATCTGGTTAAAGGATTATTCTGGAATATCCTCTGATGCAGAACTTGTTCGATGGATGTTACGAGAGCTTCAAAGAAGGTTACATGAAGAACAAAAAGATCGTGATGCAGCCCGTATTGCTTTTAGAAAAACAATTGAAGAACAGCAAATCAAAAAATAAACATTTTCCAATAATGCAATATTAATTATAATATCGTTAAATTTTCTCATCACAATTACATATACTACATTCTTTGTAAAGCAATTTACATAATCTTCGAATTCTATAATGAATTTCTGCTTTACATTCACCACAAATTTCATTACAAAGTGTACAAAGTGTTTTTTCCAATTCATTTAATTCTTGTATCTGAATCATCATATCATAACTTTTTACACTAGATGATCTAACAATAATATTTTCACCTGTTATCTCACATAATTCATTAATTCTTGATTTCACAATATCTTGGCAGTTCTGACAATTTTCCTGACAAGAGTCACTTAATCTTTTTTCTACTTGTTTTAATTCTATTATTTTTACCATTATATCATGAGTAGTCATTCTTGCTAATCTTATCCTTCATATTTTTTCTTGCAAAGAAATATACACCATTAGTCATTCTTATACTTTTCTTAGTTAATGATTTTATAGTAATTTTCATTTATCGAAACTGAAGATTTTCACTAATGCTATATGATAAATTAATATTGGTTAAAATTTTTTAGATCAATATAAAAATGCTTCCTAAACATGAAAAGAAACAGATAATTAAATATAATAGAAAAATTCTAATTTTTGACGTTTAAATCTAAATAAAACAAGATGATTATTTTAAAAAAAGTGTAAAACTTAAATTTAGACATCCTAAACCGAGGGTTCGATTCCCTCTCCCAGCACCAATTTCTATTTTCCACATTTTTTCTTCTAATTTTTATCTAAAAAACACAGATACATGAATATTCTTTTATATGAAATTTTATTCATATATTATGGGTAACAACTATGACTCAAGTAGAGAAAACAAAAAATCCTTGTCCATCAAAAATAGCTAAAACAAATTCAAAGGATTTCTTAGCAAGACAATTAGAAGAAACTGCTCAGATTATTGATTGGGCAATGAAATCCGTGCCTGATGAACGATTATTAGAGGATCCCCCTCATTTTACACATCCTGAAGCATCAGAAAATGTAAAGAAATATTTTGGCTCGTGGTCCGCTTATCAGATATTATTTCATTTATTACAATATGAAGAATCCGCTGCATTACCAAATTTGACTTTGTGGTTAGATGAATCAGAACGAATGAATTGTAGTTGTAGTGGGGAGAAAAAAACATATCAAGAAGCTTTAATGAATGAATTATCTTTACAAACTTTACTCGATAGATTTCATTTAGTTCGTAAAAAGCAAATTGATATACTAAATAAAATCACAGAAACTCATTGGACAGAGAAGCGACCAAATACTAATTGGGGTAATGTAACTATAGAATTTATTATAACAAAATCTATTCAGCACACATTAGAGCATGGAAATAAAATCCTGCGTAATGTGTTATTTTGGGATTCGTATTTAAGACGATTGAATAGTAAATGAAAAAATAGCTGCCTTTCTTGCTCATACTCTTTTACTATTCTTTTTCTATTTTCCACTTATTCTATATTCCTCAACCAATTTCTTGTTTGCTCCACTTCCTCATCTGTTTTCAAGACACCACTTAATTTTGCCAATTGAACCGCGAATTCAGTAAATGCATGACCTTGTGCAGTAAGGATATTCTTATCGAGAACATAGTTAGTATCTTTGAAAGTGCTTTTTTCGTAGAATTTAATCTCTCCTTCATCATCAATAGAAGCAGTACAATTATTTCCATCTAGTATCCCTGCATTTGCTAGAAAAGTTGGACCACCACAAATAGCAGCAATGATTTTTCCATTCTTAGCTAATTCATTTAATTTATCATTAAGACAAAGGATTTTCTTTGAATATTTTTCATTTCTTATGAAGTCTTTTGGTTCTCCACCAGGAATAATGAAAACGTCTGCATCAACTACATTAAGATCTTCAATAGCCATCGAAGCTTCTATATTTAAGTTGCAAAATGAGTTTACTAATCCCTTCTGAAAACCAATTGTTGTAAGATTATGACTGTCTCTAAGAAGCAATAAAGCTTGAATAACTTCAAAATCTACAAACTGATCATATAGGAATAAATAAGCATTTTTTTTATTCATATTCGGTTTTTCTTGGATTTCCTATTAAGGTTATTTCCTAGTCTAATTTAATCAAAATAATAACCTCTAGAATTGCTGTTTCCCTTAAGTATGCCAATCAATTATCGCAATATTAGACAAAAATTTTAAACTGATGTGTTATTGAAGCTAGTTATTCATTCAAGAGGCAGAAATATGACATATGTGATTACTGGTGAAGGACTAACAATCGAAGATGTTGTTAATGTCGCACGTCATAACGAGAAAGTCGAATTGCATCCAGATGCAATTGAACGTATGAAGAAATGTCGAGCTATGCTCGAGGAAAAAATCGAAGCAAGAGAAATTATGTACGGAGTAAATACCGGGATTGGGGAATTTTCTGAAGTTGTTCTTACTGATGAGCAAGTAGGTCAGTTTCAAAAGTATTTAATTTACAATCATGCTGCTGGTATTGGTAAAGCAGCTCCTATTGAACATGTTAGAGCTGCAATACTAGGTAGAATTAATGTTCTCGCACATGGAAATTCTGGTAACAGACCAATAATCGCACAGACAATGGTTGAAATGTTAAATAAAGGAGTCACTCCCGAAGTCTGTGAAAAAGGATCTGTCGGTGCTTCAGGTGATTTATGTTCAATGTCTCAAATAGCATTATTGCTTATGGGAGAGGGACGAGCATACTATAAAGGTAAATTAATCCCTGGAAAAGAAGCCATGGAAAAAGCAGGCATTAAAGTTCCAGGATTAGAAGCTAGAGATGGGTTAGCTGCTATTAATGGTTCCAATTTTCTAACTGCAATGAGTGCTCTCTGGATATATGAAGCTCAACGATTTATGAAGCAAGCTGAGATTGCATGTGCTATGACTATTGAAGCACTAATGGGAAATATGAAACCATATACACCAATGCTACATGAAATACGTGGATTTCCAGGAGCAATAAGAGTTGCAAATTCATTATCAAAGTTATTCAAAGGCGGAGATTTATATGATGCACGCTTAAAAGTTAAAGTGCAAGATGCTTACTCAATGCGATCCGCTCCTCAAGTGTTAGGTGCTGCTCATGACGCTATTGCCTGGGCTCGATCACAAGTGGAAATCGAATTAAATGGTGTGGGCGATAATCCAGTTTTCTTCCCTGATAAAAAGCTCCAAATAACAGGTGCTAATTTCCAAGGTACTCCAGTTTCGCTACCATTGGATATGGCGGGAGCAGCTATAACCATGGTTTGTGTGATGTCTGAACGTCGTATGAACAGATTGAATCATCCAGCTCTAAGTGTTGGTTTACCACCATTTTTAACAAAAGGTGCTGGTTTAATGTCTGGATTAATGCTAAGTCAATATACAGCTGGCATGCAAATCGTTGAAATGCGAATTCTATCCATGCCTGCTAGCATACAATCAATTCCTGCTGCAGCAGATCAAGAGGACTTTGTTTCAATGGGTATGAACACTGCTTTGAAGAACAATCAAATAATGGATAATGCATATGGTGTTCTTGGCATTGAGTTAATGGCTGCAGCGCAAGCATTGGATTTCAGAGAATTCAAATTTGGCAAAGGAGTCACCAAGGCCAAAGAAGTAATTCGTAAATATGTTGAATTCCTTGACGAAGACCGACCATTATTCGATGATCATAATGCTATGAAAGCACTTGTCAAATCCGGCGAAATTCTTGAAGAAGTCGAAAAAGAAGTCGGAAGCTTAAATTAAGCAAAATGAATGGGAATTTCCCATTCTCTTTCTGTTTTTAAATTACATTAAACAGTGATTTTGAGTTTGAATTTACAAACAGGACAAACATCGTTTTCTCTAAGCCAATCCTCTAAGTAATTCTTGATGAAATATGATTCACAAGAGGGGCATTGTAAAACGTCCTGATCTGTTCTTAGTGGGAGTTTTGAAATTCTACACAATTCGTTTGAAGGAGGACTTGTTATGACATAAGCATCAATACGGTATCTACCAGATGAAGAATGGACTCGAGGTTGTGCAAACTCTTTGTATTCACCACTTGACTCTTCTGGAGTATAAGTAGCTAATTTAGAGTGTATTTCATCTCTATCTTTATCCCAATCTTGCTTGCCTTTTTGCCTCATCATAAAAGCCATTAAAATCATCATAAGAAAAGCTACAACTGCAAATCCAAGTATAAAGTAAAAGATGAACATACTACCAGCAAAATAACCGAATAATGAAAATCCGCCAAAAAACGCTAGTGCGACAAAAGCCATAATAATGAAAAATTTGAAACTTCCAGTTTGTTTACTCATAATGAATAATTAAAAAATCATCTACTAAAATATAACGTTATAGGATATCAAATAACAAGAGCCATAGATGAATTACTTTTCATAGAAAACATTAAATAGAATTACTTTTGCTTTCACTCTAGGTGTAACTCATAATGTGGGATAATGTTCACTAAAAGAAAAAATGCAATAGGTCTATTTTATAATAGGTTAATTCCCACTTCTAAACCGATTCTTTTGAGGAAATTTTTTGAATCTCAAAGGAAAAAGAGTAAAACAATACAAGTGATTTTGAGGTGTCTCAATTGACAGATGAAGAAACTAAAAAAGTGAAGATAGGAAAACCAGCAGGTTTCAGAGATTTCTTTCCTGAAGAATATGCTAAAGTTGACTTTGTACTAGGAACAATGAGACGAATTTCACATGAATTTGGATATGTGGAATATCAAACTCCAGCAGTAGAACTACGAAAACTGTATGAACTAAAATCAGGAGATGAACTCGTTGGAGAAACCTTCAAAATTACAAGTAGAAGTGGGCAGAAGTTGGTATTGATTCCAGAATTAACGCCAACTCTTACAAGAATGCTAGCAGAACGACAACAGTACTATACAAAACCCATCAGATGGTTCTGTATACCTCGATGCTACAGAGATGAAACGCTTCAAAGAGGAAGGGTCAAAGAATTCTGGCAATATAATATCGATATACTTGGCATAGATGATATTTATGCTGATGCAGAAATAATTACAATTCTTGCGAAAATAATTGCTGAATGTGGATTATCCAAGAAGCAATTTGTTGTCTTAATTAATGATAGAAGTTTCATGCAACAATTCATGGAATCAATAGGAGTTATTGATTTTCTCCCAATATTTCGAGTCTTCGATCGTAAAGGAAAATTATTGCAAGAAACTATCTTCAAGAAATTAAAAGGTAAGTTTGCAGATGAACAAGCAAATGATATAGCTTTAAAAATTAGACAAAATATTAACTCACTTAGTACTATCTATAAAATAATTCCACAAACAAATGTAACAGAAGAAATCATAGACAATATTTCTTTCTACATTGAAAATTCCTTCAAAGATGCATTAAAAAATCTAAAGTTAGACAAAGATCAAATTGACATACTGTTTGAGTTGACGGAAATAAAAGATACCCCTAAAAATTTCTTAAAGAGAGTTAAGAAGCTTGTCAAGCTAGAAAACATCGATGAACTACTCAAAAACCTGGAAGAACTTGCTCCATTATTGGAAAACTTTGGTATAACAGATTTTGTTCTCTATGATGGTAGTCTTGCACGCGGCTTGGACTATTATACAGGGATAGTTTTCGAAGCTTGGAGCCGAGAAGGAGTTCTCCCTCGAGCAATAGCTGGAGGAGGGCGGTATGCAGACTTAGTAGCTATGCTTGGTGGCCAAGCATTAACAGGCACGGGTTTTGGTTTCGGTGAAACGGTTCTCATGGAGTTATTGGATGAATTCAAGGTGGTATACCCTAAGCAAGAAATCTGCGATGTTTATATTGCTCCGATAAAACTCGAAGACTTGTCAGTAATCACAAAACTATCAGATCAGTTACGAATGAAAGGACTGAAAACGATATTTAATCCATTTGATTGGAAAATAAAAAGACATTTCGAAAATGCAGAGAAACGTAATGTTGAATGGATGATAATTGTTGGAAACAAGGATTTAGCAAATGATGAAGTGACACTAAGAAACATAATTACCGGAGAACAAGAAATCGTTCCTCTAAAGAAAATTGTTAGCTTAATAGCACAACGAATTAAGAAGTTATGAATATTTTTGGGGACCTCCCCCAATA
>JAGXNT010000086.1 GCA_019894765.1 Candidatus Heimdallarchaeota archaeon
ACAGATGCCGGTGTTGCTAATATTTTATTTTCTGATACTAACGCTGCTGCAGTGTATTGGGGCATCATGAAACCACTATTCAAACCTAATTCACTGCGCGGAATCAAAAAGAGACTTAGTCCATCATTTCTTTTATCATCAATTAGTTTCGCACATCTTCTCTCTGAAATGTTTCCAACTTCAGCCATTGCTATTGACAAATAATCCATAACCATAGCAATTGGTTCACCATGGAAATTACCACCAGAGTAAATGTCAAATTCTAATGGATCTTTATTGGTAATGAAAATTAGTGGATTATCAGTAGCGGCATTAATTTCTCGAGAGATGGTATCACAGCAATGAACCAATGTTTCTCTTACTGGACCCAAAACTTGTGGAATGCACCTTATGGAGTAGTCATCTTGTATTTTTGGCCACTGCTTTTCAAAATCATTCTTTGAACCCCCACAATTCGGACAATTCCAATCATCTGGTAATTTGATAAATTCAGTGTTTGGAGGTATATTTTGTGAAGGATCACCCATTTTCCTATCATAGTAATACCCACAATTCTCTATTTCACATGTGTATAAACTTTCATGCTTTTTCACAAAGACACTGTCTTTTGTATGGGCTCGAAGGTTTTTGGCTACCTCTATTTGTCCTGGGTGAAATCTTGCTTGATGGATTCTATCATCAAATTGCTGACTGGCTGCTTTGAGAGCTTCTAATGATAATGCTGCTGCAATTTCTGCATTCTTGATTAAATTACTGGCTTCTTGTAAAACTATACATGCAATTCCAGTTGAATATTGAGCACCATTATTTAGAGCTAAGCCTTCTTTATATGATAATTTTGTAATTGGAATCCCTGCTTTTTGCATGCCTTCCTTAGCATTGTATATTTTCCCTTCGTATTTCAGGTTCTTTTCTCCTTCACCTATCATTGCAAGAGCCATATGTGATAATTGTGCTAAATCGCCACTAGCACCAACAGATCCCTTTATTGGTATTATTGGTAAAACGTTTTTGTTTATCATTTGTATGAGGTTCTCTAAGGTTTCCAGTTGGCAACCGGAATTTCCTCGGGCAAGTGCTGTAACCCGGAGCACCATCATTGCTTTAACAAAATCATCTCGAGCAGGTTCACCTACACCAACGCAATGACTTCTTATCAGATTGGTTTGTAATGCAGTAGCATCTTTTTCCGGAATAACAATATCTCTTAGTGCGCCAAAACCAGTAGTAATACCATAGATTTTTTCACCTGATTCTACAGCTTTCAAAATAGCTTTTCGAGCTAAGATTACTTTTTCTTTCACATTTTTAGAAAGTTTGAGTTGGTGATCATTTTTCACAATATTGATTACATCTTCTAATGTTAGTCCTTCATTATCAAGAATTACTGTTTCTAGCAAGAGCTTCTTCACTCCAAGGATTTTTCTCCGTATTCGTGTTGGTTTATAACTTCCACATTTAAACATATTTTTATTTGGAGTAAATTATGAAAAAAAGAAGAAAAACACTCATTAGAAATTCAATTATTGTCTTTGTTTTATTCGTTTTCTTTTTATGAATTCCTTTTCCTTGAAATGCAGATAGCATTTTAGATAAGGTGAAAAATTAGGTGGTATTACTTCTTTGATTTCCATGTCTTTTTCTGAGATGATTTTTATGGTACTTGGTTTCCTTGGTTCTTCTTCCTTCTCCTCTATAAACTCCTCTTCATCAAAAATTTCTTCTATGGATTCAACTTTACTTGTTGTTGAGCTCACTTCATAAGTGAACTCCAAAGACTCTTCATTTTCTTTGGAGTCAGTTTCATTCTCAGTTGTGGTTTCAACTTTCTTGTCTTTCATATAATCCTCACTCCTCCTTTCTTTTTCTCCTCTTCTTTCTCATCTCGAGGTATAATCTTTACAGTAGTTCCTTTATCCTCAGTATCTACTTTTTCTTCCTTTTCTGTTCCAATAATTCTAATTCCTCCACTGTCTTTTATTGACACTTTTTCATGGAGACCATCCCATTTTGTTAGCATTAATTTGTGGGTATTATCGGCGTCTTTCTCAAACCATCTCATTGCAATGGTATTCGTTCCTGAGTCTTCCTTCGGGAATAGTTTTGGAGGGCGAATTCTTTTTGGATCCATTAGGATGTGGTAGAGAATATCAATGAGTATTCTATCTACTTCTCCATTCACGGTTATGCATGCTTCACCGTAACTACCTGTTGATATCCTTGGATGCCATAACCTTGTTATTGCTCTCATTTTGATGTTTGAAAGATTTGCAGGATATTCTCTGGGGAGAAAAATTGAGAATTTGTGATCGTTACTCATATTCAATTGTTTTCTATTGGCTGATTGTCCTACTAATCCTGGAGTTCTTCTCATAGTGAAGAGGATATCGCGATAAGCACCATCATTGTATTTTCCCTTTATTTCTACAGTGTAGTCTTCCTGAACCCACTTATCGCCTGATTGTTTATGTGGAGTCCATTTCCAGCCTTTCTTTTTGAAGAAATCTTCCATTGACTCATAGAAAACAGAAATTGATTCAGCTATCCTAGCATTTACTACAGTAGATGGAAAATATGTTCTCGCTATTTTTTACACCTTCGTTTTTCATTTAATCTTAACTAGAAGCGGAGATGTTGAAACTACTATCCGTATTGATAGTGAATTCCAACCCGCTCAGTTCAATAGCTATTATCCTACTTGAGCACAAGCGTCTAATTTGAAACGTTCATTTGATTCCAATGCAGGCTCTAGTGACCCAAAGGTTGCAGCTGGAGGTAATGCTGTGTTTCCAGTCATTTTTCTCATCATGATAAAGCTAACATTAGGTTGGCCGACCTTTTCCTTAGCCCACTTATTGATATCGACTCCTTCATCGATGCATCTTTGCACTAGTGTCTTTACTACTTCGTCTATTGTTGATTCTTCCTCAACAGCTACACGAAATTCTTTTTGTCTTGGCTCAACATCTATTATGACTTCTCGCCATATTTCTTCGCTCATTATTTGTTCACACCTTAGTTATATTCATGCTTGATGCTATCTCAGCATCTTTAGTACTACATCAGGCATCTGATGTGGTTACCGATCTGAGATTTTATTTGTTCTTCTTCTTGCTCTGCATGTTACATCTACACATTTATGATTTGGTAAAATGTTTCCGAAAATCATTTCATGATTTCTCAAGTCATACCTAATCATTTTACCGAAATTAGGTTCTTGACCTTTGGTAACATCCGAGTATTCGCCTTTTCCATCACTACTTACCAGTACTTTCGTTGCTTCCACAGACATTATTCCCCCAACAATTGAAGTTAAAGTACTAATCATTGGGAATTTTGGTAATGTTTCCACAAAGAATTCATCACAGCTTAGAACCACTTGATGATTCATAATTGCTTGATAGTAATCCTCACTCCATAAGCAGACTGCACAAGCAGTGATTCCTGGATGATAGATTTGAGCTTCAATGAAAGACTTGCCCATTGCGCCATTAATCATTGGTACTGTTTTTTCTTGCATTAAATTGCCATAATTTAACATATATCTTGCATAATCGTTATCTAATGCCATTATGATTAGATCAACTTGATACACTTCTTGTGGTGCTTCCTCTATTCGAACTTCATAAGGGGTTACTTTTGTATTCGGAGCAATTTCTGGTAATCTTTCAGCTACCGCATTTACTTTGGAAATGTTCTTGTGGTCACCAGGTCTGAAGAAAATGCATCTGTTTATGTTAGATTTGTTTACAATATCAAAATCAACGAGTTTGATATGTCCCACACCAAGCATTCCTAGGTTTTTGCAGATTTCGTTCCCTACCGCTCCCGCACCCACACATAATATAGTACTATTCTTTATTTTCTGCAGATTCTCTTTACCGAAGTATCTTCTAGTTCTATCCTCAATATCCTCTTCAAAGAAACCAACACTTAGCAATTCTTTCTCTTTCGCAGAATTGTGTGACACACTATCCGCTTGGTGAGTGCTTTTTTTCTGTGTTAATTCTTTGTTTTCCATATTCTCACATCAATGTATTTATTTTACAGTATATTCTATCCAGTCAACTTCTTCGAGGTCTTTTACTCCGTTTTCATTAACAACAATATAGGATTTATAGTAATTTGATCTAGGATCTATTAACACAAACACATTATGCTCAGCATCATATGGAAAGTTCAAAAACGTGTTATAATCAGTTGATGAGAAATGTGGGTTGGAACCAAAAGGATGGGAATGAAAAATGCCAACTATTTTTGGACGATTTTCACTTTCTCCGTATTTTTCTTCAATAATTGTTGTATACTGTCTTACACCTTCTGGAGTAAATTCTGCATAAGCGTGACTTGAATATGCTTTCCCGGTAACCCAATCAACAACCTTTACGTACTTCTTTCCTTTGTATTGATACTTGTATCCAAGTAAAATCCCAATTGCCTCGTTAGGATCTGATTTTTTACATAGTAACAGTGTTTCATAAACTACTCTTTGTAAAATATAAACAGGATAAATTCCTTCTATTTGATCCTCTCTTAATTTGTCTGTTTTAGATTCTTCCTTAATCATCCTCTTTTGTGTTAATTCACTCTTTTTTTCGATTTTTTTTGGGGGTTCTTCCGGTTCTCCTAAAAGCTTACCAAGATGATTCTTTGAGGGGTTCTTTTCAGAATCTTTTTTGTCTTTCTTCATGTTCTCCACTCATTTCTCTGATGGTTTAACCAATTTTTTCCCAGGTGATGAACTTACCGCGTCTTCTCTTAGTCATAACGAAACCGAAGGAAGACCAAATCTCTTCTTGAATTTTGGGAGGTTCAAGATTTAGCTCATCGTCTTTTTCCTCTTCTTCTGCTTTCTTCTCTACAGCAGCATAAAAGGGCATAAAGCCCATTTGTTCATCTTCAAAAAATAATGCCTCTAATAATCCACCTGTTATTCCTTCTGATTTATTGGTTTCAACAAATAGCATTACTTCTTCAATTGGTATTGGTCCAGGACTTAATTGATGCCTATCAATTCCGAAAATAAAAGACGGACAAGCTCCCGTCATTTTCAAATCGAATTCCTGAATACATTTTGGACATATGAATGTTCTACAAATTCTACACATGCGCCAACCGGCATCAACAGCTTCCCTTAAGGTAGCACGACCATTGTGTCCAGCACAACGAATCGATACTGTTGAAGTTGTTATTACAGCCATTTTTCGCTACCTTCTAGTTTATTTTTAGAGCAACATTCCCTCAGTTCTATCTGCGATTTCCTTTCTTCTTTCAGGTGCGATTTCGATTTTTGTTCTAGCACCGTATCTTATCTTGTTCCCACCTCTTCTAATATAACCAGTTGAATCCAAGGTTCGCAGAATTCTAGTCAAAGAATATTCCGAATAATACCCTCTCTTCACTAAGCGATCGAATAGGATGGTTGAAGTTATAGGTAATTCTTCTCTTCTTCGGTTGTCTGTGGTTTTTTCTATAAGATAAATTATTGTTCCGAGTACTGCTTGCTCATCTAGTGATAATTCATTAGGGACAACGTGTATTGATCTTAAACAATACCAGACTTCATTATCCTCAACATAGGAGATTAATTCTAGACCGAGTCGTTTTACGTTTCTTCCGAAATCTTCCAACAATGTTTCAAGTTCGAGAAGAGTTACCCCTGTTTTGTTTCTTAATTGCCTTTTAGACACACCAAAAGCCAATGAACCATTTTCTCTTCGCCATCTTGATGTTAAAGCAAGGAATAATTGAGGATCAATTTCACCGAAATCCTCCTCTAATCGCTCTCTTACATCATTGAGTGATCTTTTTTCGACTTCTTCATTATCGTTATCTGATTGATTTTCAATCATTTTTCTACCTTCTTTTCTTCTTTATTTTCCGACTGCTTTTTTTGGAGTAATTACAATTGATTGATTGATTAGTTCAAGCTCATCAATCTTCCCAGAAGCAGTTTGCATAAGAACGATTTCAATTGAATTTTTTCCTGTTCGTAAAAGCACTATTTGTTTTTCTCTTACTAATAGTGAGATTAAATCCGCTGAAATGCTGTCGATTTTACTCTCAAGTTCAGATATTATGAATTGCTTTCCACCAAATCTCTTCAAGAATTCCTTTTTCAAGACTTCTTTTTGTTCTTTTGTTAATCTGCGTAATGGCAGCGTCTCCATTATCGCTATACCCTTCCCCTCTAAGATATTATCTTCGATGAGTAATTCTTTCTCATCTCCTTCAATGATCTGAACGCCACTTACTTCATGTAGATTAAACATATCCATATCAAGTGTATTATCTCCAGGCATGAACATGATTGCATTAGTTCGAATCTTCACTTCCCAAGCAATCATTCGTAAACGATCTCTTTCAGTTGTTCCTTCTAAAGCCACCTTAGAATCTCTTGTCATTTGCATTTTCGTAAGAGATTGGTATACTCGAGCATCTAACTCTCTGTGTCTTTTATTTGCAACGTATAGATATGCATCAGAAACCTCTATTCTATCCTCTTCACTTTCAGCTATTTGTGGAACAGTACCTTTGTCAAGTAAAGTCTTGTACTTCTTCGCTATATTCCATAGTATTTTCTCGATTCCATCCACTGAATGATGCTTGTTAGTTTTCTTTTTATCAGGATCTTTTTTTGATTTTGATTTATCAGAAGATTTACCCGAACTTTCTTCTTTAGCTGAAGAATCCGAAGAGGATATTTCTATTTCAATATCATTATTGTCTTCTAACATGTTCAGCTTTTACCACCTTCATCTCAGAAACAACCATATGATGGATGTTATCTGATATATCAACATCTAAAGCATCTGGGCAAAGAAGAATAAATTGCGGAACAAAACGAGAATTTTCTCCTGCAAGTTTCTGTGTTCTCACAGCAATACTGAATGCGAGTGCTTTATTCTTCTCATCTAATCTCTGTGTGAACTCGTCTATTGCATGTATTGGTGAATCAGTTAGAGTATGCATTGCTAAAATTAATCCTTCAATTGCGAGAACTTTCTCTCCACCGCTTAATTCTCGAAAATCACGATATGCTTTCCCTTTTGTAATTGCTTCAATATATAGACCAGCTTCATCAGGTTTATTGATGTTCGTTACTTTCAATCTTATTTTCTCAAATATTCCTCCTAATAGGAGTTTCATTGAACGAGTTATATTAGTAACAACCTCTTGTAATTCCCCATTCCAAAATGCTAGTCTTGCTTCTAAATCAGCTCGAAGATTTGTAATGTGTTCTTCTCTTTCCACCATATATACTTTCAAAGATTCAACTTTCACTTTCTGAGCATCAATTTTATCTTCATCTACATTACTAATTCCTATAGAATCCAAATGACCTTCAATTCGATTTAATTCGTCCCTAATTTCAGTGTAATTTCTGATCTCTTCTGGTCGTTCCCCTTTTTGTTTTGCTCTAGCCTCTCGCTCATTCTTTTCTTGTAAATGTGATTCATATTCAGCATCAAAATTTAACTCGAGTGTAAGGAGTCGTGTTGATTTCTCTGTTAAACTATGAGCTTCGATTCGAAGTAATTCGATTGTTTCTTTAATGTCCTCGATATTTCTATTCACTTCTCTCTTTTTCATGGAGTAAGTGGCAAAATCATCTTCTGCTTCATCAAGTTCTATTTTCAATCCATTCTGATGGATTATGTATTCTTGTGTTTTCGCTTCGATTGTAGCAATAATTTCGTTTATGGTTTCGATTTTGCCCAAGATCTTCTCGTCAGGCATTCCTAATGCTTGGATTTCCTGGTGTAGCTTTGTTATTTCTTTGAGTGTTTTTATCTCGTCGATTTTTAGGTCTCTTGTTTCCTTTTCTAGTCGTGCGATAGAAACTCTAGTTTTTCTTTCATTAATTACCTCTGTGTAGTATTTTTCTTCTGAGGTTTTTATCTTCCAACCAAATGAGTTCTTCATTGGTGCAGGAGGTCTACCAAATCCACCATGTGATAGGTAGTAGCTATTGCCAGATTTTGTTAAGATATTTATTCGTGAATCTCGAGCGATATTTGTTAAAGTATTAGGATCATATTTGTCTTCAGCAACACCAGCTTTCACAACTCTTTTCAGAAAACCTATTGCATAAGGATCACCTGATAGAAGATTACTAGCAATATCATGAACTTCTTTGTAAACTGGTTTCTTGAGCCTTTCATCCGCCTTTTTAGCATCTTCCGCAGTTACTTTGTAGACAGAAATTGGTGGTTTCCATCGTGGCCATGTTTCATCATATAATCTCTTTGCAAATCTATAAGCTTCATCAGTTTTTGCCAAAAAGGCATAGAGATTACGACCAACGAGGTTTTTGACTGCTTTTCCCCAAGTTTCCGATCCTTCCTTAATTTCAATTAAGGAAATTATTGGACCAATTATTTCTTTGCCCAAAGATTGTCTTCTAATTTTATGATAGAATATCTTTGCAGAGTTAGTTAGATCTTCCTCAAATTTAGTCAATCGTTGCCCGGAAAATGTTTCTTCATCAGAAGAAAAAGAATCATAATGTGGTTCAACAATTATCCTTCTTTTATGAATTTCAAGTTCTTTATCAGCATTGGAGTATTTTTCTTGTATAATAGATAACTTCTTCATTTTTACTGCAAGAGCTTCTTGTCTATCTTGGAGCTTTTTGTCTTTTTCACTTAAGTTTTTAGTAGCAATGATTTTCTCCATAGCACTTTTTTGCTCATTGTAACGATCAACCTCTTTTCTAAAATTCGCAACATTTTCTTGATCATTTTGGATTTGTGCTTCTTTTGTGATTAACTTTCTATTCTTTATTCTCTCTTGTTCTTCCACTAAATCCAATTCTTCTTCTA
>JAGXNT010000087.1 GCA_019894765.1 Candidatus Heimdallarchaeota archaeon
CTTATTGGTAATTCTGCTCTTGTTCAAGAAATCTATGTTGTTCAAAGTGAAATTCACGGTATGGCTCAAAGAGGTGGTGTTGTTAACACTGAAATCCGTTTAGGTCCTGTTTGTGGTCCCCTTATTCCTGATGCTGGTGCTGATGTTCTCCTCAGTTTTGAATTGGGTGAGACCGCTCGTGCTATTCGTAAAATCAAACCTAATGGCTACGTAATCATGAATAGTCACATTATTGTTCCCCCAAGCCTTGGCATTAAGAAAGATGCAAAATATCCTGAGACTGACAGTATTCTTTCCTTGATTAAACCTTATACTGACAAGATTTACCTCATTGATGCTTTTGATCTTGCGAAGCAAGCTGGCGACTTACGAAGTCAAAATGTTGTCTTATGTGGGGCATTATTTGCTATCCCTGATTTCCCCCTTACAATAGAATCTCTTAAGCAAGCTTTAAACATTCGTTTCAAAGGAAATGAGAAAGTCGTTGCTTCCAATATGAAAGCGTTTGAATTAGGTTACAATAAAATGAAGGAAATGATGAAGTAGGGTAAAACCTATTTCAACATATTTATTTTTGTTAATTGCTTGTATTGTATTAAAGCGAATTAGAATGGAGCTGAAAGTCATCTTAATTTTAGATAAGTATCTTGATGATTCGAAAGTAGAAATCACCTTTGAAGCAGGATTAACTAATATGCATATTGATGAGTTACTCTTCTTCAAAGACATGAATATCCCGGATTATCTAAAATTGCTTTATCAACAATCCAATGGTTTTCTTCTCGAGAGCGAGTATTTCTTGGATGATTTACAAGACCCTTCCCATTTTCGTTTGATCTCTTGTGATAACTTGTTTTTCACTAGTAAACGATTAAACTTACTCCCAGACAAGCGGTTCATTCGCTTCGCTGAAAACGAAGAAGATGCTTTGTATCTTTTTGACATGGAAAACTTGGATCCTGAAGGCAATCCTCTTATTTTGCTTAACATGCCAAGTTACAAATTTAGTATTCCATTAACAAATAATTTCGAAGTTTTACTTGAAGCAGCATGTTTAGGTATTTTAGGATTAATAGAGGCTTTTGGATTAAAAGAAGGTAAGCGAGTCCCACAAGTTCCTCAGAGAATGTTGAAAAAGAAGAAAATAATTTTACCAATTCTCAAAGAGTTCTTCATGACTGCTAAACGAGAATTCGATTTAATTGATATGTGGCATTTATCACCTAAAGCCAAGAAAAACATTCAGATGAGCATTGCTATTTGGTTTAAAGGTTTGAAGAACCTATTATCAGTTTTCAATTAAGAAAAAAATAAAAAAATAGAATATTTTATGGCTCAGATTTCTTTTGAACGAGCCATAAAGGAAGCATTGATTATTTGTTGAATTGCTCTTACGAGTGCATCTTGTTCTGTGACAAAACTTGTGAGTTCTCCTTCTCTTGCAACGGGTGCGAGGAGTACTTCTGCACCATCTCGAGTTACTGCATAGAAATCTCGCATGGTGTATTGCCAAATAGTAATGTTCCCTTGTTCTTTTAGGGTTGCAATAAGAGCTTCATCTCTGAAAGGATCAATATCAGCTAATACTCTAATTCTTACTCGTTTGGAGATATTCTTTACAAGTAATTCTACTAGTTCTTTATCTATTGTTGGAACCACTACAGTGCAAGTTGATTTTGTTCTTAGGAGCATATCATAGATAGATACTATTGAGTTTTGATTTCCATAGATGATCACTGAATGTGGTCTTGGCACAGGAATTATTTGATCCACTGAATCAGTTATTTCTTGTAGATAGGTTTTAGTCTCATTTACTTTGTAAATGATTCCAGCTAACCTACTTGAAATTTCATTACTTGATGTTGAAAATGAATCTTTGATTGTAGTTAGGAAAGTTTCTCCCGCCTTACCAATTAAATCTAATGATGCACTTTGATCCCTGTTCAAAGTTGTCAAGTAATTATCCAAGGTGGATGTATATTCAGAAATCATTTCTGAGGCAATCAGCTTTGGTTTGCTCAGCTCTTCTTGTACTTGAGTTTTGAAGGCGAACTTCATATCATCTGAAAGGTATCTTATTGTTTCCAATGCTTTGTTGTTACTCTCATTGTGTAATCGTAATCTTTTAGAGGAATTTAGGAAAAGATTTTCCAATGTATCCTCAAGATCTGTAAAAACAACATCTCTTAGTGGGGCAAGAATTTGTGTAATACCTTCTTTTAAGCCTTCAACATGTTTCAAAGTAGCATTGAGAGCTTCTTTTGATGTGCTTGTTATCTTTGGATATGTTTCCTTTAGGACATCTCTTACAGCATTATTGAGATCTGACTCAAATTTCTTTGCTGTAGCAGCCCATTTAGTGCTTAAGGTAGTTTTTGCTGTTCTTAATTTAGCTGTTCCTTCTTTGAGTTCTTTTGCAAGCATGGAATCATTGCCTTTTATGAGTTGAGTCATTCCCTCAATGATTTCTTTTTGATAAACTTTCATCACGCTATCATATGAACCTTTGATTTTCTGTGACAGAGAATCAATTTTGTCGGCTTGTTCTTTGGCTTCTTGGACAAGTTTAGGATCTGGTCGTTTTAACAATCCTGCTTTTGCAATCTCATCAATATTCGCTTTAAGAGCTGCTGATTCAGAAGATAATTGGTTAATATTCTTCCCTACAGTATCAAGCATTTTTGCTGTGGCAGCTTCGAGTTTGACTTTCTCATTATCGAATAAATCATTTGATGCTTTCATATAATTGCTAATAACATCAGAATAAATTTGAGTAGTATCTTTTGTGAGAGTAGCAAGCTCTGTTTCATATTCTTTTAAAGCATTTTGTATTTCTGTTATACTAAATTTGGTGATTGCTTTGACGTTTTTCTGGAGAGAGCTAATTTCACTTCTATTTTCTTCTAGAATAGCTTTCAATTTCTCAGGAGCAGTTCCCTTATACTCTATAATTGCATTGTCAAGGGGAGTTATCATATCCTGAATTGTATTATTCATTAGCTGCTCGAATTTTTGTAATCTCTCAGTTGCTTTATCGGATTCATCTCGTAATATCACACTAATTTCATTACTGAGATTTGATAATTCATTACTAATTGAAAGAAAGGTTTTCGAGAAACCATCGGTTAGCATTAAATCAAAATCTTCAGTTAAATTTGATACTTTGTCAGAATGCCTGTAAATTGAGTTGGTTAATTCCATCTTCAGTTGCTCATTGGAAGTTCTCAACTCTTCAGCTATCTTAGCAAAAATAGGTTCAATTGAAACTTTGAATTCTGACATCTTTTGGGTTAAGGCATCATAACTACTATCGAAAACACTGATGAGAGAATTTTCAATACCTATGATATCGTTTTGGAATTCTTTTTCAACAAACAAGAATCCTTTAAGAAAAGGCTCAACAGCAATATATCTGTTGATTTTTCCTTCAATCTTTTTTAAATAACCACGATTTGTCAAGTCTTGAACTACTTGTTGTAATTCATCAAGATTGATTCCTGTTTGTAAATACATTTCGCCTAAAGAAGCGTTTCCTACACCAAGAATAGTCAAATACACATGTTGTTCTTGTTCTGAAAACCCAATTTGGCTTAGTAATGAACTCTGTACTTTCTTCAAGGACATATTTTAGGCACGATCCGAATTAACTCACTTTAGAATATTCTCTTACTATAAAATATTTTTTCCCTTTTGTAAGGTAAATCAAAACATTATTTCTTTTATTAGCTATTTAATTATTATTCTTCATACATATTTTACAATAATGCCTTCTTTTATTCTAATTATTTGGGCTGAAACTAATAAATCCAATATATCTTTCATGGTTGTGCGGATCGCTTGAAGACTTAGATTGGTTTCCTTTAATAAAGCGGAAACAAGCTGTTCTATAGATAAACTTGTTTTCCCTATAAGCATCGAATTGATTTGGTCAACAATTGGAGTGCTAATTAAATAACTGGATATTTCCATCTGGACTCCAGAATCAGATATACTTTCAGATGAAATAGTATCAATTAAAGATGAAGCATCTTTTGTCAACTTGTATTTGCTTTTGCTCTTTCTTTTCTGAAAGATTGGAATCCATTTGCAATCATTATATCTCTCACAATGGTCTCCACAAGTAGGAATTTTAGTTCTAATAATCTTTGCCAAACCCAAGACTTCTAATGAGGTCAATCCAACTTCAAATCGTTCTTTAAAATCATATGTACAGCCAATTTCCTTAAGGGAAAATAACTCTAAGAGTATTTTTTGCAGATTCTTAACAGTTAGCACTTTACATTACTCCATTAGCTAAATTGTAATTTCATTAGAAGAGAGCTCATCAGCCAATTTTTCTTGCTCCAGCTCTTTTATGGTCCGGAAAACTTCTTTGAAGATTTCTTTTGCCTCGTCTTCTTTTTCCTCAGAGCTTTTCTGAGTGAAAGTTTGTTGATTGCCTACTATAATGAGTTTCGCTTTTGCTCTACTAATAGAGACATTCATTCTTCGCCAATCACGATGCAGTTGACCAATGATATTATTTTCATTGCTATTTGTCAAGCTAATAATTATGATTTCACGCTCATCTCCCTGAAATCGATCTACAGTGTCTACTCGCAAGTTTTCGATTATTTCTTCAGAAAGATTATTTGCTCGCAGTTCCCCATAAATGAGGTTATTTTGATGTCTATAAGGAGAAATAACTCCAATTTGCTTAGCAATCTCAAGCTGATCTTTTTCATCGTACAGAGATAAAAAGTCGGTTACGATTTTCCCGATGATTTTCGATTCACGAATATTAAATCGTGATTCAGTTTGTATATCGATTTCCTCTATTCCTTCAATTGCTGCTTTGTCTTTCTCTGTGTTTATGAAAATAACTGGTTTAGTTGGAGTAAATAATTTCGCAATTATTTCTGAATTTGTGCTCTTTGTGCTAGGTAGCTTTGCATAGGGTTCTAGAAATTCATCGATTGTATGTTTTCCAATATCATTATTCGCGGGAGTATAGTTCACGGAAGGATAAAAAGCGTTCTTTATTATTCGAGATATGGCCTCATGCATTCGATACTGCTCAGATAGAATAACAACGTTATCGGACTTCCCAGTCCACATATTAAATAATCGTTCAAACAAAGATGTTTTGAGTGTACTTTCTTTCTGCAAACCAGCATTCAATAATACTTTTGGAACAGGAGGAGTATGTTCTATTGTTTCTTCTGTAACAACAGGTGGTAATTGTTTGTGATCGCCAACTAACAATACTCGAGGAAATCCTTCTATTGATTCTGTTGTTGGGCAACAGTGTCTGAATGCACCAAGACTAGCTGGTTCAGTTGCTTGTCCTGCTTCATCAACAATAACCCAATGAAAATTCAATCCTTTCAGGAGATTATTACCTACACTTCCGAGCGTACCTACGATTATTCCTGCTTTTCTATAAAGCTCAATTCCTTTCTTTAAAACGGTAACAAGTGCATCAGCATCAGCTTTTTCACTGAGAGTTTCATCGAATTTTGTTTTCGTTGGGAGAATATATTCTTGAACTATTTCTGAGTGATCTTTGGAATATGATTCCAATCGAACAATGTATGGTTTTAATTCCTCAAACGCGGATAACTTAACAATAACCTCATCTGCAGCTCGATGTGTGTTTGCTAAAATAAGAACAGGTTTCGATAAGTAGAATTTCTCATCATCCACCAATTTTGAATTTAACAAATAATATTCTGAAAAGATTTCTCTAGCAAGTTGGGCTATCATTCTCGTTTTTCCAGAACCCGGAGGTCCTTGGACAAGTAGCATATCGCCTGGTTGTAAACCGAGGCCTTTTTCAATTGCTTCAACTTTGAATTTGTCAAGTTCTTTTAATAAACCAGTTCTTGGTATTGGTTTTATTTTGTTGGGTTTTGATATTCCAAGAATTAGTTTGATAAGATAGGGTAATTCGTTATCACTTATTTTTCTTCCAAGAATTCCAGAGCGGTTCATTGATTCAAAAAGGAAATCAGTTAATGAACGTGATTGCCATTGCGAGAAGATAACATTTTCAACTTGATCAACTCTAAATTTATCTGCAATTTTTCCTCTTCTTTTCAAAGTTGACCTTGTTTTAATTACAATTTCCTTGGAACTCAGTGAATCGATTTTTCCTTCTACGCTAAATATTTCACCAGGTAGTAGGTCTGAAGGTGTTACGAAAACATCATCACCTTCTCTTATTCTAGTAAAGATCTTCTTATCGGATGTTAATGTGAGGACATAGTGGTAAGGATCGAATTTCTCTAATTTAAGATTGGATATTGTGATCCCTTGATTTTCCAAGTTATCAATTTCTGATGTTGCTAACTTGTGGAGATGCCTTTTCACATTATTTAACTCAAATCTAAGTTGTCTAAAATACCAGGACCAATATTCATAGAGATCTTGTGGAAAATGCAACCAAATATCCGGGTCATGTAATTTCTTTCCATCCGAGCAGATTCCTTGTTGATTTGATGGGCAATAATTGCATATTCTTCGCCAGTTACTGCTCAATAGATTGAAATCAGTCCCTAGTGCTGGCATAAATCTTCTCGAGAGGAACCGGTTGATTTTATATCGATCATAACCTGAGAGCAAACCTGATTCAATTGCAAAAGCAATGTTCCTCGTTTGTAAAAGTAAATCTAAATATTCATCGCTTTGATCGTCAGATAAATCGATTTTTCTTCGTTTTATGACTGCATGATCTTGGAGAGGAATAATTTCAGGATTATCCTCTTCTAATTCTGCATCCGCATCAAAGAATTCGATAAACGTTCTTGGTGCTTTACCAGTTACTTTCTTAATAATCTCATGATAAGCAAAAGCTTGAACCCCACCAGGATGAGTTACTCCTGTTAACGGATCATAATCAGATTCTATGAAATATCTACTACCAGTTTTTATCTCCCAAAGCTCATCATAATCCTTCTTCAAGATTATTTGATCAGCTCTTCCAGATATTCCTCTTTCTGGTGAAAAAAGCAACGTTTCATTTAGTAATTGATTTTCTTTGATATCCTTAAACTGCTCTACAATCTGATCCACAATTATTGAATCAACTTGCAATGGCAATTTCAAATCTTTATTTGGTCCACGATAATAGCTTTTTCTTATTAAAACAGAAAAATTATCTCGCCATTCATCTAGAATAGCTCGATTATATGATTTCATAGCTTTTACAGGATCTGCACTTCTGACCCATTCATTGGAAGCATATTGTATTCCTTTATGAATGGCATTTCCTCTTACAAAGCCGATAGAAGTTGGAGCATTTCTTATTGTTCTTTGTAAACCTAGAAAAGATTCGTAAAAGTATTTTGCAGGACAATTAAAAGCTGATTCAAGTTCTCCCCCTGTTATATTATAATCAGGCGAAATTATGAATTTCAGAATAATTAGTTGCCCACTTTCCTTTTCTCCATTAGCATTATTTTCTTTCTTTTCCGGTTTCCAAATTGCTTTCATAATTTGTAATAATAACTCTGGTGATCTTCCCTCAGAAGCAAGTCCCGCATAGCAATATCTTAACACATTGTGATAATGAGAAAATGTTGCTTGTTTTGTTCTTCCTGGAAACCATTCCATAGGATAGATAACTGCAGTACAAATATGTGTTCTAGTTTTTGGGTCCATTAACTTGAGAACTAATTGATATTTCTCTCCTTCGGCTTCTCGAGTTCTTTCCGCTAATACTTGAAAATCCACGAATTTTGGAACGTTTGGATTGGATTTTAAAATCTCTAGATACGGTGATACTTTATCCACTAATCATTCCCTCAATCATTTATTTTCTCGATAAACTGGAAAACTAAATTTCATTTTAGTTTCCACCAGGAATTCAACATCATAAATTGCACTTAAATGATCAATGAATATCATTTGCAAATCAAACGCACTTGCCATTGTCGGTAAATCCTCAATTTCCTTTAAACCTGTTTCAGATTCCAGGTATTGTCGAAGCGTTTTCAAAGCTTTTCTTAACACATCATCCCCTTCAGCTATTGTATCAAACATTTCTTTGTTTAAGAGATAGATTTTGTATAACCAAACATATGCAGCAAGATATTCCTGATTGTAAAGTGAAATAGAACACTTAGCGAGTAAATGATTTGTTCTAATTTCCCTTTCCCCATCATTTAATTGATGAGCAAGCTCATATAATGAATCCACTTGTTTTCTGTAATAGTTCTGTTCCGTGGCATCTAATTTATCATATTTTGCTATTAATTTTGCAACTTCCTCAAAGATAGCTCCCTTACTCTTTACTATTCTATCGGGTGATGTTTGAATCACAGATTTCAACAAATTATGAAGTTGTTTGTAGAGATTTATTCGCTGTTGCAATTTTAAATCTCGAGCAGTTTTTGCAGCTTCATTGAAGTAATTATCACTTGATCTAAACTGCCAAGAATTGAGTGATCTAATTCCATTATTGAAGTTTTTATTGGCCAAATCCTCTGCGGGATTGAGCGTTTCCATTCCATATTTTAACGGAGCTCCTGTTCGCTCCGAAGTAAGAAGTTTAATTATTATTTGCTCTGTAGGATCATCTTTACCAATCGTCACCATTGGATCCTTAGAATTATACCTCTCTGATTCTATAATCTCAATATTATTTTTTACAGCATTTTGTATTGTTTTCTGTAACTTACTCATACTCATTTCCTTCCTCGGCAATCCAGCGTTCATGCTAGATTAGTGAGACAACAATAAAATAAAAATCCATTGTCTTGCTGTTTATTGTTCTTTTAATTTAATAGTTCCGTCCTAAGAGGTCAACGAAAGTAACCTAGTTGTAGGAACTTATTCATTCCTACTTGAAGTTAAAGAAGAAAGAATTGTCGCTCGAGTGAGAGAAAGTTGTATTTCTTCGTTATCTGGAAACCTACTAGCAATTTTTCTTAATTCCTCTAGAACTTGGTTTAATTCGTCACGCCTAAATTCCCGAGCATATGTTCCAACAATACTAATTAGTGCTTGAGCAAACTCGGATTGAATATCAGGATCATTTTTGTGCTTATTTGCAAGAATCCTGAGTTCAAAAAGAAGTTTATCACAAGTGAAATTGTGTCGATCAGAGCAGAAACGATTAATTGCATTTGAATAGCTTTTCGCGAAAAAGATTAAGATTTTCTTGTTTTTCTTTGATTCACTCACTAAATCCCGGAGTTCTCCTAGTAATTTTGCTGTGCCTTCAACATCCCAAGAACCTCTGAGATAATAAATTGTTTTTGAATATGCTTCTGCAAGAAATTCTGCTATAACGTCATTTGGATGACATCTCTTCTTTAATTTTTTTAGTTCATCTAATAAATTAAGCAAGTCAGCAAAGGCTTTTCTTTCTCCAAACATTCTAGTGGCATTCTTTAATGCTTTAGCTAAATTTTCTTGGATATCCTTTGTATTTGGGTAATTTTGATCTAGTGTTATGAATTCTTTTAGCCACGTGTAGAATTCAGCTATTGGTTGTTGTTTAGCAAAATGTGTAATCAGATCTGTTAATTCATTTGATCGTCTTATTGCGAGGTCTTCTGGATCCGAAGAGGATTGTCCACTGTATTTCAAAGGAGGATTCATTGATCCAATATCCTATGCGAATAAGGCATCTATTCGTTTATTTAAAATTATACCTTTAGTTGTTTACATGAATGGCGGATGATCAGTAGGTTATTTCAGATTATAAATTTTAGAGTATTCTTTTCGAAGATAATCTAAATAGTATTTTGTGGTCAGTTTTTCCCCTGTTATTTTCTCTACCAAATCCAAGGGTTCATAGAGATTACCCAATTGATGCACATTTGTTTTTAACCAATCAATGATATTTGTTAAGTCGCCTTTCTTCATGTCTTTTCTCCAATCAGGGATATCTTGTATCATTTTCCACAGTAATTGACCATCAATTATATTGCCAATTGCATAGGATGGAAATGAACTAAAACCTCCACCAGACCAATGAACATCTTGCAAGAGTCCTTCTGCATCATTCTCTACATCTACGCCAAGATATTCTTTCACTTTATCATTCCAAATTTTTGGAAGATCATCAAAGGAGATATTTCCTGCAAACAAATCTTTTTCTATTTCATGTCGAATAATCACATGCCTGGAGTAGGTTACAGGATCTGCTTCCACTCTAATCTTTGAAGGGATGACTCTATTCATTGCATGAACAAAAGGATCTAACTCTACATCCTCGAAGATTTTTCCAGTTACCTTCTTCAAAATCGGAAGAAAATACTCCCAAAATTCATGACTACGCCCTATAAAATTCTCAATAAAACGCGATTGAGATTCGTGAAAACCATCGGAACACCAAGAACCCACAGGTTGATATTTATGTTTCTGAGGCATGTATTGCTCATATAAGGCATGACCAATTTCATGTAATACCGAGAAAAGGGAAGAAGAAAAATCCTCTAAGTCGTAATTCGTGGTAACTCGAACATCATCATAGTAACCGGTTGTAAAAGGATGCTCTGTCTCATCAATACGACCTGCATTCAAATCATAATTTGTTACTTTAGCAATTTCATCTGAGAGTTTCTCTTGAATATCCTTGGGACAGTGCCTTTGTATTAGAGAATAGTCTGGTTGTTTTTGTGAATTTGCTATTGCTTTTATTAATGGTTTTAATCCATCACGTAACTCATCAAATAATCCATCCACTACTTCCCGAGTAAAACCAGGTTCATTCAAATCAAGTAAAACATCGTATGGGTCTTTTGTGGGATCAAGATAATTTGCAAGCTTCTTCATTAAGTCAAAGATTTTTATGAGTTCAGGTTTAAACAACTCATAATTAGATTCTGCCTTTGCCTTTTTCCAAACAGAATTACCAATTGCACTTTGTTTTGATATTGCTTCAACTAACTCCTTAGGAACTTTGGTGTTGCGATTATAATCTCTTTGTATTAAGTAGATATTTCTTTTTTCTGCGAGAGTTAATTTTTCATAATTTTCATTTGCTTTGATTTCAGCTAATAGTGCACCAACCTCAGGATCTATGGCTTTCTCATGTGCTATTCCACTGATTATAGCTAATTCCTCTGAACGTTGCTCAACACCTTTTTCTGGCATATATGTATCCATATCCCAGTAAATAGCCATTGCAATATTGTTAAGTAAAATAATCTCTTTGTTCTTTGCCAATAATGTCTGATAAAGATCGATTTCTTGAGTTACTTTTCTCATTCTTCAACGCCACCTATCCTCTATAAATCATAAATTTTCGAGTATTTCTCACCTGTAGCTTCTATGAAATACTTAGCAGAGAATTCCTTGCCAGTAACATTCTTAATCATGTCAAGTGGATCGTAGAGATTTCCTTTGTTACGAATGTTAGTATTTAACCATCCTAGAATGTTTGATATGTTTCCATTTTTCATTTGGGTTTTCCATTCAGGAATATCTTTAGTTAATTGAGTTTGAAATTGAGCATTGTAGTAGCTTCCAAGTGCATAGGTTGGGAAATAAGCAAAAAGTCCCCAAGCCCAATGAGTGTCTTGCAAAATACCTTCAGTATCATTCTCTATATCAACACCCAAGTATTCTTTCATTTTTTCATTCCAGAAAGCAGGTAATTCAGATATTGTTAGTTTATCATCAAACAATTCCTTCTCCAATTCGTATCTCATAATAATGTGTAATGAATAAGTTACTGGATCAGCATGTATTCTGATCTTTGTTTGTTTCACTTGGTTGACAGCATGAATAAATGGTTTTAATTTAACATCATCAAACAAACCTTGTGTAAGATCCTTGAATCTAGGCAAATAGAACTCCCAGAATTCAGAGCTTCGACCAATAATATTTTCAATGAATCTTGCTTGACCTTCATGCATAGCAGAAGAGGATGAAGAACCAATTGGTTGATATTTAAACTTTGCAGGATAATTTTGTTCATACAAAGCATGACCGCATTCATGCATGCCTGCGAAAAATGAATCAGTAAAATCATTGTTATTGTAACTAACGGTTATTCTAACATCATCGAAATAGCCAGTTGAAAACGGATGAACAGCAACATCAATCCTACCGCCTTTTAGATTATACTGCACAATTTCAGCAAGATCATGAACAACTTTTCTTTGAATATCTATTGGACATTCTCGTAGAACTAAAGAGCTATCAGGTTGATTGGGTGAGTCCAGACAAGCCTTTATTATTGGAATTAATCCTGCTTTGGCTTCTTGAAAGACCTTATCAAAGATTTCTTTCGAAAACCCTCTTTCAAAATTATCAAGTAACACATCATAAGGATCTAAATCAGGATTAAGATAAGCTGCTTGTTGTTTCTTTAATTCAACCATTTTCTCGAGATCTTTTTTGAAAATTGAATAATCAGCCTTTGATCTTCCTTCCTTCCATGTTTGCGTAGCAGCAGCACCATGTTTTGTTAATTTTTGAGCAAATGAAGTTGGAATGCGAGTTTGTTTATCATAATTTCTTTGAAAAAGTAAGACATTTCTTTTCTGAATATCAGACAAATTTTCATAATCTTTGTGAGCTTTTATTTCCTTCAAAAGGGAACCAATTTTTGGATCAGTATTTCGATCATGAATTAATCCACTCATAAGAGCTAATTCTTCTCCTCTCTGTTGTCCACCTTTTTTAGGCATCATAACTTCAAAATCCCATGTAATTTGCCCACTAACATTTCTAAGCAACATAATCTCCTTATACTTAGCAAGGAGCTTCTCATAAAGATCGACTTTGCGAACAACTTTTACCAATTTGTATTTCTCCAAGCGGATAAGAGTAAAGGTAATTTTAAGTATTTCATTGAGACTGAATTGTCATTCTAATGTTCAAATTACCAAAAGGAATTTAATTAAGACAGAAGTTAATTTCACAAAAATAATGTGAGAAAGCAACTTGACGCCAGAAGTAAACGAAGGACCATTAGATCATATCAACTCGAGTAACGCGAATAAAAAAGAAATACTCTTACAATTACTCGAGAGGAAGGCCTTCGACGAAAAAAGTGCAATAGAGGAAACAGAACTAAAGATATCAAATTATGATATGTACGCACTAAACGAACTAGTAGTAGAAGGGAGAATTCACTCGGACATAAGAGAGACAGTTGCACATTATTACTTAGATGAATACTATAAACCAGTCAAGAGCTATCGAAAAGAAGTAGTAATGGGACTAAGCATACCAATCTTAATTTTTCTGGTAACCATAATTCTAGCAGGAATGATAGCAATCATAGTGATGTTCTTCAGATAGAAGAAGAACAAGAAAAACACAAACTAGATATTAAACGAAAGATTCAAAAAGAAAAAAGAAGCGAAAAAGAATAGATCCAGGGCGGGTGATTTAGCCTGGTATAATGCCTGCCTTACTAGCAGGATGTCGCCGGTTCAAATCCGGCCTCGCCCACCATTTCTTCTACCACATTATTAGAAACAAATAATTTATTCTTATACTTCCGCCAAATTTACTGAACCATATTTCATTTGACCAGATATATTGTGAATTATTATTGTTTATTTGAAAGAATTCAGTTTCAGATTTAATTCCTTTTCTTAATTTTAAGAAAACAATTATACCTTCATCTATTAGTTCTAGTGAGTTACGTATTTTTTTTGATACTGTTGTATTCATTCCATAGCTCTCAATTTGAGAACCTTGTATTTGAATTGGATACTTTGAGAAGGAGTTTCGTTTTACTATACTAATCTTAAGTTTATAATTTCCACTTTGCAATTTATCTGTACACTCGATTGTATTTATCTGTAAAATTGCATATTCTTCGATTGATACCCGTTTCGTTCGATAATAAATTGGGAAAAATATTGCAGAAAATAAAATGAGAGTCACAATTAAACTTGAATAAAAAGCTCTTAATGTTTGTTTCTTCTTCATATCCCATTAATCCCCCATGTTTAATTAATTAAACAATTAAATTAAGGTTACCAAATTCTTTTCGATTTGTACTCAATAAAGCTGAATATCACTGGTTCAAATCTGGTCTCGTCCACCATTTTCCTTTCGTTTTTTTGTTTTCTTATAAGAATTTTAATATTGTAACTTTCCTATAATATTCTAGGAAAAGGAGTTGTGTGTAATGGTTTTAGCCAAGTATAAATCAACACAGTCAAAATTAGGTGTTTTATTTTTATTCTTATTAGTTGTGGGTTTACTTGTTTGTTCGAATTCTCTTCAAACTCATAGCGTTACCAACCCAGAGAATTCTTCTAATGAGGAATTTGCTTTCACAGAAATAGGTCAATGGATTGCTGAAGAGGGTGTGTATGCTCTTGATGTGACTATTGATGGTGATATTGCTTATGTTTGCACGGGAGATTATGTTGCTATTTTGGATGTCTCAGATCCAACTGAGCCGTCTTTACTTGGGAAATTCAATCAATTTGGTAGCTATCTAGGTGAGATTCCTTGGCCTGAACAGATTATTACCTATGGTGATTATATTTTTGTTTTAGCTTACTGGCATGATTATAGTTATTGCTGGACAAACAAAATTATGGTTCTCGATGTTTCTAACCCAGCGAATCCGTTACTCGTTCAGGAGTTTAATATTCAAAGATTAATCTATGATATCTGTCTTGTTGACAATTTTCTTTATGTTGCCAGTAGTGGTGATTTCAGGATTTACAATGTTGAATTAGCAAATGCTCCTTATCTTATTGGTAATTTTTCCGCAGATAATTTTTTCCCAGGAGCAATTGGGATTCATGGTTCTTACGCTTTCCTTGGTTCTCATGCTAATGGTTATTTAGTGCTGGATATTTCCAGTCCGACAAATCCATTTATGGTTAAAAATTGCACTGATTTCTCTATTACTAGAATTCATTTTGAGGAATCTATTGCTTATACACTAACAAGACCTGCTCTTTACGGTTCTGCCGGGAGAAACTTTATTGTTTTCAACCTTACAGATTCCTATGATCTTGAAGAGATAAATCGTCTTTACGTTTCCGAAGAAAATTGGGATTTCATTTTCTCAGATGGTTACATATACATGAAGACATGTAGTTCTGATTTTCGTGTTTTAAATGCATCTAATCTTAATCATCTTGAGTTTGTTTATCAATCTAGTGAAGAGGAATTAGATGCCCAAGGTTTTTCGATTGTCGGAAATGATTTTTATCTTGCAGCTGGAGCAGAAGGGTTGCTAATTTATGAAGTGAATTATCCTCCAATTACAATTACTTTGAATCAATCTGCTTTTCTTATTTTCATAGTTGGTGTTTTTGCTTGCGGTATTTTCCTTAAAAGAAAACGAAGATAAGAAAAATTAATTTCTACTTCTGAAATGTTGATTGTATCCAAATCCTTTTTTACTTTTGAGGAAACCATTTTACAGCATATTATTAGGAGATAGTTCGACGACAGAAAATGAGATTCAAGAGGATTTACCAGAATCTTCCACGCAAGAAAAGAAAGAAAATTTACATCTCAATGGGAATAAACAAGGGATTCTTTGGTTAATTTCTATGTTTACTACTGCCAACATTAACATCTTCATGCAGTTCTATTCTGCTTTTGCTTATCTCTATGGTGTTTCTAAGGTAGCTCTTGGTTTCTTGACTTCTATTAGAAATTTGATTAGTGGTCTTTTCCAGGGCGCCATTGGTCGTTTGTCAGATAAAATTGGTCGAAAGAACATTCTCTTCATTGGCTTTGTTATTAGTTTTCTCATTCCTATTCCGCTTATCTTTTATCGAGCTCAATGGTTTCTTATTGTTACTTCAGTCATTCAAGCGCTTTCTGTAAGCATTATTCTTCCTTCGTGGAATGCCGTGTTAGGAGATGTTACTCAACCTAGTTCCAGAGCGACTTTTATTGGCAGAATTACATCTGTTGCTCGTATATTTTCGGTTACTTTAACTCTTGGTCTTGCTGGTATTTTTGCGATTATTGAAAACAAATACAATAATGTCCTTACTATTTTCGACAGGGTTTTTTACATTGGTTCTAACACGCAATTTGGTATTGTTTGGATCATGGCGTCGTTTAATGCTTTACTTTGCATAGTCTTCATATTTTTCATGAAAGAAACTCACGTTGTTTCTGAGGAAAAACGAAAAGATATTCCAAAGATGTGGGTTTCCCTGAAAGATAAGAGTTTTCGAAAATTCTTGATCGTGAATTCTGTGTATGGAATCACCATGTCTATTATATGGCCTATTAATCCCATTGTTTTAGCAGACGAGAATCTCCTGAATCTTGGTGAAAGTTTTTCAAAATTAGGTGTTCTTACATCCGCATTTGCGGTTTTTATTGGTTTAACCACTATCATTGGTGGGAGAATTTGCGATAAGATTGGTCGTAAACCTACTATTATTATCTCTATCGTTATACTGATACTCTTCCCGGTTAGTATGATTCCAGCTGTTGCTACTAACAGATGGGCATTACTCATCATATCTCGAATGGTAGGAGGTGTTGGGACTGGCCTGAATTTTGTTGCGATAAATGCCTACACTTTGGATATGGCTCCTAGAGACTTAATGGGCGCGTATAGTGGTATGCGAGAGATGTTTTATGGTATAACTACCTTCATTGGTTCACTTATTTCTGGATTCATTATTGAAGCATTGGATGTAAGATTCGCTTCGTGGGGGTACACAAATTCTATTCAAGCAGCAATAATAGCTATGTGTATTGGAACTACCATTCTTCGATTAATGGCTGCAACTGGTTATCTTTTCATAGATAAGGTTACAGTTGCGAGTGATTAGCAGAGAAAAGAAATTCTTTTTTAGCTTCGATACCTTGAATTGTTAGGCTAGTTTGGAGCGTCTTATTGTAAAGTTGTCTGACGAAAAATTAGAATCAATTAACAATTCAGATGAGAGTAATGATGATGATTCTATGGAGATTTCAGACAATACTGAGGAAGAACAAGTTAAAACAGAACCAAAACAGAAGAAGCTCTTCTGGCTAATCTCTACAGGTAGTAATAGCTCAGATTTAATCTTGTTGAATTTCTTTCAGTATTTTGCAGCTAATATAGTTACTCTGGGCATTCTGGGATATCTGACAGCTATTCGCAATTTATTGAAAGCACTATTTCAAGAGACATTTGGCAGATTTAGTGATAGAAGAGGAAGAAAAGTATTACTGATAATCGGTTTCTTCTTAAGTTTCATTGCAACCGTTCTTCTAGCATTTTCCTATAAAAGCCAAGTTATGTTGATCATAGTTATCACAATTCATGCCTTTGCATTCAGTATAAGTTTCCCGGTTTGGAATGCGACAATAGGTGACGTGACTGAAATCAAAGGTCGAACAACCTTCATTGGAAAATTAACAGCTATTGGACAAGGAGTTGGTGTTGCTTTAATGCTAATACTGACTGGCTTATTTTATATTCTCAAGAATTCCTATGGAATTGAATTAGATTGGAGAGTTGAATATGGAATTGTTTTTGCTGTTAGCGCTTTCTGTTTACTTCTCAGTGCTATTGGTGTGCTTTTCTTAGAAGAAACGAGACAACCAGAGCTAATACAGCAACCGCCAAGATTGTTGACAGCGTTCAGAAACAAACCATTTAGGAATTTCATCATTGCAAACAGTTTTTATGGAATTGCTATGGCAGTTCTCTGGCCAATTTACCCGGTTATTCAAGTTACGGTTCTTGGTATGGAGATTTATCAATTAACTTTGGTGTCTGCAATTTATGCAATCTGCTTTGCATTTTCTGGTTTCTTTGGTGGAAGAATTGCTGATCGTATAGGTCGTAAACCAGTTCTGATTGTCACAAGATTTCTGCTTTTCACTGTTTCTCTGCTTTATATTCCAGCTGTTATATTCAATGCTTGGGGATATGTAATCTTAACTAATGTTGTTAGTGGACTTTGTAATGGTGCGTTTTTCATTGTGATGAACGCATATGCTTTGGATTGTTCTTCAGAAGATACAAAAGGAAGCTATTCTGGCTTAGCTCAAGTTTCTTGGGGGATTGCTACATCAGTAGGGGCTCTTGTGGCAGGTTTTATTGCACAAGCTATTGTAAATAATGCTCAGGCATCAGGATTAACTGAATCTGAAGCAACCAGATATATGATCATTGTAACAACCATTGCAATAGGAATCTTACGTATCTTAGCTTCTATCGGTTATTTCTTTGTAAAAGAGAGTTTACCAGCTGAAAAATTTGAATAGAATTGCTCTTTATTAAAATCTGTACAATTGTTTAAATTCCATTGAATAAATCGCATGCTTCATAGTTAGCACTTTAAATGGAGCTTAAATATAACTTGACTAATGATGCGAATGAAGAGCTCTTGGAAATCCAAGAAATTGATGAAAGTCAAGAAGAGGAGGAGGATATTGATACTAAGGGAAACAAAAAATCAATTTTCTGGTTAGTATCGATATTTAGCTCCACAAGTACCTTCTTCTTCGGGAATTTCTTTTCAGCATTCGCGGCAGAAGCAGGTGTTTCTGGTTCAGTTATGGGTTTCATTACATCCATTCGTAATCTGCTTAGCTCCCTTTTCCAAGGTTTTATTGGTCTACTAAGTGATAAAATCGGCAGAAAATTCGTTATGTTTGGCGGTATTCTCCTAAATTTTGCAATTACTATTCCACTTATCTTTTTTGAACAAACGTGGTTACTCATCACAGTAGCAATAGTTCAAGCTTTATCCATCAGCTTTTTTGTTCCAGCGTGGAATGCTACTCAGGGAGACGTTACCAAACCCGAGATTCGTGCAACCTTCATAGGAAAACTTGCTTCCATTGGAAGACTTGTCTCCGTTTCCTTTTCCTTAACCATTGCTATCTTGTTTTATCTTGCAGATGAAGTCTATTATGGTCAAGAAATTTTGGGGTGGACTGTAAATATTCCTTGGCGAACTCAATACAGCATTGCGTTTGCTATTGCTGCTATTAACTCTCTAATAACTGCGATTCTTATTCTAACAATGAAAGAGACTAAAACAGAAGATGCTGAGAAAAAGAAATTACAGATGCGAGCTGCCTTCAAAGTTCGGAGTTTCATGATTTTTGTAGCATTTTATTCCTTATTTGGTTTGAGTATGTCATTTATTTGGCCCATAAATCCGATCATGCAAGTAAACGTTCTTGGTATGGAGTTTTATCAAATAGCGATCAATTCATCTATTTTTCTAATTGTAATGAGTGTTACACAGTTTGTTACAGGAAAACTTGGAGATAAGATTGGTCGAAAACCACTCTTTTTATTTGGAGCATTCGTCTTAGTTTTCTATCCGGTAAGCAATTTGCCTTCTCTCTATTTAGGAGATTGGCGTTGGCAGATTCTAGGGAATTTTGTAGCAGGATTTGGTACTGGTACCTTCTTTGTTGCCTTAAATGCCTTAACTCTCGATTTAGCATCAAATGAATTAATGGGCACATTTTCAGGTGTGAGAGAAATGTTCTGGGGTATTGCAACTTTTGTTGGTTCTTTATCCTCTGGTTTTCTTTTAGATTTTCTTGAAATAAGATATGGATTATTGATGACAACAATTGCTATGTGCATTGGGGTTTCAGCCTTTAGATTACTAACGGCTGTAGGTTTTATTTTTGTAGCTGAGAGCCTACCAAAGAATGAACGAGTAAATAGACTGATTCATAAAAATCACAAAAACAATAGTTTGGATTCCTGAGAATACTACTTAGATTGTGTTTGACTATCTACACAAGTGTATTGGATTGGTTGAGCTACTGATTCTTCTAATTTCTTTAGTTTTAATGCTTCGCGAGCTTCTTTTGGAAGACTTTCATCTATAAAGAAATAACCAATAGATGCAACAAACCTTAGAACTGCTATTACTGAGAACATGA
>JAGXNT010000088.1 GCA_019894765.1 Candidatus Heimdallarchaeota archaeon
AACAGAATGGATGTAAGTGACTTCACTAAATCATTATCTTCCAGTATATGTCTATTTGCGAAGAAATAGAAGAAAATGTAACCAATCGCATAAAAGAAAGCGAAACTTAATTCTAAATATCCAGTTATAGGATTTGTTTCCGAAACAAAAGTATAATACCACTGTCCTACAGTAATTAGTATTTCAGCTATTGTGAAAAGAGTGTAAGTTAACAATAATAAAATAGTTCCCTGAGTTTTTGTTTTGAGAAAATGTCTTAAAAGAATTACAACTGAGATAATTAAAGCAATACAAACAAAGAGTGCTGATATTAAGAAATACCAAGTAAAGGCAGTGATTTCCATAGATAGATAATTAATATTGCTTATTTTGTATTTTTTGGTTTAGCCCCATACATCACTTGTGAATTCTTTTATCTTGTCTTTCTTCACAAATTTTGCTTCTAGATTAGAAAAGTCGAATGCTACGTTTTTTCCACGTTTGATATTCATGTCAAATTTCCCTAATTTTATTCCCTCAAATAACTCTGGTAACAGATCTGTTACCTTATTAGATGAGATAACATTGGATTCTTTTAGAGAACGAACTAATAAAGTGAAATTCTCTTGCAAAATTTCAGCATTATAACTCATAGATTCAAAGACTGCAATAATCGAAGCTATATTATCTCGAGTTAAAAGATGAGGAACTGTAAAAATTAATCCTGAAAAAATCTTCTTGTCTGACAATGTAACCGTTGTAAAATCTCCCTCTTTAGCACCTAATGGCATACTTTTCAAGGCAATTTCATTTATAATTTCTTGATGTAAGATATTAGGATATACCTTGTCAATTTCCAAACCTTTCTTACTCATAATGGAAACGCAAAGGCATAATGGTTTTGCTATAAAGATCACCCATTTGCAAATTTTACAATTAACAGTATGTAAATTCAGATTTAAATATTCATGTTGGACATAGCAAATAAAAAAATCAATTGATCGTTGAAATGTCACAGTTTAATTGCTTTCTCATAAGTCTTCAGAGCGTCCTCTACCTCGGATAACGCAGTTTGAACTTGAGTTACGATTTTTTGAACAGGATCAGCATCAGATTCTACTTTTATAGATTCACGAAGTGTAGAAAAAGCTTCTTCATATTCTTCTATTTTCTTATGCATTTTTCCGACATCGAATAATTCATCTGGTTTCTCAGGTTTCAACTTATAGATATGTTGTAGTATTTCTTCTTTCGATTCTGAGTTTCCTTGTGCTACTTGAGCAATTGCTAAAGCAAGTAATGCATGTGGTTCATTTGGGAAATTCTTTAGAATATTTTTAGCTCTCATTTCAACTGCATACCAAGCTCTTCTTCTTAATGAAGTATTGAGAATAAGTAATTCTTTTTTCAGATTTTCTTTTGAAAGAGATGCTCCTTCAAATTTCTGTAGAAATTTAGCTATTATTTTTTGTTTTATCTCAGTAGGACTTACTACTTTTATTTCGAGATAATATGGTTCTTCATATTCTCTTATTGATCTGATTTCTAATTCGTAATCACTGCTTAAGCCATACGCTCTCACAATAACACAATCTACAACAATGTTGTTCGCTACTTGCTCATAGACTTCAGATTTTATCACTTCAAATCCATGAGTTGCAGTTCCATATTTAGTCTTACTTATTCGAGACTCATAGGGTTTATCTTCTATATCTTCTTCTAAAAACGTCTCGTAAAATTGGAAATCCGTTTCTAAATCCGATACAATATTCTTCAAGAAATCCAGATAAGGTTTAAATTCTCTATCCTTTCTCTCGAGATAAGGTTGAATACGAATTATTTCTGCCATTTGCTACCCCTAACCTCAAATGTTATTTTATTCCACCACTTTTATAAGATTATCCAAAAGGACTTATTTTGTCGATAGGATTTTGGAAAAACTACTTCTTGAGTAGTTCTACTAAATTCCAGATTCTAATTTTCTTATCCGCTGAGCCGACTGCAAACCATTTCCTATCGGGAGAGAATGCTGAAGTATATACTCCTTTAGGTTGGATGTTGACATCAATAAGTAATTCTTCTTTCTTTAATGACCAAATCTGGAAACTATAATCACACGTTGTAGCCACGTATTTCTTATTTGGTGAAATAGTAAGCGAATTAATTTTATCATGCTTAACCTTTAATTTCTTTTCAACAGACCAATCATAAGTATTCCAAATTCTAAGTGTTTGATCCAAACCAAATGTAATTGCTTTTTTTCCTTTTGCAAAATGTTGTATAGCTAATGTCCCTTCTTTATGAGATGGAATCTTTTTCTTGAGAGTTGCAGACGGCAATTCCCAAAGGAGCATATTCTTATCCCTACCACCTGTTACAACATAAGAGCAATCAGGTGCAAAACTAATTCCGGTCGAATGACTAGGGTGACCTTTTAAAATACTATACTCTTCTAGTGTCTCTAAACTCCATAACCGTACATCACCATCATAGGAACCAGAAGCTAATAATGCTTTTTCAGGAGAAATCACTAAACTTACTACAGGTTTTTTATGACCTTTTAATGTGAAAATCTCTTTACGTTCACTAAGATCCCAAAATTTTATTGAATTATCACTGGAACCGGAATATAGAATTCTCTCATCTTCATTAATAGCTAAAGTATTGACGCTTTTTGTATGACCATCTAATTCAAAAGTATATTCCCAATCTGGTGCTTTCCAGATCCTTATAGCATTATCCATTCCAGCTGAGATTAATACTTTACTATCTTCTGTAAAAGCAATATGTGTTACATGACTTTCATGGGCATCGATAATTAGCGGTTCTTGCGTAATACGCACCTCATTTAATACCTATGATTGTAAACTGAACCGCTAATACAATAAAATAGTCATTAAGAAAGTGTCAAATCACAGTGCAAATTGTTTACTTATTTAACTTTGATGTGGTATATTTTCTAAGGTTCGAATTGCTATGTATATTAAATCATTTAAATAGTAATAACAAGAGTTATTTTTTGGAAATAAGTTTGGTATGTAAGGGCGAGAATCAAATGAAAAAGCGTTTGAAATTATGTTCGCTACTACTTATCCTCTTCATTCCTGTATTTCTTTCCAAAAAACAAACAAGTGTTTATGGTCAAAAATCAATTGAGTTTCCATTTTTTCTTCTCCCAGAAACTCAAAATGATGCAAATACCGGTGGAGATGCAGGAGATAATTTTGGTAATGCTACAATAATTGGTATAGGACCATTCACTGGTTCTCTTCCTGAAAATGATACAGATGATTTTTACACTGTATACATCAATATGGACCGCCATGCAGCAATTACACTAACTGGAGACCTTGGAACAGACTTCGATTTACATCTATACACTCCAGATAGAAATCCTATAATGGTAAGTCAAAATAATGATTCAAATGAATTTCTTGAGATAGATATCTTATCTTATGGTTATTGGTTTGTTCGGATAGAAAAGTATAACTTAACAAGTCATGGCAATTATTCTTTACTCATACAAACATCATCAATAACCTCAACCGACATAACATTTTTGCAGAATGATGCAAATTCTGGTGGAGATGCTGGAAACACTTTCGGCTCAGCTACTGAAATTTCTCGTGGAACTCATTATGGGGTGCTTATTGACTTTGATTATTATGATTATTATAAAATAGATTTAGTTTTTGGCGATATAATTACAATTGACTTATCACTCCAAGCTATTCAAAATTTTGATTTGTTCTTTTATAGTCCTGCAATTAACAGGATTGCGTCTAGTACACAAGGTATAACAGAAGAAAGCATCTCTGTAACTGTTTCAGAATCTGGTTCATTTAGAATACTAATTAGTAGATTAACAGGTCAAGGTACTTATGAATTAAATATACAAATCTCTCATCCAAGTGAGCTTGATTTTAATTGGAAAGCATTAGTGGTTTTTAGTTCGGTGTTAGTTACAATCATTGGAATTTTCTTAATAATTCGATTTGTTAGAAATAGAGCACCAACCAAAATAGATCAATCATCAATAAAAGAAAAATCTAGACGTGCGAAACAAAGAGACATCAATTTAAAAGAACAAGAAATTGTTGACTGTGATGATGCTTTAGTTGAATCCGGAAAAGACCTAAGTGAAGAAGAAAGAGTTGCACTTGAGAAAATACTCAAAGGTTATTCTACAGGTAAGGACAAGGAATAAAATCAGAGAATATTTACCCACGCCCAGAGTTCTCGAGAGAGATCAAAATCAAATCTCTTATACATATTAATTGCATCTTGTAGTTCAAAACCTGTGTCTGCTAGAGCTTTCTTTTTTCCAGAATTTTTCATCTCCTGCAATAAGTGAAAGAAGAGCGTTGAACCAATGCCTTGTTTTCTAAATTCATGTAAAACACCTGGAATACCAATTACTCCTAATGATGTGAACTCCATACAACCAACTACTTGTCCATCTATTACTGCAACTAGTGTTACCTCCCCCCATTCAGAATCAAACCATTCCTTAATTTGATTTAAAGTAGGTTTTGTACCAAAAACATCTGGTCGAGATTCACCAAAAATACGTTGCATTGAAGATAAATCTTCAACTAGGATTTTTCTAATTTTAACCTCTTGATTTAATTGAATGTTTGGTAATTCAGATGAGAGATCAAATTCAGCTAAAACAGAATCTTGAACAAATGGTTTTTCTTTTGAAAATGAATCAAGAAAATACATTGGCTTATGATCAAAACCTAGTTTTGTTAATAGTCTGATTACAGGTTGATTTTTGTTGTATGCTAAAAAAAGAGCTGAATCTGTGTCAAATTGCCTTGAAAACCCAAGAGCATTTCTCACTAGTGAAAAAGCGATATTTTTTCGCCTATATTTAGAAAGAACACCAATTTTGCTCTGACCTAAGCTTTCTTTTGTTTCACAAAAAACTAAGTTTCTTAATAATTTCTCTTCACCAGTAATTTCTTCTAGTTGACAATGAACATATCCAACTGGTAATTTTTCATAATAAGCAAGAAATACAAAGCTATTTTTTCCTAACAACCATTTTTCAACATCTTTTTGTTCGAGATTCTTATAACCATATAGAAGTCCAAGATTTCTTATCCAATATGAAAATGATTCATTATGTATTTCACAAACGATACTTTCCTGTCCTTTTTCAGCTTGTTTTATTTTAATTCCAGACATAAAGCATCACATAGTTTGTTTTACTACATATCATATACTTAATTTCTTTTTCCTCAAACATTTTAGTATTCTGCAAAAAAGTAATAAGTTGAAATTACTTTGATGATAGGGGGTCAGAAGGAATTATGATGAAAAGAAATTGGGTATCAAAATATCTTAGGGGTTTATTCATCCTTTCCTTTTTAATAACCATTCAACTGGTGTCTGTTAATTTCATTAGCAGTCAGACTTCTTTTAATAATCAACTAACAAAGGAAGATGACTTTTACTATCATAAATACGATTTGCATGTTGAAGATGATATTGCTTATACCATTGATGATAGTTCATTCCGAATACAAAATATTACCAGTGATTATATTTTTGCATATACAGGTTACGAGCAATTAGAAAATATGGGCGAGGGGGCAAAATTGCACTATTATGATAATATTGTTCTAGTAAGCGATTTAATTGGTAATATAAACATAATAAGTTGTATCAATTTAAATAATCCAAGTTTAATTTTGTCTTTTACTATCACAGATTTTTTTGATAAAATCTATGAATTTGAAATGAATGAAGATTTTCTTTATGTATTAATTGAGGGATATTTGAAAGTCTACAATATGACAATTATGAGTACTCCAACTGCTGTTGATACATATACTAATGCTAGTTTAACGTTTATTGATCTAGCATTCAATGGTGAAAGTTTATTTCTGCTTAGTGAAGAATTAGGTCTAAGTATCCTTAATATAACAGATCCTACTCACATAACTCAACTAGCCACTTATTTTGATCCCGGTGAATATCAGAATATAGAGCTAATTGGTCATAATGCATTTCTAACTAAAAATAAGAATGAAATAGTTGCAGTTGATTGTTATAACTCTTCAGATCCACAATATTTGTCAAGTTATAATGGTAATTGGGTAACCAATTATGTTGGCTTAACTCAGGAAAGCAACAATTTACTTGTTTTGAAGAATAAGGGTTTTGAAATCATAGATGCTTCTAACACAAATAACCTTACAAAGTTGGGAGAATATAATAACGATAAAGATTATCAATTTAGTGCAATCTATGCCCATGAAAATATCGCCTATTTAGCTAGTTATTCCAATAATTACTATCAAAATGTCTTTGTGATTGATTATACAAATCCAGAGACACCAGATCAATTGGCACCGAAGATAAGACCATGGTATTTCGGAAATATTGGTTATACAGTCATCATGCTTCTTGGTTATTTTCTAGCTCCAGCAACTATATTTGGTTTAGGGATATTCTTCATTGTTAGATATGTCCGAAGACAAAGACATGAGTTTAAAGACATCGAAGCAGTGGCAATTAAAAGAGAGAAAAAGAAATTACATGAAAAAGAGTGGTAGAAAGTTTTTTCATGTAATCAAACTTATCTTCTGTGTTTAACATTGGAGATAATTACTAATGTATGGAGATTTTAGTGAGAAATTAGCAAAATTGGCTGTTAATTATGCTGTGAATGTCCAGAAGGGAGATAAAGTCCAGATTAATGGCGCAGCGAATGCAGAAAACCTTCTTAGAGAAATCTATAGGGAAGTCATTAAAGCTGGCGGACATATATTAAGAATGAATGTAAGTCTACCTGGATTTCAGGAAATATATTATAAAAATGCAACAGAAGAACAAATAAAATATGTTGACGATATTTTTTATGAATTCAATAAAAAAATAACAAAAGTGATATTTATTTCCTCGGCTTATAATACTCGATCACTTACAAATATAGATCCGAAATTATTAGCAATGGAAAAAGAAGCGCTAAAAGGATTAAATGAGCTTTTCATGAAGAGAGCTGCTGAAGGTAAAGTTGATTGGATTATCTGTCCATACCCAAATTTTTCAATGGCTCAAGAAGCAAATATGGGATCTGAAGAATATAAGGAATTTGTTTATAAATCCCTTGCTCTTGATAAATCTGATCCAGTGAAACATTGGAAAAAAGTAGAAAAAGAACAAGATGAAATTACCAAAATTTTAGATAAGGGCAGTGAATTTCAAATAATTGGAGAAGACACAGATTTAGTCTTAGGAATAAAAGGAAGAAAATGGATTAATTGTTGTGGTCATAAGAATCTACCGGATGGTGAGGTTTTTGTATCTCCAATAGAAGATGCTGTAAACGGAACTATTCGTTTCACCTATCCCGGTATTTATATGGGTAGAGAAATTGAAAATATCTGGTTAAAATTCAAAGATGGTCAAGTAGTAGATTATAAAGCAGAAAAAGGAAAAGATGTTTTAGATAAGGTTCTTGAGTTAGAGAATGCAAAAATTTTAGGAGAATTAGCAGTAGGAACTAATTATGGAATACAAAGATTCACTAAGAATATGCTTTTTGATGAAAAAATGGGTGGAACAGTTCATTTAGCTTTAGGTTCTGGTTTTCCTGAATCAGGTTCAAAAAACGTTTCTCCAATTCATTGGGATATCTTGAAAGATATGAAAAGTAAAGATTCGAAAATTCTTCTCGATGGAGAAGAGATTTACAAAGTAGGTAAATGGTTAATTCCAAAATGATTGGATTACATTTTACCTTCTTTTTTTGTTTTTAATTTGATAGGAATTATTAAAAACAGTTAAGAAAGGAATTACTAAAATAGTTAATTGAAATATAGTTCATTGAACGTAAATCTCGGAATCTGGAGGATACGATTTGAAAATAAAAAAGAACTTCATGTTTACTTCATTGCTTGCATCACTAATTATTTGCAATTTCTTAGCATTTACCATTGTTAACAGTGCCGTTACTTATCAAGTTGATCACTTTGGGTATAAGGAAGAAACACGTGAAGTGGTAACTTGGGGCGGAAACCAAGACGAGGGATCCGTTTTTGCTACAACAGATAACAATGGATTATTGTATGTAACATGCTATTCGAAATCTTTTGGCATCGTTGGAGAAGATGTTTGGGTAATTAAGTATGCCACCAACATGAGTGTCTTATGGAATGTCACTTGGCAAACTAATGATTTTGCAAGACCAGCAGGTATTCTTGTTGATGCTAATGGAAACGTCTACGTAGGTGGAACAATCGTAACAGAATTTGAACCTGCTAATTACATTCATGATGCATTTCTTGTGAAATTCAGTCATAATGGAACAAGACTCTGGAACTATACTAGACACGATCCTAACCAAGAAGATGATGTAACAAGTATCTCAATAGATTATTCAGGTTCTGTCTATTTAACTGGTGCTTGTAACAGCACTCAAGGTGAATTATTCATTCAAAAATACTCCCTCAGTGGAATATACCAAGATACCTTTTATTATGGAAACACAGCACCAAGAGAACAAATTATACCTGGTGGAACAGCTATAGATACCAAAGGTAATATCTATATTGCAGCTTCAACTGACAATTGTCCTCCCGGAAATATTATGGACGCAGTTTTGATTAAATTAAATTCAACAGGGCATCATCTCTGGAATACAACTTTTGGTGATACAAGTCCAGCTGATCGCGGGTTTGACGTAGTATTTTCCTATTACAATATCTTCGTTGTTGGAACTCTAGGTACAACTGATGCAGCTATTGTTAAATTTAATTCATCAGGTGGTATATTTTGGAGTGATACTTGGAATTTACAAACAGATCAGGGTATTGCTATCACAATCAACAAACATGGAAATCCTATAATTGCAGGAAATACTGACTACTATGGTGCAACAGAGGACATAATTATGGCCGAATATTTGCCTAATGGAACTCGACTCTGGAATGCCTCTTATCAAGGACCACAAATAGATCAAACCTCAGATATTAGAGCTGATGGAGATAGGCTGTATACTTTAGGTCGCTCCTATGATGTTGCTAATGGCTATCAAGTAATTATTATAGTATATAAAGACAATACAGTAACTCAGTTTCCTTCGATAGGACCTTACGGGAAAATCTTTGGAGGAATCATTGGAGGGCTTATTGTTGCATTTGCCCTTCTCTTTATTGCTGGAATACTCCTAACATACTGGAAAAAAGCATAAGTTGACTTTTTTCCATTTTTATTGTTTATTTAGACTCCAATCATAGTCTTCAAATTTAATCTTGTACTTGATGAAATCGATTTTATCCTTTTTCCAATACTTGTTAATGAATTGATATAATCCACCAGCAGCATCGAAATCCCCTTTATACCACTTAAAGATCTTTGAAAGATAAACTGTCAATGTATCTTTATCAATTCTTATATTTCCAGAATTTATGAAAAACTTAGTTAAATTATCCAAGTATTTTTCCAGAGTTTCTGCAGGAAATAATTTGTTGGGTAAAAAAGGACAACTTGCACTACCACAATTGAGTGCAAAATGAACTCTTGGATCTTGAAATTCTCGTCGAATAATGTTATGTTCGATATAATTCAAACTGAGCTTCTTTCTTGCTACAGGAAATCTTCTAAGAATGAAAAATCTAAGTTTCGCTAATGTTGTAATATTTCCTTTCCATTCTGGATTTTTTTCTAACTCAACTAGAACTCCTTTAATTGTTAACAAGTTATATGCATTTAACCAAAATGCCAGTTTTTCATTACGGGAATATTTCCTTAAATCTTCATTTTCCAATGCAAAAATCTGTTCCCAAAACCACTGATCCTTCTTAAGCAAAGTATAATCAACTTTTCCTTGCTTGTTTATCCATTTCATAATTAGTGGATTAGATATTTTTTCACTCTTTTTTACTGCCATTACAATCAAATATAACTACTACTCGATTTTATTAAAGAGTGATTAATTACAAACTATCTCTGGAATCAATATTATCTATAGTATTGGCTATTTTTACTTGAAAAAAGTAATAGTTTTTTAAATAAAAGTGTTATACTTGTATAAGTGACGATGACTAAAGAAGAAGAAAAATTTGACTTATTTGTTAATGCAAAGGGTGTACCTTGCCCAATTCCCTCAATGCGAGTTAGATTAAATATTCGCAAAGTACCAATGGGAGGTATATTAAAAGTAAGTTCTGATACTCCTCACTCTCATAATAGCATCCCTAGATTTTGCAGGAATTTCGGTCACAAAATAGTTTCACGAAAGGAACTTGATGATGGAACTGTAGTTTATTACATTCAAAGAAAAGGCACAAAATTATAATTTTAGTAGTTTCACAATTGCTTTTCCAAGAATTAATTCTTTATCTTCAAGAGACAAGTCCATATTTTGGATTTTTTCCAAGTTGTTTTTCAGATTATCATAACCCATTGGAGTATCTGATCCAAGAAAAATATGATCTGTACCGAAGTATTTGATTGCTTTCTTAATCCGACGTTCACTAATAATAAAGTATGTAGAAATATCAAAGTAGAAATTGTTCATATCTTTCCCGTGTTTGATTACATTTTCTAATCCCATCAAATGAGCAATGATAAAATTTGTATTTGGGAATCTTCTGGCAAGTTTAACTAATTTATTGGCTTCCTTTGAAGAGAAAATGTGTATGAATATTGGAAGGTTGTTCTCTCCGGCAAATTTTACTACTTGCTCAAGTTCCTCGCTTTCATTATCAAATGGGATGACAGCTTGATGGAGTTTTATTCCCTGATATTTCATTCTCTTATAAGCATCAACCATTTTTGAATAGAATTCCTTATCCAGAAAATTCACCCAGAAAAATTGAATGATTTTACCTGGCATTTCTTTTGTTAATTTGAAGATGTATTCATTTCCTAAATCCCTGTCAGTTACATCCTTAGACCATCTTCTTAACAGATGATTTGACATGAATAGAATTCTATGGTTTGTAACCAGAAGTGATTGCCTTACTTTTGGTCTGAGGGGTTCATAGTCAGGATCTAGCCCTCTACCTGGACATAGGACAACTTTGGATACATTTAGTTCTTCCATTATCTCATTCAATATCTTCGGATCAGCAAATTCAGCCGATGCATGTGCGTGTCCATCGATTATCATCTACAATCACATATTCGTTTATGTCCATATTTTAAATTAATTTTGTAGTGAAAAATTAATATTCGGATAAACTAATTTCTTCTATGAGTAAGATTTGATTCATCAAAATAGCAATGTTTTGAGGAGATTTTTTCAGTCAATAAGAAGAGTAGCTTTTGTTTTTCTTTTAGTCAGTTTAATCTCAATTAATATTTGGATTAATAGTGAAAGCTATTCAAATAAGAAGATAAGAGATGATTTTTCTTCCAATCAAGCAACAAACTCTTCAGACATTGTCGAGATTGGGCAATTTGATAACAATTATGGTGGAACAGCAATTAATGTAGTTGTCAAAGACAACATAGCCTATTTAGCTAATGATGAAGAAGGAGTATTGATCCTTGATGTTGCAGATCCAACCAATCCGGTTTTTCTAAGTCAGTACACAGATGGAAGCGGGTATGCATGGGATATATGGATTGAAGATGATTTGTTATACTTGGCAGATCACTTAGATGGTTTAGAAATAATAGATGTATCAATTCCAACCAACCCAATTAAAATCGGAGAATTCTATGATGGTTCAGCAGCATTATGTGTAGAAGTAAGAAATGATCTTGCCTTTGTAGCTGACTTTACAGATGGCTTAGAGATTCTTGATGTCTCTGATCCAACAAATCCTATCGAAATTGGTCAATTTAATGATACAAGAGCAGAAGAAGTATACCTCTTTAATGATATTGCATACATAACAACTCGATATGGTTATGCTTCTGTTGATATTTCGGATCCTGAGAATCCTGTTTTAATTTCGGAAATAGATACCTTCACTGTAGTTTGGGATATTTGTCGTGTTGGAGATATCGTTTATTTCGTTGATGAGACAGAAGGAGTCGTATTATATAACGATTCAAATGTATATGCTCCACAAGAAATTACTGTATGGGATGATGGTGGCGGACCCAGAGGAGTCAATGTGACAAATAATCTCATCTATGTATCGGAAAAGAATAATGGATTAATAATTTTAAATGCCACAAATCCAAATTCACTTTCTTTGGTGGGAAGCTTTAATGACGGTGGTGAAGGTTCAGGTTTATTCTTGAAAAATAATTTAGTTTATTTTGCTGATTTTAAGGATAGCTTAGAAATCTTAGATGTCTCAACTCCCGCTAGCCCAATCAAAATTGGTCAATTTGATAATGGGGGATATTCGATTGCTGTTGAGACTACAGGTGATCTAGCTTTTATAGCAGATTTCAATGCTGGTCTAGAAATTATTGACATTTCAGATAAGACAAATCCCGTTATTATTGGATCGTATTCTGATAAAATAGGTTTGACATATGACTTAGCAATACAAGGGAACTTTGCCTATTTAGCTGATTTCAATGATGGTTTAGAAATAATTGATATATCGGATCCAACCAATCCTCTAAGAGTTGGTCACTATAATAAATCACAAAGTGTTGCCTATGGTATCCATGTTGAGAACAATCTAGCTTATACTGCTGGTTTGAATGATACTTTTGAAATACTTGATGTTTCTAATCCAATGGATATACAACAAATTAGTTCTTATGCAGAGCCTGGAAATATAACTGCTCGAGATGTTTTTATTCATGATCAATATGCCTTTCTAGCTTGTTTTAATGCTGGTCTCATTATATTAGACATTAGTGACATCAATAATCCGGTAAAAATAAATCAATATAATAATGGGTTAGGATTTTGTGTTGATATTTTCATAACCGATGAGTATTTATTTATGGTTGATTGGAATAAGGGAATAAAAATTCTTGATTATTCGATAATAACTGATCTTGTTATGGTTAGTTACATTCCCTATTTTACTCGAGCAATATCAGCGGATATACATGAAAACATAATTTATGTTGCTGATCTTTATCGAGGAATCTTTGCTTATGATATATCAAATATTACTGATCCAGAATTACTCGGATTCTTCTTTGCAGATGGAGATGTCTGCGATGTGTTATATTCAAACGGGTTTATTTATTCAGCTTACGGACAAGAAAATCTAGTAATTCTGGAATTAGTTTGGTACACAGAAGATGTGGGAATTCCTCTAATCTATAGTCTAAGCTTGTTCACGCTATTGCTTATGATGAACAAAAGAAAGAAGAAAAAAGGAAATTGAATTAAAATCTATAATTGTTTTTCTTTGCTGGTCTTTTTTTCTTAATTTCAGACGTAATGAGTTCTGGTCGAACAAATTCTATTGCATTATTTATTTGTTCTTCAGTTGGTTTTAGACCTAAGAATTTGATAATTTGGTTTATGGATTCCTCAGGTTTTTCAATAATTTCAGGCAACTCAATTGTCATATGTTTTCTTTTCTCAACGAATCGTTTAATTCGTTCTTGCGCATCCAACGTAAGTTTGATAATATAATCCCTTTTTCTATAGACAAAACCTTTTGTGAAGGTGGTTTTCATCGTTCTTAAAAATAATTGAAAACGTAGTTTAGGAGTAAAATATGAAAATTCTGAGCGTATTTCGTGGCGCCAATTTTTCAGTTTCCCAGCTCGAATTTGTGAATTGGCTATACTTTCAGCTTCTCGATGTAAAACAATGTAATGAGGATCTTTGAGTAAATGTTCAAAATATGGTATGGTATAAATTACAACTGCCTCTTTGAATCCCCAAAATTCTCTTTCATTTTCCTTAACATATTCCTTTAATTTTTCCTCATATTCTTTAACAGCCGCTTCTACTTTTCCATCTTCATCACTGAATCTATTATGATAACACATCAACCTTTCTGCCTTGAATAAGATATTGTGATTTAAAGCTAGAAATCGATGGTCTTCAAATGAACCCAATTTATTCTTGTATTTACCTCTGAGGAGTTCCTTTTCTTCACCCATGTAAACTCCCAAATGATACAAAATTCCTGCCAGCAATGAAGAACCGCTTCTTGGTTGTGTTAGAATAATCACTGTTTTCATGCAGAAAAAATCTACTTCTTTAATTAAAAGAATTACTATTGGATTAGCTCTGAAAAATGCCTAGAATTTTCACATTTCATCATGATAAAAAAAATGATATATTGAATGTAAGCATTCCAAGAGTAACTAAAAATTCAAAAAGGATAATGGATTTTTAAACTAAAAAGTAGCTACAAAATATACAATTAATATATATGCGAAAAATCATGTGAGGAAGAATCTCAAATGAACTTAAAAACAACTAAAAACGTATTACTTTATTCATTATTATTTGCAGTGTTGTTAACATGTAATCTTCAACCACACCAGCAAAATGATGATTTCAAAAATGATGATATAAATATAGAAGACAATCTTTTGGTCAATCAAGGATTGGCTCAAAAAGATATTACTTTGAGTATCAATAGTTATCTCCATAATTATACCGAATACAGTAATTATGGTGCAGTTGATGCCAGAGATTTAGTTGTTGATGGAAACTTCGCATATTTAGCTGATGGTAGTAATGGTTTTAGAATACTCAATATAACTGATAAATCAAGCATCTCAGAAATAGGTTTCTACATAAATAGTACCTCTCCAGATATAGCTTACAGTGTCGCAATACAAGGGAACATTGCTTACTTGTGTTATGGATTAAATGGATTAGTGATTTTAGATATTACAAATAAACCAAGTCCTAATGTATTGTTTACAATGAAGGATCAATTTGGTTTAGCATCATGTTATGATATTGACATAGACGGAAATTATGCTTATCTTGCCTATGGTATTTTTGGCATGGCAATCGTTGATATTACAACTCCTGCTACCCCGTCTTATGTTGGTAAATATCACCATGTAAGCATTGATGTTAGAGATGTAAAAGTCTACAATATCTATGCTTTCATATGTGATGCTAATTATGGTGTTCACAAATTATCGATTTCTAATAAAGATAATCCCACAAGACTTGGTGGTTATGATTCCGGACAAGCATTTCAAATTGAAATTAGTACTGCTTCAGATTATTACTATGCATTTGTTGCAGACTACAACGGTTTCTTTATCTTATCACTTTACAGTCATCCCAATCCAACATTAGTGTATCAATATAGCGATGCTACACATGCTAGAGGAATTCACCTTGAAAAACGAACAGCCTTTGTCACTTACGAAAATGATGTTGGCATGCGTATGTTTAATGTATCAAATGTTCTGGATGTTGAATTCGCGGGGCAATTCGAAGATACTGGTGATGGTTTTGGAGTGACAGTAGTAGATGAATATGCATACATCTTAGATGGTTCTGAAGGAATTGAACTCATCACAATTGACTCAGATGGGGACGAACTCTATGATGGTTATGAAATAAACGATGTGCTAACTGATCCTTTCGATCCTGACACTGATAATGATACCTTGTATGATGGTCCTGAATTCTTTGGTTATCCTGCTCTTGATAATCCATACAATACTAGTGGATTCTTCTATGGTTTAGATCCATTAAACGTTGATTCCGATAATGATACTATAAGAGATGATGAAGAGATCTTTCTGGGAATTGATGGATTTATGACTAATCCGGTTAACAATGATACTGATGCGGATGAGCTCGAAGATAGATATGAGTTAGGTGGTATTTTGTATCCAACAAGCCCCTTCGCTAATGGTACTGGTTACATATTTACAGATCCCACTGATGTTGATTCTGATAATGATCTATTATGGGATGGCGAAGAGATTAACACTTACGGAACTGATCCTTTAGTTGTTGATACTGATGCAGATGGCATGTCCGATAAATATGAGGTTGATTACTTTTTGGATCCCCTTAGTGATGACACGACTTTAGATAAAGACAGTGACGGTTTAACCAACATCTATGAACACAGTGTTTCTTATACAAATCCAAATAATAACGACACCGACGCAGACGACTTAACGGACGGAGAAGAAGTTAATGGGATCTATAATGCAACTCATACTTATGCGAATGGTACCGGTTGGGTTGTTACTGGTAAACCTCTCAATTCTGACTCGGATGCAGATGGTTTGAAAGATGGTGTTGAAGTTAAGTTTTCTGATTCCAACCCCCTCGATTCTGATTCTGATGATGATCAATTAAATGATTTTGCGGAATATATCACTTATGGGACTAATGTAAATTCCAATGACACAGACAACGATGATCTCCCAGATTATTGGGAAGTTACATCTGGCACTGATCCACTTACGATTGATACATTCAGTGATCCAGATAATGATAATCTTACTAATTGGCAAGAATTTCAATTAGGAACAAACCCACTTGATGATGACACTGACGGAGATGGTATGCCTGATGGTTGGGAAATTGACAACTCATTTAATCCTCTTGTTCCAAATGGTCTTGCTGACACAGATAACGATGGTCTTACAAATCGAGAAGAATATAATGCAGGTACTAATCCAAGGAATCCCGACACCGATAACGATGGACTTGGAGATGAATGGGAAGTCGAGTATGGTACTAATCCACTTGTTGATGATGCTTCCGATGATCCTGATGGAGATGGTTTGACTAATGAACAAGAAATGTTGAATGATACTGATCCACTCGATGATGATTCTGATGACGACTTACTCAAAGATGGCGAAGAAGTATTAATTTATGGTACTGACCCTAATTTGGCTGACTCCGACGGAGATAGTTTTTCTGATTATCAGGAAATTCTTGATGGTACTGACCCTCTTGATGGTAACAGTAATCAAGCTCAAAGTAGACTTGCGATTCTTATTGCAATTGGTACAAGTTCTGCTATTGGTGTTTTAATTCTCTTAACAATATTCTTCATTGTTTACTGGACAACTCGTCCTGAGCAGAAGATGTTTCGATTCATCGCCAAGCAAAAAAGTGATGGTCTTGAAAGCTTATCTATCAAAGAGATTTCTGAGCAAGTTGATAAGAAACTCAACAAAGGTGATGTTAAACAACTTGTCAATGAGTTTTCCGAAGCCAAAGGTATTACTCTTGTTGATAATAGGGTTTGGTTAACCTCTCGAGAAGAAATTGAAAAGAATATTCAAGATTATCATATCTGGTTGAATCAAGTTAGCTCTCGAGTTATCAGTCGCAAAGATAAACAAGTAATGAGTAGTCGTATATCTCATGATATTAAGATGTGTGAGAAACTCCAATTCAATGAATTACTTGCAGAACTCAATAAAATCTTAGAACGAGTGATTTAGAAGGAATTTTTTTTCCTTCCTCTTATATTTTTTCTCTCATTTTTCTACTCTGGTAATGTATAGTTTTTTTTTATTTTCACTACAAGCCCATCAGCTATTAAACCTAGTAAAATATCGTTTACTTTTTCTTCTGGGATATTACAATCTTTTACAATTTGCTCTTTCTTCACTTTGGAATAACTCGTAAGGTATTTCACGATTAATCCTCTGTATCGTCTACTTTCTTTCGATTTTTCAGAATTCGTTGTTTTTGGTTTTATTCCTGTTTTTGCAGCAGTTAACACTAAAGATCCATAGTCCATTAATGCGTTGTGCCAGTCTCTTGCTCTCCCTTTAGGTAGAAGTTTTTGTGCAATGATGAAAAGCTCTTTTTCTTTTGTTTCTTCTTCTGCAAATTTTTCTGCGATTAGAATTCTTCTAATATTTGTATCTACAGTAGCAATTTCATAATTGAAAGCGAAGATAAGAATAGACCTAGAAGTATAGGGGCCTATTCCTTTTAATTTCTGTAATTCTTCTTGTGTTTTTGGGAACTCTTTTAATTCAACTATTTGTTTGGCAGCTTCTTGTAACCAAAGAGCTCGTCTATTATATCCCAAACCTGACCAGATTTTTAAGACAGAAGAAATAGGTGCTGAAGCTAATTTCTCTAGCGATGGAAATTCCTCGATAAATTCTAAATACTTCTCTATTGAACGATTTACTTGTGTTTGTTGCAGCATTATTTCTGCAATCAGTATGTAATATGGATCTGTTGTTTCACGCCAAGGTAGAGATCTTTTATTCTCCATCCACCAAGCAAAAATTTTTTCCTGAAAATTTCTAATGTTTTTTTCTGATATATTGGTCATTTCTTTCAAATCATTTACTCAAATCTTATTTAGAATTAGTATTGTTAATCTACATTTATTATGTGACCGTTTGCTAGAATTTTTGGAAGTATTTGTTCTTCAAGAGCACCATTTTTTAGATCAATAACGAAAACCAAATGGGTCTTTAATTTAGCACTATTTCTTGAAAGATGTAGTAATTCTTGCATTAGAAGACTTCTAGTTAACAAATCAGGTATTTTCAAAGGGTCAAACCCATCGATAATTATCGTTCCTTTTTGCTCTCTATAAGTTACTTTCTGCGTCCAATGGTCGATACTAATGTTTATTCTAGTTGTTCTTAAAGCATCATCTTTTTTGAAGTGTTGTGAATCAATTTTATTTTCTATCAAGAATGAATTGAAATCTAGGTATGAATAATTGTAATCTGTGGCAAAATTATACGCTGTAAAATCTTTGATTACCCCAACTAGAAAGATCAGCTTATTTTCAGAGTTGATAATTTCAAATGAGATATCATCTGGATTTTTAGACATTTACATCATCTCTTCCTGAGTAAACCTGCTTTCACTTAGCTCACTATCTATTTTAGTGAAGCTTGTATGATAATTTAATTAGATTCCTTTAAAATTATTCTAACTATCATTGAATTCTTTGCAATGCTCTGCTAAGTCTTCACATAAATCGTCCAATGTATTTTTCCATGCTTGAATTTGGACATTATTTCTTTCAATTTTAACAGCTTCATTTATGCCGCCTTTCTCTCGAGCAAGAATGCACATATGATCATCAATGAATTCTTGTATTGTGAATCCTTTTGCTCTGAAAATCTCAACTACATTATTGAATGATTGTAAATTTTCTCCAATCTTAAATGTCAATCGACAAGGTGTGTCTGCATTTGTGCATTGTTTGTTAATTTCGTTCATTAGTTCTTTGTGTTTAATCTCAGAGTCCTCCTAGGTAACTTAGATTTGCTAAGATTAATTATATTTTGTTGCAAGTTGGGTTTATTATTATTTCTATTTATTAGACTTCTTCATTATTTTGAAGAGCGATTACATTATTTGTTTCTTGATTATCTATTCTTCTACAGGATACCCAGCATTTTTCCAAGCACTCATACTTCCAAAAACGCCAATTACTTCTTTGTAACCTTTTTCGTGCAAGTAACTTACTCCAGTAAATGTCTTGAAACCTGAATCACAATAAACGACAATTTTTTTGTTCTTTGGAATATCTTCAAGTCTCATTGGAAGATTTCCGAGAAAAATATGATTGGTACCTTTTATTTGTCCATTTTCTTTTAGACTATGTTTTGTTCTAACATCTAATATGAAGATGTCTTCATCATCAAGATGCTCTTTCAATTCATGTACAGACCAGACCTTTGTTTCATGATAATTCTCTCCAGCCATATACCAATTTCTAAAACCTTGTAGATATCCAATTATGTTATCAAATCCTAATCTCATTAAATATTTAATACTTTGAGATAACTCTTGATGAGTACTTTTAATGATTATAATTGGTTTTTCATAATCCAGCATCCATAAAGCAAAAGTGGGCAAGCCATTTTTCCAAATGCTAAGAGTATTTTCTATGTGTCCACCTGCAAAACTTTCAGGCTCGCGTATATCTACAATTTGTACATCTTTTGTCAAGTAATCCTTTAGTTCATCTACCGTTAAAGCATGTGGTCTAATTTCATTATTGAGAATAGGAGCTCCTTCTAAATTGAATTTCTCAATATATCTCATATTTGGAGCGATTTCAAATTTCTCTTTTGATTTGTATTTAATAAATTCCTCTTTTGGTAATTGTAATGGAGCATTTGTTCGCTTTTCGTACCCAATAGTAGTAAAAGGTAACCCACTAATTCCTCCACCACAAATAGATCCCGCACCATGAGCAGGTAGGACTATTGTTCCTTCATTTAGTTTCAAAAGCTTGTTGAATAAACTATCATACAACCAATTAGCAGCTTCAAGTTGCTTCTTATCATCTCTATAAAAATCTATTCTACCAACATCACCCGCAAACAAAGCATCACCAGTGCAAATCATAATTGGATTTACAGGATCAGAATCCGTTTTCACAGTAATTGAAATGCTTTCAGGTGTATGACCTGGTGTTTCAAGAATCTCAAATTCAAGATCATCTAGCTGAAATTTATCTCCTTCTTTTGCAGGATTTCCATATTTAAAATCAAGTTTGTGACCATGATAAATTTCTGCTCCAGTCATATGAGCGAGCTGTGGTGAACCGTTAACAAAATCCTCGTTTCGATGTGTATCGAAAATATGAGTTATTCTTACATTGTGCGTTTGAGCATATTCTAAATAACAATCAACATCTCTTCGTGGATCGATAACAGCTGCTTTTGATGAAGAAGCAATAAAATAGGAATTACTTGATATTCCTTTGGAAACGATTTTTTCAAATTTCATTTTATAGACACCGGTTTGTATTATAATGAAATAATCTTATTTGAGGTTAAAAAAATAATGTTTAAAATAATAAAGAAAAGAGAGTTTTAGGACATAAACTCTCAGAAAATTTCTTTTCACACTTCTGGTGTTGTTTCAGCTGGTGTTTCTTCTGGAGTTTCAACTGGTGTTTCAACAGGCTTTTCAGCTTGTTTTTCCTCTTTTAATGTAATAATCAATGATCCATTGTATTTGAATTTCTCAAAGGATTTCAAGAAATGCTTTACAATTAAAGCGGTTGCATTTTTACTATGAAAAACACATTCATCGAAATCTCTTGCGCTAAAAGGTAGATTTTTCTCTTTCCAAATCTCAACAGAATTATCAGCCATATATTCATCAATAGAAACATTAATCGCTTGTATGACCTTTTCAACTTCTTCTCCAAATTGCTTGTCATACATATAGGATCGTCTACGTAATCGATTACCCCAGAGCTCTCCTTTGTGTTTTTGCATGAGCTTTATTTTTTCTGAGTGACCAGTATTTGGTAACTGAGTATCAAGGTAAAAAGCAAGAATTGTTGTTTCAAGCATAAATCTAAGTTCTACTAATGCTGAATGATAGAAACCCCAAGAAACTAAATTTTGAACATTTGCTAGTCTCTTAGTAAAAGCATACATTTCCATAAAAACAAGAGAATTCTCATATTCTCCTATCTTCTCCTCATTCTCTTCAAGAAAGACAATAAAATCCATACCAAAATTCTTGATCACCCCTTTCCAAGTATTGTAAGCATTTTTTGAAAATTTCTTGGTTTCTCGTTCTGTTTTTTGTGCTGCTCGTATTGATTTAAAGGAATTTAATCCGAATAATACCATAATAACACTTCCATGTTTTACTATTCTGTCAACGCTCTATTTATAATATTACTCATAAAGAAAATTTATTTTTACGTAAAAGGATTGGCAATATTTTATATACATATAATAGTTATAGATACTCAAACATAGCAATGATTGAAAAATTATAAATAGATGTTAGTTTATTGCATTAGTCATCGAACAAATGGCATGATACGACCCAGGAGATATAGCGATTTGGCTTTAGCTGTCCAACTATTCCTAATTATTGGTGGTAGTGCTTATTTGGTATTAGTCTTTTTTGCCTTATTTTATTTTCTTGGCACTATCAGTGGTAAGAAAGGAGTAATGCCAAAAAGACCAGTTAAAGATGATTATGAGCAACCCTTTGTTAGTATTATTGTTCCTACATATAATGAAGAAAGAAATATTGCACTATGTTTGCAATCTCTGAAAGAGTTGAATTATTCAAAATACGAAATAATCGTTTCTGATGGTGGGTCAACTGATAGAACAATTGAAATGGCTAAAACATTTGTTGAGAAAGTAATAGTAGATGAAGTAGTACCTCCTGGTTGGGTTGGAAAGAACTGGGGATGCCATTTAGGTTATAAAGAAGCAAAAGGGGAATACTTACTCTTTGTTGATGCCGATACAGAGCACACACCAGAATCACTCAAGCACTTTATTAAAGTGTCAATGGAAAGAAATGCTGCATTAGTCAGTGTGTTTCCTTTTCAAAGAATTAAAAGCTGGTGGGAAAGCATTAATCCTGTGTTCTATTTTGCTTCCAATTTGACATATGGTGGAAGAAACAGCGTTAATAATCCTGATAAACAAAAAAATTATACTGCCTCAGGACAATACATGCTTTTTACACGCAAGGATTATGAGGCATTTGGTGGACACGAAGCATTAAAGGGTTCGATAGTTGAAGATCTTGCTTTAGCTCGAACTGTCAAAACAAAACTTCGTCGATTATTCTTCATTGACGGTACAAAATTAGTTTATACTCGAATGTATCCTGATTCCCCAAAACAATGTTGGGATGGATGGAAAAAATGTCTTTTCCCAGGAACAAAACTAACTCCTCCAAAACAAATTACCGGAGCTTTATTGTGGTTTCTCTGGGGCATGTTTGCACCAGTAGTACTTGCATTAACAATTAGACAATATCTTATAATGCCCAATTTCCATTGGGCATATTTACTTGTTGCATCGATTTTGTATCTAACCTGTGGTTCATCGGTCTTTATTTACTGGAATAAGAAAGGTGCACACCAGTGGGTTACCTATACTTTTTATCCCCTCGTATTCTTTATGTTCTGTTTCCTTTTAGGTTATTCTGCATTAGAATTGTTGATTACTAAAAAGACCACATGGCGTGGAAGAGTATATGAGCCAGACTTGTATGTCGGAACAAGATACAGGAATGGAGAACAATTCGTTGATGAAAATAGATTGGCCCAGTTAGAGACTGACATTGAAATTGAATTAAATGATCAAATTGACTCGGAAGTAAATAGTATAAGCTTTGGCAAATAATAATTCTTTAAAAATAGCTAATTAGAATTCCTGTTTTCTTTTTGTAGATTAGTAAAACTCAAGAGAAAAAATGTGTTTTACTCATACCTAATTCATTCTCATAATCCTAGCAAAATCTTTTTCAATAAGAATCAAACAGAAGAATAACAACGAGGTATCAAACTCATGATGCTTGAAGGCGTGGAAATCGAAGACACATACTGTGAAGCATTTGAAGGGATTGTTGTTCGTTTAATGGTAACATTAAGAGATGAACAACTAATGCAATACACTGCTTCACAATGCACTGCTTTGCCCTCAGTAGTAGTTGGTCGAACAGAAGCTGGATTAGAGCGATGGATACGAGGAGACGAAACTCCTGATAAGAATCATGGTTTCATTACTCAAATATGGGGCGACTGGGATCCCGAAAACCCAGAAAAAAGTAAGAAGAAATTTTACAAAGAATTAGGATTAAGAATTAGACAAGGTATTTTGGTTATTCCAACTACTACTGTTTTCAATGCACTAGAAACCAAGACTAAACTAGATTTAATGGAAAATGTTGGTCACTGTGGGGATGTCTATCAATCTGAAACTGTTCTTTTCAATAGAAAGATGATAAAGATTCCATTGATGATGGGTGACTGGTTTATTGAACGAGAAGTTGGTTATCAGATTGGAGTGTCTGGTGGAAACATTTGGTTAATGTGTGATTCCGAAAAAACTGCCTTAAAAGCTGGTAAGCGGATCTTAAATGCATTAATAGATATTCCATATATCATCACTCCATTTGCTATTTGTTCTGCTGGATCAAAAACTGTCTATGAAGATCAACCTCATCCTGATATTGGTCCAACAACTAATCATTCGTTTTGTCCAACTCTAAGAAATCAAATTGATGACAGCTTAGTTCCAGAGGGGGTTGAAAGTATACCTGAAATTATTATTAATGGTTTGAGTATGCAAGATGTGCGACATGCAATGAAAATTGCAATAAAAGAAGCTGTCAAAGTCAAAGGAGTCTTGAAGATTTCAGCCGGTAATTTCGGTGGCACATTAGGAAAGCACAAAATCGAATTAATTGATTTATATAATGAAATTGTAAGAGAGAAGTAATAATTTTCATATTATTTATTTTTATCTTATTTTCTTCGGAGAATATTCACTATCTCTTCCGAAAGTTTCTTCGCATATATTGTTTACTTCTTTAGCATATTTTGCATTAGCAAAAACATACATTCGCCAAAGATCTTCATATCCATCCTCTATTGATTTTATATCTGCAGAAGGATGAGGTCTAACATTTAATTGCACGATCTTCTTTTCTTTATTTTTGATGAATACTTCTGCTTCTTTCAAGGATGAAGAGCTTAAACAATGAATAATAACATCAGCTTTGTTTATAGAATTCTTCTTAGTAATTTTTTGTAATCGATCAATTATCATATCTTCGACTTGTTCCCGTTCCGGTGTTGGAGGATTAAATTTCTTAATATATTCATCTCTACTTTTTCTGGAACTTAATGTCGCACTTGATAATACATATGCTCTTTTCAAGAGCTGACGATTCTCTACTCTCTCAACTAATTTTCTAATGGGAGAATCTATTGGCTTCTGCTTTGGATAACCTTTTAAAAAATTAAACAAAGTCCAATCATTGAGGGTATAGAGAACATCTCGAGATAATTGTCCATCTTTAACAGCTAATTCAACTGCTTTTGAAATCATTGCACCAGAAGAAAGTTTTGCATGATGGAAGTATACTCTTTCTGTAAGGAAATATCTTAATCGCAATAAGTGTAAAACCTCTGATCGAGCATCAGAACGTTCCATACGATTTTTCACAAAATTAAGAACAAGTTTTCCATCCTCAACCAAGAAATAATTGAAAACTCGGTTGTCATAATTCTTATTTATTCCAGTGTAGTAGCAATCTCTCCTAATATAATCCAGCAAATCAGCACAGATTGTGTCATTTATTACTTGACCCTTCCAGGGTTCATCTCGAGATTTTATTGTTGGATCCTTTTGAGATAACATCTTCAAAATTTCATTCTTATAACCAAATTCTTCCAATAAATCTCCTAACTCGCCTTTAGAAAGCAATTGTCTGAAGTTTTCACTTTTATCGTGTCTTTCAAAGATTTTTCGTTCATCTTCAAAAGTATGACCATAAGGAACATGAGTAATATCATGAACTATCCCTGCAATTGAGATGAGTTCTTCTGTTTCCTGATCTAAAGAATAACCATTTTGCTTGACGTTTTGCATAATTATTTTCGCTAAGAAACTCGTCCCTAAAGAATGATCAAATCTGGTATGAAGTGCTCCAGGATAAACTAAATAGGTAGTGCCAAGTTGTTTTACGCCACGCAATCTTTGAACTTGTGAACAATCTATTACTCTTGCTTCATTCTCACTGAATTTAATGTCACCGTGCACAGGATCTCTAACAATCAAATTTTACACCCCGAAAAGAAAATACTAAGTCTTTTAAGACAAGTAATTCCTTCATCAACTATTAATGAATTGTCCTTATAATTCTATCATATAGATAATTTAGTGGCATCGAAAGATAAAAAAAAGCTGAAACTTGTTTACTATCCATGAGAAAGCTTCAGATTGCTGTTGTTGGCAGTAAAAACCTAGATATGAATAATGAACATGACAAATCAGCTTGGGATTTTTCATACAAATTAGGTTTTGCTCTTGGAAGAACAATGAACATCGTTGTAATTGTTAGTGGAAAAACTGGCGTTGCAGAAGCTATTACAAAAGGTGTGAATGATGCTGGGGGGATGTCAGCAAATATTCTTCCAGGAAATTACAAGGAAGAAGGAAATGAATTATCTCATTTTAATCTTGCATGTACCTTGCCTGGTAATGAGCATAGTTGGCCATTAATTTATTCTGCTGATTGCTTAATAGCTATAGGTGGAGGAACCGAAACCGGTATACAAATCTCACTTGCAGTTGATTTAGGATTGCATGTTGTGATTTTCTCAAAAGCTGGTGGTGTTTCTGCTTCGGTGTTTACCTCTCTTGAACCAACATTCCAGAAAATGAGGTCTTCTCAATTAGTGTTTCTGGTAGATGATGAAGTAGAAGCTTTAGATAGAGCAAAACAATTTGCTTCAGATCGAGCAAAAAAAGAGAAAAGAATTGAAGATAAAAGTAGAATTGAATTACCTGCTCATTTAGAATTAATATCAAATAGAAATAAATTAGCTATCATAAACGCTTTAATTACCAGGAAAACTCTTTCTCCACAAGAATTATCGGATTTACTGAAAATACCACTTGCTATTGTTCAGGCATATTTGGAAGAATTGGATAGTCATGAAATGGTTTTAGCGAAAAAAACTATAGCAGAGGAGCATCTATTTAGTATTAATATGGATAATCAATTTGTAAAAAAGCTGGTTGACTTGATAGTCTTTACGCAACCTAAAGAAGAAGAAGATGTGAGGGAGTAAAAAATGAAAATACTAGTATTCGCTTCATGTAGTAAAAGAAAATCGATTTCATATCCTACTGAACCTATTTGTAAAGAGATTATTATGAAGGGTATGAAAGATTCATTTGTTGAACGATTTCCAGAAAAACGCACAGCAAGGGACTTATACCGTGGGTCTCTAAACATTAGCATAAATTCTGCTGTTAATCAATTGAGGGATTTCTTTGATGTTAGTTATTACATTGTGTCAGCTGGTTTTGGTATTGTTGAAGAAAACGAATTTGTCCCACCATACAACTGCGCCTTCTCACTAATGACTAAAGAAGAAATAATAGAAAGAGCAAGAGTACTCATGATTCCAGATGATTTTCAAGAAATTGTTGATAAGGAAAAACCAGATCTAATGTATCTTGCACTTGGGAAAACATATCTCCTAGCATTAGGTGAATGGGACAGGGATTTGCCATGCAAAACAATAGCTTTTACAGAATCAGTTTCAAAAGAAGTAATAACATTACCTGCGGATCATATAGCGGTTCAAGAAGCAATACATTTAGGCTTAGGTCCTATTCATGGTGTAGTAGGATACAAGGGTGATTTGTTGCTTTTGACAACTCGCTTTGTGAAAAACCAAAGGAATCCTGAGAAAGCATTGTTAGAGTTATTAGAAACTCCAGATGATCTTGTGCAAATGATTGATATGCTTAGAAAAATAGACTAGTAATGAATGGGTTTTGAGATGAATATTGAATTTGGAAATCTAAATTATAGATTTAAAAAGAAACCATTACTTGTGGGAGGAAAAGCAATGGAATTTTACGGATTGCGAAAAGCAGGGGAGGATATTGATTTTATAGTAACAAAAGACGATTATGATCAATTAGCAAAACAGTATCCAAATAATCTGAAAAATATTTTTGGTGATAAAGGTGTATGTGTAATTAATTTCGAGATTTGGAAATCAATTCGATGGCATGTATATGAGGAATTAATTCATAATGCTATAGAAGAAAATGACTACCTAGTAATTTCGTTGGAAAAATTACTTTTATTGAAAGCTTTAGCAATGTCTATTCCAAAATATCATGATGATTTAGAGCTTATTGTAGCTAAAATATCAAAAACTAAAACTGAACCAAAAAAGTAATTATTTACCAATAATTTATTCAATCACTATTTTTCTATTATTAGATATAAGACAGGCAAGTGGAAAACTAATTTTTAACTTAAAATTAATTAAGTAGAACACAAATAAACAGTAAATTAAAACATTGAAGAGTTGTTCTTATTGTCACTAGAAAAAGCATTTGAATTAATCGAAAAACGAAAGGATGTAGCAATAAAAGATTTGGCTGAGTTTATTGCGATAGCTTCTGTTTCTGCAAAAAAAGAATTTCTTGTGGAAGCAGCTGAGTTTTCAGCAAAACTTCTCAAAGAGAATGGTTTTGAAACTAAAATACATGAAACTGCTGGAGGACCTGTGGTTACCGGATTAATGGATGTTGGAGCCAAACGAACCTTAATGTTCTATGACCATGCAGATGTTCAACCTGCAGAACCATTTGAATTGTGGGATTCCCCTCCCTTTGAATTAAGTATTAGAGAAGGTAGAATGTATGGTAGAGGAACTGCAGACAACAAAGATGAGATTGTTTGTAGAATCCATGCTGTGAGAGCTTGGTTAGATGCAGGATTAGAACTTCCATGCAACATTAAATTTGTAATAGAAACAGAGGAAGAAAGCAGTAGTAAAAATCTCACTGACTATGTTGAGAAGGATATGGATTTCTTCAAAAATGTTGATGGTTGTATATGGGAGTTCGGTGGAAGCAATAGAGAAGGGTTCCAAGAATTTATCTTAGGAGTAAAGGGTATTCTTTACGTTCAATTATCAGTAAAACAAATGACTATTGATTCCCATTCAGCAAGTGCTACACATTTACCAAATGCTGCTGAAAGACTTATGCATGCAGTAAATTCTCTCAAGGACAAACAAGGTAGGATACTTATTCCGGAATTTTACGATGATATAGAAGTCATAACAAACGAAGAATCAGAAGTAATCAACAATTACAATTTCTATCCTGAAGAAATGAAGGAACACTATGGTTTGGAAGAATTTCGTTTTGGAATGAATAATGAAGAAGCAAAAAATGCTTACTTCACAAAACCAACATGTAACATTTGTGGGATAACTGCTGGGTATCAAGGCGAAGGCGGAAAAACTGTCATTCCCAAAGAAGCATCTGTGAAAATTGATTTTCGATTAGTTAAAAATCAAGATCCGGATAAAATCCTCAAAAACTTACGAAAATACTTCGATGATAATGGTTTCACAGATGTGAAAGTTGATTGGTCAAATGGTTATCCACCATCCAAGACATACGTCAATGACGATTTTGTGAAACTCTGTCAAAGAGCAAATATGAGAATTTACAATCATGAAGCAGCAGTTCAATCAACTTCTGGTGGTTCTGGTCCGATGTATCTTTTTGGTGATCATATGCCTGTTGTTTCTTTAGGTTGTGGTCATGCCAATACCAATGCTCATGCTCCAAATGAGAATATCAACGTTGCTGACTTCATCGATGGAATGAAAATGATTATCACAGTCATTGATGAATTCAAAAATTGGAAATAAGAAATGATGAATAGATAGTTTCTATTTCATCATATCAATCTTTTTTTAGAAGCGGAATAACACAAATGAATTTGAGAATTTTAGAACCAGTGTTTTCATAACCATGCTTTTCATCTGGAGGGACATAAATGGAATCAGTTGCTTTTACTTTGGTTCTAGTCCCATCTTCTGAAATTAACTCACATTCACCTTGAACAATGTAAATTTCATGTTCTTCTGGATGACCATGCATCCCAATATTCGCTCCAGGTTCTAATGTGAATAATCGCATTGCAAAACGAGGGGCTCCTTGTTCTTTACTAATTAACCATTGAATTGATGTTTTGGTTGATCCATAACTTGTGACTAGTTCACTTTTAATAGATTTCATTTCTCGAATTATCATATGTTAAAGCTCCTTCGTAAAATTTTATCTTCCAATTATGCAAAAAAAAAAAATGGGTATAGGATTATTTGTATTCTAATCCTATATGTATCCTATTAGACCCGCTCCACCATTAATGAGTAGTAACAAGCCAAGAAAGATTGTTGCAGTTAATACCATAACGACTAACAAGGTATTGATGCTGGGTCCAGCTGTATCCTTGAAAGGGTCTCCTACTGTATCACCAGTTATTGCTGCTTTATGAGTATCAGTATCTTTACCGCCAAGGTTGCCATCTTCAATCCATTTCTTTGCATTGTCCCATGATCCTCCTGCATTTGACATAAATATTGCAAAGACAAATCCAGAAAGAATGGCTCCTACTAAGAAAGCTCCCAGAGCAGCGACTCCAAAAATCACTCCAACTAAAAGTGGGAAGGATACTGAAATTATACTTGGTAGTATTAATTCTCTTAAAGCTCCTTTCGTAGCAATTTCAATTGTTCTATGGAAATCAGGTGGTTCCTTACCTTCCAGGATTTTCGGATTGGTCTCGAATTGATTTCTAATTTCATCAACCATTTTAACAGCGTTTCGCTGAACAGATAGTACAAGTAAAGCTGAGAATAGAACAGGCGCAATAACACCCAGAAAAGCTCCTACTAGCACATAAATATTCAGTAAATCCATTGAAATACTAAGTCCAGTTTTAATTGCTACATCTTCAGCATATGAAAATAGAAGTGCAAATACAGCTAAATTAGCTGCTCCAATAGCAAATCCCTTAGTAATAGCTTTTGCTGTATTGCCTGCTGAATCTAACTTATCAGCTGTTCGGATTACTTCTTTGCCCAAACCACCTTGTTCTGCTATAGCTCGAGCATTATCTACAATAGGACCGTAAGCATCGTTTGAAACAACAGTTCCTACTATTGCAAGCATACCCACAGCAGCCATTGCAATGCCAAAAACTCCATCAAGTAGATACGCAGCTATCATAGCAATTGATATGCCAATTCCAGGTGGAACGACACTTAGCATACCATATGCGAATCCAGAGAGAATTACTACAGCATCTCCTTCTTGAGCTGCATGCGCAACATTTCTTGTAGGTGCTTTATCATCCCTGGTAAAAATATCACTAATAAATCCTATTAACACGCCAGCAAGAAGACCTATGACAACGCAAGCATAATCTTTCCACAAGAATATTTTCAGATCTGTTGTCATTCCATTCGTTGTGAGTATTATAATCCATGTGATTAAAGCTCCAAGTGCAGCAAAGATTGTAGTTGAAATATAAGTACCAAAATTAAGCAATTTTCCAGGATCCTTTGTTTTCAACCATTTAATTAAGAGAATACCAATTATAGATGCAACTAGTCCAATAGCTGAAATAATGATTGGGAACACAATAAATGCTCCTCGAATAGCATCATCAGCTGTCGCAAAAGCTCCCGTTCCTAGAATATACGCTAAAATCATTGCTGCTAGAATAGACGCAACAAAAGAATCGAAAAGATCACTACCCATTCCTGCAATATCTCCGACGTTGTCACCAACATTATCTGCAATTGTTGCAGGATTTCGGATGTCATCTTCTGGTAAATGATATTCTGCTTTTCCTACTAGATCAGCACCTACATCTGCAGTTTTTGTATAGATTCCGCCACCGCATTTCATAAACAATGCAATGGTACTTGCACCAAAACTGAATCCTAAAACAACATTAGGAGTTTGAAAAATCCAATAAATTGCAGAAATACCAATTAATGCAAATCCTACAACAGCAAGACCCATAACAGATCCACCAAAGAATGCAATATCAAATCCTTTGTCAAGGCTTTTAGTACATCCTTGTGCTGCTCGTGTATTTGCTTTCACGCCTACCATCATACCTAAATATCCAGCAAGCATCGAAGCTACAGAACCAACAAGATAAGAGATAGCTTGTTGCCAGTTCATAAAACCACTTGCAACTGGAACTAAATCACCTGTTTTCTCAGATGGTAAAAATAACATAATTACTAGAAATAGTACTAGTACAAAGATTGACAAGATCCGGTATTGTACCCAGAGAAATCTTTTTGCTCCTGCTTCAATATACCCGGAAACTTCTACCATTTTCTCGTTTCCAGGGTCTTCTCTAAATACAAGTATACTGAAAATTATCGCAACAATAATTGCAAGTACACCTGCAGCTAGAGCTATAATTAGAGTTATAGGCACCACAACAGCCATGTTTTATCCACTCATTCTTTTTGCCTTTTCCTTATAAGTTGATTATATTTAAAATTTTATCTGATAATTATAGATAACAAGGAATATGATTGTTGTTCTCTCAGTTTTTTCTTTTCTTGAGAAAGAACACTAATTTTGTCGCCAAAAAACTATTTAAATGCTGTAATCTATTGATTCAAAGTTCGTTGGTCAAGAACAGGAGACTCATACTTATGAATGAAACAGTATCATTAGATACTACTGTAACGAAGCGACCTTCGAGAAGGTTCGTTACCCTTGATTTTGCTCGAGGAATTGCGATTTTAATCATGTTGATTCTACATATTGTCAAACATATTTTAGACACTGATACATTAATGTCTGATGTTAACATAGTGACAGAACCTATTATAGCTCTATCAGCTATGATTATTATCCCATTCTTTGGTGGTCTAGCTGGCTTCTTCTTAATTGCCTCATCAGCAAGCAATATGGTTTCTATGTATCGAGACTTGGAGAAAGGAAAATCAGTTAGAAGTTTAATCTTGAAGCAAATTATAGGCGGATTTATCTTACTAATATTTGCAATGATCTGTGAAGGGTTTACAGGTTATTGGGGGGCTCTTGGAGACTTCTTTCTTAATATGAACAATCCAGCAGCAACAAATTGGGCAATAGCTCTCTGGCGGTGGAACCATTTCGAAACTATTCACGCGATAGCCTGGTGCATTATTATAAATGGAATCATACATGGTCTATTGTCAATGAATGGTCGCTGGAAGAATAGAAGAAAGCTCATTACTAGTTATATAATTATGGCAGTTGTAGTAGTTGCTCTTACATTACCAGTTTGGATTTTGGTAGACAAAATTGTCCCAGGTTATCCTTTCACGGTTTTAGAACCGAAAATTCTTATTTCCACGCCAAGGATTGGATTCGAGACTTTCTGGGAAATTATTAGAGCTCCATTTCTGAATGTTTTCGCATCACCTATTGAACCGCTCTTTCCTTATCTAGCAATTTCATTCGTTGGCAGCATAATCGGAATAATTATTTCACAACCAAAGGAGAAAATTGACATAAATTTCCCACGAAAAATGTTTCTTATTGGGTTAACCATGTTTTTGAGTGGTTTAATTGGAATTGTCTTTGTAATTGCTAATGTTGCAATTAAAACTGGGTTTTTGGTTACGGGAGATATTATGCCAATTGTTGATTTCTATTTCACTATAGTCGATCATGGTCAGTGGGTACCTGCATATGCAAGTTACATACCGCAATTTTCATGGCTAGCACAATTTCTTGCTGTTAATGGTTTCAGCCTTATTTTATACTCAATATTATTCAGATTGATTGAATTTCGAGGTATTAGTAAGCAGTTTGCAAATCGAAGTAAATTCGTTAGACGCTTTGGCACAATAGCTTTTACAAATTACAACAATCAATGGTACTTCTTCATTGTCTGGGCTTTTACTTCCTTTATCCTGAAAGGAACAGCCTATGCGAAACTGCAATGGGGTGGAACTGCTTTAGTTATTCTACTAACTCTTGGTTTTTATTCCCTAATAAACTGGGCATGGGAGAAGATAGGGTACATAGGATCATTGGAGTGGTTCATTAGAACTATTACGAATAATCTTATTCCAGTAAGAAGGGCAAGATTCGGTCCTGATGTGAAATGGTGGCAAAAGGGTCAAGTAGATGCTGAAACCCAGTTTTACAATGC
>JAGXNT010000089.1 GCA_019894765.1 Candidatus Heimdallarchaeota archaeon
ACCAAGGGCTTCTGGAGAAACAACAGGTGTTGCTGGTGTCTCAGATGAACCTGAGACAGGTGAGCTAAATTTGACTACAGTAAGTACGCTAGAAAACATAGCGAGTAATAATACTGCAGCTAAAATTTTACTTTTCTTCATAATTCGAACATCTTCCTATATATTCTTAGGCCAAATCTAGCATTCCTAGTCTTCGCAAGGAATATAGATTAGTACTCTACGTTAAAATAGGAGCATATATACTTTTTGGATAGTTTAAGGGATTGTTTATTCTTTAAATCAGCTCTTAAACAATTTAATGATTGTCTTAATAAATGCACTGTTTGGTCAAGCAAACAAACTGTTCACGAACTGTTCAGAAAAATCTGAATGATTGAACGATTTTTCCATCATTTTGTCATGGAACAGAAAGATAACTAGCTAAACTATGCGACCAAATTCTTTTTCCAAACTTTTCTTTGAGATTTTTATGATGGTTGGACGACCATGAGGACAAGTATAAGGGTTCTTACAGCGACTTAAATCCCCTAGTATTGCTACTATCTTGCGAACAGATATGGAATCCCCACTCCTAACGACAGAGTGGCAAGCCATAGTTTTGATGATTAAATCTATTCTATCACTTACATCTTCTATTTTAACAACTTCTTCTTTCATTTCATCAATGAAACTCTGAATATCAACGTCTGTTTTTATGAGATCCATAATTACTGGTAAACGACGAACAATGTATGTGTTGCCACCAAATAACTCAAACTCTATACCTAATTCTTTTAGTTGGGGTAGGTAATCACCCATAAATGCTGTTTGATCCTTAGTTAACTGAAAGGTTATTGGTTGAAGTAATTCTTGAATTTGTATTTTGGAGTTCTTGTACATTGTCAGCAGTTGTTCATACCTGATTCTCTCATGTGCAGCATGTATATCAACCACTGCAATACCCTCACTAGACTCGCAGAGCGCATAAAGATTATGAGCTTGTCCCAATGGTTTCAACCAAAACGTTTCAGAAAAAATCACTATATCAGACTTTGCTGTTAAGGTTACATTAGTTGATGTAGGATCACTAGTAATCAGGCTGTCTGTTGTAAACTCTAATTGTGAGTCTAAGGAACTTGTGCTTTCATCGGTAATTACTCTCTTTGTTTTAGTTCCTTCTTCAACAATAGAATCAGATACAGCAAGTTGACTTGTAGCAGGTTCAAAATGCAATCCACTTTGCATCGAGATATCTTCAGAAGCTTTCTTTAGCAATGATTTATCTTTACGCCATAATTCAGAAGAGGACAATGAATCTGCAATTGCTTCTTTTACTACCTCGAAAATTTTCTTTGCATTATTGAATCGAACCTCTCGTTTCGTAGGATGAATATTCACATCGATTTCAAAACTAGCGATTTCAATATTGAGGAGAGTTACAGGATATCGGTTTTTCATTAGCAAAGTTTTGTAGACTTCCTCAATCGCTTCAGATAGTAGGCTACTTTTCACATATCGCTTGTTTATGTATAACATTTCATAATGTCGAGTTGATCTGGATAAATCAGGATTAGAAGTGTATCCAGTTATAACAATATCATCTTTTTCAAATTTTATTGGGATCATTTGTCTCGCTATTTCCACACCAAAAACGGAAATGAATGGTTCCAAAGAATTCTTGCTTTTAGGACTGTTAAGTAACACAGACTTCTCATGTAGAAGTTTGAAATGAATATTTGGTCTAATCAAAGACTGTCTTGTTACAATTTCGATGATATGACCTAATTCGGTTGTTTTTGTTTTCAGAAATTTCTTTCGTGCAGGAACGTTGAAGAATAAATTTTTTACAATAATATTTGTACCCAAACTGCATTCACGTTCCTCAAATAATTCCAAGTCGCCACCTTTGATTCTCACAAAAGTTCCGGTATCTTGGTCTTTCCTTCTTGTTAGTATTTCCATTGTTGAAACGGAAGCTATGCTTGCAAGTGCTTCTCCTCTAAAACCCAAAGAATTTATTGCATCTAAATCCTCTACCGTTTTCAACTTACTCGTTGTATGAGATTTCCAAGCAAGGGCTGCATCTTCTTTACTCATACCAACTCCATTATCAATCACTTTGATTTCATCAAGTCCATGACCTTTAATTAGAACAGATATTTCAGTTGCTTCTGCATCCAAAGAATTCTCAATTAGTTCCTTAACAACAGATGCTGGACGTTCAACTACTTCCCCTGCAGCAATCTTGTTGATGGTTTTTTTATCAAGTTGAATTATTACTTGTTTGGATTCAGACATGGAAGCTCACCGCTTCTACTTTATTTTCTTGTGACTGTTTTTTATTCGATCAATTATTTTATTGAGTTTATTCAGTGCTTCAAGAGGAGTAAGATTTTCGATGCTAATTTCCTTTAATTCTTCAATTATTTCTTCGTTAATTCGATCCTTCTCGTCTCGAGTAGATTGTTGGAAAATGCTTTGCATAATCTTCAGATTGTCCCCACTTGTTTTGCTTCCAGCAGTAACTTGACCGAGAAGATCCGTTTGTATGGAATCCGCTTTTGGACCCTTTACATCTTCTATAGCATCCCCTTCACTAGAAGATTGAATTTCAAGGAATTGCAAGATCTCTTTTGCTCTACTAATTACAGCATCAGGCATACCAGATAATTTGGCAACTTGTATCCCATAGCTTTTGTCTGTCCCACCTGGAACAATTTTGTGGAGAAACAAAATCTTGTCTTCCTTTTTCTTAACTTGAACACTATAGTTCTTTACCCTGTCAAGATATTTATCGAGATCAATTAATTGATGATAATGGGTTGCGAAAAGAGTTTTTGCTCCTAATTTCTCTGAGTTATGAATATATTCTGCGACCGCCCAAGCAATACTTACTCCGTCAAAAGTTGATGTTCCTCGACCGATTTCATCTAGAATGATCAAACTTCGTTTTGTTGCGTTGTTAAGAATATTAGCAGTTTCATTCATTTCCACTAAAAATGTTGAAAGACCTTTTGAAATGTCATCAGAGGCACCTATTCTAGTAAAGATTCGATCTACAACTCCTATAGTTGCTTTTTCTGCAGGAACAAAACAACCAATTTGAGCTAAGAGGGCAATGAGTGCTACTTGACGAATATAGGTTGATTTTCCTGACATGTTGGGTCCAGTAATTATTAGAATTTGATCGGACTTGTTGTCCATGGTTGTGTCGTTAGGAATGAAAGGTTCTTCCAACAACATCTTTTCCACTACAGGATGACGACCATTTTTAATAGAAATTTTAACAGAGCTGTTAACAGTAGGACGAACATAAGCATTATTTCTGGACACTTCAGCAAAGGTTGTAAGACAATCTAACTCAGCAATTTTCTCAGCATTAATAAGAATTTTAGCAATTTCATTGTGAACAGCATCTCTAATTTCACAGAAGAGCTTATACTCGAGATCATTAATCTGGTCTTTGGCATTCAAAATTTTGGCTTCATATTCCTTTAATTCGGAAGTTATGTATCTCTTCCCACTTGTAAGCTCAGATTTAAAGACATAATTTTCCGGAACTAAATTCAAGTAGTTTTTACTCACCTGAATATAATATCCTAACATTCTATTGTACTCGACTCTGAGAGCTTTAATCCCTGTTTTTGTTTTCTCCTCTAATTCATATTGGATGATCCACTTTCTCCCACCTTCTGAAATTTCTCTTAGATCATCTAACTCCTTGTTAAATTTACTCTTGATGATTCCGCCATCTTTAATTGTAGCAGAAGGAGATTCTTTAATTGCTGTCTCAATTTTAGTGATAAGTGATTTCAGATTATGGAATTCTTTAACGATCCTTTTCGAAGCGCTAGACTGTAGTGTCTGTAGGATTTTAGTAATAGTAGGGATTGCTTTCAATGAATTCTTAATAGAAATAATGTCTCGTGCATTCGCCCTTCTCAAAGAAATCTGACTGGCTAGTCTTTCCAAATCCTGTATTGGTTTAAGAGCAGAACGCATATCTTCTCTTGCAAAAGAGTTACCAACAAATTCATCCACAGCATCAAGGCGTTCATTGATTTTTGGAACATCAACTAAAGGTCTGTGAAGTTCCCTTCTAATGAATCGTCCACCTAAGGGAGTACAGCTCTTATCTAGAATCTCTATCAAGGTTCCTTTGGAAGAATTATCTCGAGTGTTTTTGGTTAATTCCAAACTTTTGAATGAGGTAGGATCAATCACCATATAGCCTTTGGTTGAATAAAGAGACATGTTTCGAACATTATCAAGTTTCGATTTTTGAGTTTCCATGAGGTAATCGAGTAAAGCACCTGCTGCAGAAACTGCTAAAGGTTTGTCTTCACAACCAAATCCTTCCAGTGATTTAGTCATAAAATGCTCATTCAGAAGTTGGTAAGAGGAATCAAAAGAGAAGCGATAATCCTCTAATTTGGAGATCATAACATTTTCAAGCGTTTCAAATATACTGTCACTTAAATTGTGTTTCTCAGAGACAAGGCATTCATTTGGATTAATTCTATTAAGCTCAATCAGTAGTTCTTCTAGAGCAGCAGTCTCAATAAAATGAGTGACTTTGAATTCACCTGTTGAGACGTCTGCTAAAGCTAAACCGTATTTCTTGCCCTTCTCAAAGATAGAGACGATGTAGTTGTTTTCATTAGAATTTAGCATAGCGCTTTCTGTTAAAGTTCCAGGAGTAAGAATACGGACTACGCCTCGCTTAACAAGACCTACTGCTTCACTTGCATCTTCTATTTGATCTACCACAGCAACTTTGTAGCCATGTTTCACCAAGGTAGTCATGTAAGCATCCACTGCTTTTGCTGGTACACCCGCAAGAGGTTCACCAGATCTGGCTGTAAGAGTTATTCCTAAGATTTTTGCACCAAGTTTAGCATCATCACCAAAAAGCTCGAAGAAATCCCCCACTCGGAAAAGAATAAGACAATCCGAATATTTTCGCTTGAAAGTGAGATATTGCTTCATCATGGGAGTAACTCTTGACATCGAAACACTCAACTCAATATACTGCATGCAGTTAATAAACTCAATAAAATTGTTGAGTTAAAAAGTTTTCAGATGTTTTAAAGAAAGTTGTGGAAGAAAAAAATGCAAAAAAGTAAGGTTTTTCGATGGAAAAACAGCAGCAATTTTATAGAATTTTGCAGAATTAATTAGTGGGCTATCAAGTTTCCTTGCAAAAATAACGGGTTACCGATTGAAGAAAATGTGTTGAAAATGAGCAAACGGATTATATCTTCTATTCCACAAATTTTAGGTTTTACTACCATTTCTCCTGAAGGAAAATTCAGATTGAAAAAAACAGTGATCAATTATTTTGGTTTTAATGAATTACAGATTCTCTATCTTGATACAAAAGATGGATTACTTCTTACAACAAATAAGCTTGGAGAAAAACTCTCAGTCTTACCAAATAACTGGTTGATTCTACCTGCAATTGCTCGAGAGAAACTTGAGCTCAAAGGTAAAACCAATATTTGTTTTATTCAAAGACAGAACGGAGTAGCAGTTAAGAAATTTAAAATGACTGTTAAGAAAAGCAAAAGACCACGAATAGTCGATATTGAATCTAGTCATATAGTTACTAGGCGGATTGAAACCTTTGGTGATGCGGCAGATCTCCTAAATGAACTAGTAAGCAGTCAAGTTAACTATAAATTGAATTTTGATGTTGCAGATTATTGGAAAGAAAAGAAATCATTTTCAGCTTGGAAAGTTAGACAACTCCTAGACATTGATGAGGATTCTGACGAGGAAGTATTGAGAGAGCTTGTCCAGGAAAGATTATTGAAGCAATTGGATAATGGTTCGTGGAATAATCTTGTGACTTCAACTGCAAAAAACCTCAAAGAACTAGCAGATTTAGGGATGAACAGTAATTATCCACAAATTCAGAAAGCCATTAAATGGTTGTTAGAAAGACCTCAATCACTACATAATCCAGGTATGTTTTTCTTATTAGATGAGCTTGTTGATGAGCAGTTAGAAATTATGGAACTGAGAAGACAGCATGTAAGTGGTCCAAAAGAGAGATTTCGTAAACGACCGAGATCTGAATTAAAAATCATTCATGCTGTTGATGAGTTATACGATAATGCTTGTGGTCCTCGAATTATGTGGCCTAATGCGATAGTTTTGGAATCCCTGCTTGAGTATGGTTATGAATTTAATGACAGAGTGCAGACAATCATCGATACTCTCTCTTTTGGCGGATGGTGTGAATGTGCGTATCAACATGGAACAAGTAGAGGGAGAACTGACCCATTAACTATGAAGGAATTAGAGGCATTTGAGAAACAAACGCTCTTTGAGTTTAAACACGGCGGTCTTCACAATTTCAAATCATTAATGTTGCAACCCACTTGGAGTCATTTGATGCGTGTCTCTCATAAGAAAAACGGAGATAGCGTGGAGTATTTACTACGGATGCCAACGCACACTCAAGGGTGCGAAATTATAACAACAAGAGCTTTAAGTAAAGTCACTAATGAAAAACTTTGGCGATTAGCGGAATCACATCTCTGGCGTTTTGTAGTAGCTTTGTATAATGCATACAATAATCCTTTTGGCATGGATGAACTGATTAAATATAGTCTTGGCCCTTACACCTTCCTAAGTATGTTCTCAAAATATAAAACAAAAGCAGCACGTCTCGGCATTCTTTTATCTCTTCCATGGATTATAGAAAATCAAAATGAGGATGGTACTTGGGGCGATCAATCTACTGTGGAAAGTGCTACTTTGGCAGTTCTAAATGCTTTAAAAAATATCGAATTCATCTAAGATTTAGGGGTGTTCTTACTCTAGGTGGTCATTTTTTGCCAGTTCTTTCTTAAAAAATGCCCAATTACAGTATTAATTAGAACAGTATTGTTTATTGGTGATCAAGAAAATGTCAGATAAGATAGATGAGCAAATACAGAAGATACTTGACAATGTCGTAGCAGTCAAGTTTGAAGGTAGAGCAATTCCTGTTTGGGAAGAAAAAGAAGCATTAAGTGAGTTAATGAAACAATTTAATGTGCCCGGAATGGGAATTGTGTTGATAGATAATTTTGAAATCAAATGGTCAAAATTCATTGGTGTACAAGATTTAAATTCGAAAATCGATGTAAATTCGCAAACGCTTTTCGAAGCAGCATCAACAACTAAAACACTAGTTACAGTTGCTGCTCTACATTTTGTGGAAAAAGGATTACTAGATCTAGATACAGATGTCAATGACTACTTGAAGGACTGGAAGATTCCTGAAAGTGAATTTACTAAAACTGAGAAAATAACACTTAGGAGATTATTAACACACAAAGCAGGGATTAATCGTCCAGATAGTATGTATAGTGAAGAAGAAGGGTCAACATCGACATTACTAGATGTATTAAATGGGCAAGCTCCTGCCTTGAATGATCCTGTAGTTGTTGAATTTGAACCAGGTTCAAAGCATCAGTACTCCAATATAGGTTATGATATTATTCAGAAATTGCTTGAAGATGTAATAGGAAAACCATTGAATCAACTAATGAAAGAAACTATCTTTGATCCTTTAGAAATGGGTACTAGCACATTAGAAGGCCTCTTACCAGATGAGCTAAATAAAAGAGCGATTTTACATCACACTGCAGAAGGGGAAGTAAAAGGGAAAGGATTACATTCATCTGCTTACGCACATGGCAATCTAAGTTGTAGTCCTGTTGATTTAGCAAAATTTGCTATTGAAGTCATGAAGGCCTATCAAGGAAAATCAGAGAAGATAATATCACAAGAAATGGCTAAGAGTATGCTTACTTCATACAAATCATTTGGTCCAACAGAATTAATGGGACTATCAGATCAAGCAATTGGATTCTTCCTAATGAAGAATGACAAGAACACATTCTTTATACTCCCAGGTGGGAACGCTCCAGGAGCAAATTGTATGTTTCTAGGGTCAGCATTAACCGGTCAAGGAGCAGTTATTATGACAAATGCTGCCATGGGTGAATTATTGAATATACGATTAACATACACTTTATCTAAAGAGTATGATTGGAATTTTGGTTAGTTTATTCTGAAACTAATCATTTTTTCTTTTTCTTTCTTAGAAAATTAACAGCAAGTAAATAATAATTCTTTGAGTATACGTACTTGAGGAATTATTATGGAAATATTTGATGCTCCTATATTACATAAAGTATTAGTTCGTGGTCCTCGAGAAAAAGTCTATGATGCGATGACTACAGCAGAAGGATTAGAC
>JAGXNT010000090.1 GCA_019894765.1 Candidatus Heimdallarchaeota archaeon
TCTTGTTTTTGAGTCTCTAAAAAGTGAATCCGCTTTAAATACTATTGAGATAGTAGTATAATTAAGAACAAAACTCGGAGAAGAAAAAAAATGAACAGAACCAAACAAAAAATCGAACAAAAAATAAAAAAGGATTACGAACAAGCCAGAATTAAATTCGCTTTAATCACTGGTGCATAGTAGCTGGTCAGAAAGACCCAAGCTACTCATATAAAGTGACCAAATATAAAGAATAACAAGAACAAAAAAATGGTGAAAAAAAATGACCAAAAAAGAACAACTCAAAAACCTAATAAAGAAAGATAAAGAATTAGCCAGAATCAAATTCGCACTCATAACCGGTGTATAATCACCCTGATTCCCTGACAGTGGGTAGCGATTCAAGAGAAAACTCTTGAACTCTTAAATTCTGGCTTTTTTTATGTACAACTTATTTTTAATTATGGAATTTTGTATCCTATTTTCTCTGTTGCTTCTCTTCGCTCCTTCTTTTGCTCAGGAGTCTCTATTTTGTCTACTGCAGTTCCATCTACTACTCCTATTACAGCCTTTCCCAACTCTGTTTCCGCTACTACTACTTCCATTACATTAGCAGAAGCCACAAAGATAGAGCAAACAGCTGGATGATTCTTAACATGGGGTAGGACATTAATGGGAAATGCTTTTTCCATCATTATTACAAACACATGACTAGCGCCTATTGCTAAAGCATTTTCTGCTGCTAGTTTCTCTAGCTCGGAATTATTTGCTGTTACTCGAGTTAGTTTCGGTACCGCTTCATTCATTGCGACTGCACATTTAATGCCTGGTACTGTTGTTAGCATCGTCTTGAACAAATCATCTGTTGTGAATATCGAAAAATTTGCTTGTCCAATTATTACTTGATAGTTTGCTTCTGGATTCTTTATTTTCACACTCATCGTTTTTATTGTCATTTCTTTATTCTCCACACATCTTTACTAAGATTTTTTCCTTAAATAAAGTCTTTTCAATTTTACTGGTGATTTTTCTGTTTTTTTTAATAGGTATTTATATTATGACTGCTCTACTTTAGTTAAAACAATGGAAGTTTGTTCATCTTGTCAGATCTAAATAAGCGAGAGTATATTGCTTTACCTCTTGATTTTTGCTTCTTTGATCGCAAACGATTTGATAAATTACGAACTGATTCTCCGTTGGAAATTGTTAGTTATCGGAAATATGATACTGGGCTTATTCGTACGCATTTTGTCTCAAAAACTATAGAACAAGGTAAAGAAACTGATGAACGAGAGCATTTGCTTTGGATACATCTATTGGACATTGATGGAAAAAAACATGTGATGTATCGTTGCGATTGCAAATATTTTGAGTACAGACAACTCCGACCTGCAAAACGATTGTTTGAGCTACAAGAAATTGATAACTTTCTCTGTGCAGTTGTTCCATCAAAATCGTTTGCTGAGCAGAAAAAATTGTTCAATATAGATAAGCACGCTTTTCTTGCTTTACAAGAGCTGTTTAATCATCATGTTCAAATTTCAATTTGAAAACGGAAATTTTGAATTATATGCATAAGAAGACAGTTTTATAAAACCGAATCACTAAATTAAAATGAGTGAAAATCAATATCTTGTCTTAAGAAAGATCTGGATGTGTATTATATTTGACAGTAGACATAGAATTTGAAGTAAAGAAATTACGTATCTTAACGGCTAACAATGTATTGAATACTTATCCTTACCTTAGTGGAAAACTTAGAGGAGTCTACAAAGTCTGTGTGACTGGTAGCTCTGGCAGTGGTAAAACTACTATGATTAGATGTTTTGATCCAGAAGCTCATGGCCGCGAAGTTCCCAGATACTTTTATGTTGATTATGAGTTATTAAAAGAAAACCCAGATCTTTTTCCGGAATCCAATACTGCCACCCAAACTTTCGATTTCACCGTTGTTGCTTTACTGATTGGTGGGGAAGATAAAGCAGATATCATAAAATTCAGTGAACTCACTGAAGAAATAATCGATGATAAAAAGGTCAAATGGGTTACTATCTTTTACTTATTTGGTACCCCTGGTCAGTGGCGTTTCAAAGATATTCGGGCTTTTGCTGAGAGACGATCTGATGGTGTTATTTTCATTATTGATCCAATAGATCCTAGACTCAAAGAGAATTTCGAGGATTTCAGAGAACAAGTCATTAAGAATGTTGAAAGAAAAGTTCCAATTATTTATGCTGTTAACAAGCAAGATTTACCAAATGTTTTCAGTAGTGAGGATTTACAGAAAGAATTGGATCTTTCCGAGAAAGAATTATTTGATATGTCTGCTTTGAAATGTCAAAACATTTCTCGTCCTATTATTGCATTGATTAAGAAAATGCAAGAGGAAGAATTAGGCAAGAAGAAATAAGAGACAGGGTTCTTCCTTTTTTCTTTTCGATTTTTAAACATTTTTCAGTTAGGAATTAAAGCTTAATATAGTATGTTGATACGTTTTATTGTAAAGAATTATTTTCGAGGGATAGTATGCCAAAATCTCAAGCAGAAGCTGATAAAAATATAGAAAAGTCTTCTCTTGAGAATAGAAAGGATGACAATCAAGCTGCTCATGATTTGACGATTGCGACGACTAGCAGTTTAGTTAGTGGTTCTGTTTTATTTTTCTTAGCGAATGTAGTTATTGTAATTTCTGGTTTTATTCTCGCAGCTATTCTAATTCATAAAATGCCCGATTATATTTACGGAGCGTCAAGAACGCTTCAAAGAATAATTGTCATAACTACAATTATTGCACTGAAAGGAATAGGAAACTCTATTATTATTCACTTCTCTGAAAAAAATGTCGAGAAAGAAAAGATAAGCGATATGATTATTGCGTCTGTAACGTTCAGTATTATTTCAGGATTGGTTTTTGCTGTTTTAGTTTTCTTTGTAGTGGTATTTGTTGTTCAACCCAGAGTTGATGTTTTGGGTAATTTATCAATTGTCAGATTACTTTTTGGTTTACTATTTGTTTTTCCGTTAACCTTTTCAGTATCTTCATTAAACAGCTCTTTGTTAGGACAAAAGAAGATTAAACATAGTGTTATGGCAATTAGTATTCAGAGTATTGGGAATCTACTCTTTTCTACTTTATTTGTTTACTTAGGTTTTGGTGCTTTTTCGGTAATTTTAGGATTAGGTTTTGGTAGTCTTCTTTCAGTTATATACAGCATGCTAATTAATAAGGAATACATCGTTTCCTTCTTCAAGAGAAAAAGAGCATTTCGAAATATTTTGCATTCATTTAAGTCATTAAGATTAATATTATCTTTTTCTTCGCCCATTGTCCTGGCATCTATTTCTACACAATTAATTGAAGGAGCAATGATTCTCACAATTTTAGGATTTTTCTTTGAAAACGGTCATCTTGCCTATGTTCAAATCGCTTATTTCAATTATGTCTTTATGTTAATAATGGCAACGCGTATTCCGCAAGATTCCATAGGACGGATGATACTTCCACATCTAAGAACACTTGAGTCAAAAGATGCAAGAAAAGAACTTCAAAGAGCAATTAGGTTCATGATGCTTGCAACTATTCCAATTAATGTTGTTTTTGGGGTTTTTACAGAAGAAATTCAGTCGCTTTTTCAACTCATTATTAGCAGTAGTAGTTTGTGGCTTGGTACGTCCACGATTATTCCCTTACTTAGATTGTTGATTATTGGAGGACAAATCTCTTCGGCTTATTACCTTTTAATGAACAGTAACATCTCTCTTAGAAAACCAAATATTTACGCAAAAGCAGAGTTCATAGGGCTAATTACTTTATGTTGTTTTAGCTTTTTCTTTGTTCCTGGATTTGGTATTATAGGAATTGCTTTCGCATTTATTATAGCTTATTCCATTATGCTTCTGTACGCTATTTTTAGTATGTTAAGTAATGAAAGTATTTCACTTCGAAGTGTTGGTGAGATCTTAAGTCTTAATCTTATTACATCTACAGCTATTGCTGTTGTCTATCTCATTGATTTCTATGTTGGGATTGCATTATATTGGAAATTTATTATTGCCATTTGTAGTATAGCACTCAGTTTACTAATAATTCGTTTAAATAAAGCTGATTTTGTTTTTATTTTTGATTTGTTTAAACGATTATTTGGAGCAAGAAAAAAAGATCAAATTAGTAAGGAATTAGAGGTGGATGTTGAGAAAATTTAACGTAACGAGAAAAAGCAAAGATTTAATAAAACGTTTCAAATCTGATTTCTGTTATAAGAATAAGAGACAAGACAAAGGAGAATAACAATTATGGAATTTTGTGACGACTGTGGTTCAATGTTAGCACCCAAGAAGATTAACGGTAAAGTAGTTATGGCTTGTCCAAAGTGTGGCGAAGGAAAAAAGGAGCTTTCAGAAGGAAATCAAATGCTGAAGGAAGAAATCAAGCAATCAGATCAAGAAAGTATGATTGTGATTGAGAATCCTGATGAAATAAATACTATGCCAACAAAGAAAATGCGTTGTCCAAAGTGTGTTATAGTTGTTGATACCCAATACTGGGCGGTTCAGACACGCAGTGGTGACGAAGCAGCAACCCGATTTTATCGTTGCATGAAGTGCAAACATACCTGGAGAGAATACGATTAATTCATTCTGCGATAGCTATTATTCTTGCAACCCGTATGGGTTCAGGAGTTCTACCTACGAGAGTAATATCTTTTAGTAATTGAGAAACCTCTTCATGTTTTATGCCTTTAAACTGAACATAAATTGGTTCATTATCTACAGTTGAAATATATGGTCGTGGTAAACCATTTTTCTTAAGAATTGCTAATTTCTTTTCTCCGTCCGGTAAATTTTGCAGTGCTTTGGTTATTTTTTCCATGTTCGGTTCTCTATCAACAACTGAGATTATTGGTAAACCAGTTCTCTTGTGTATCTGCTCTAAATCAATACAATTGAACCCTGCTATTGTGACTCCTCTGGTCATTATAAGTTTTAATTGGTGTTGATGAGTACTTTGTTGAATCATATCAACAATTCTGTCTGTAGCGTCATTCCCATCTACAGTGATTTGGTTTTTCAGAACTCCCTCGAGAAGAAGAGAACCTCGATAAATCGCACCAATTATTGATACCTTCTCGTCTTTTTCACGGTTAAAAGAAGCACATGCTAATCCAATGATTTTTATTCCCTTTTTTAGTTGCTTATTCAAGCCTGTCACCAATAAAAAAATTCTCAAATAATCTCTTCTATTCGTTTAATAATTTCTAACATTAATTTTACAAAAGCATTAGTCATTATTTCTCTTTCTTTACTTCTTTTTTCAAACGCTTCTTGATCATATTCTTGAATTGATGATTCGAGTATAGTTACTAATTCATCAATGGTAAATAACCCACTTAAATATGAATGCCCGATTAGAGCTTCTGCTCCATCCCCTACTTCGCCTGCTGTAGAACTTGATTGCATAAGTGCTCTGAGACCTGTTTCCCGTACTGCTTCTAAGAGAGCCTTATCATAGACTCTTTCACCTACAGGTTTATCGTAGACTTTTGTTTTTGCTAAAGAATAGATGAAATTCACTAATGAATCCCCAAACTTTGCTAAATCTCGGTTTCTCATAATTCTTCTTAGATTTTGCTTTGTCTTCTCTGGGAATTCTTTCTTTTTCATTCTGCATCAACTTACTCTATAACAAACTAAGTACAACTATCTAAAAATAGTTCCTAGGGAAATGAAAACGAAAAATAAAAACGAAAGTTGGTTCTATGCTGTTTTCTCTAAGAGTTTATAGAAATCATCTACGTTTTTGGTTAAATCCCTACAGGCAGTTCGCACCGCTTTGTCTATTTTCTTCTTCGGTGCAGCTTTTATGACTAATTTTGCTTTGTTGACAAAAGGATGCTCTTTATAATATCCAGCAGAATCGACGTCTTTGACATCACATAGGAACTCTCGTATTATATTAGCAAATGTATGCCCTTCACCGAGTATCTCGAGAGTCATTTCTTTATCTTCATCGTATTCCAGGATTTGTACTTTCATTTTTTGATTCTCCAATGTTTAAAGGGTCTTGAATCTTAGAATTCAATTCTATTATTCTTCCGAATTATAGTTCTTCCTTTATTTCTTTCGGTTATTTTGTTATCTTTAACGATTTTTCTAGCGCTTGAGCTGGTTCGACTATTAGTTTGAGTCTGTTGAGTTCATCTTCTTCTACTACTTTTGCTTTCTTGGCAGTAGCTATGGCTTGTTCAATGGTTATGTTTTTTGTAATTGCCATCACCAATATTACATCTCTCAGACTACTGGTCGCAACTTCATATGGAATTTCTGACATAACTTTATCAATCAGAACTATAAGTTCAAGCAATGAATCATACTTAATTTTCGAATAAAAGACACCTTCTTCTCTTTGAGGTTCGTATCCTTTGATTTCCAAAATTTGTATAAGAGGTTTAATTGGGAAAGTTTTACCGGTTACTTTTGATAAGAATTCAATTTCATAATTGTAGAAATCATCTCTATCAGGGTAAAGCATTCCATTCACAATCTGGTGAATCCTTTTAGCGATCTCAATTGCATTTTTTAAATTCTCTTTGGCACCTTCAAATCTAATTGTTACACTACCAGGATAATAATCAGCAAAAATATCAACTATTTTGATTTGCTTTTGCACTGCGTCCAGAAACAATATTGCTTCATTTGTGGAGTTGATTTTCAAAACCATTTCTTTTGCTGTCCAACGTGCCAACTAAACTTCCACCTTCTAAAAAGTAACAGTGTGTTTTTATAATCTAGCTCTACCATAATCTTCGGCGACTTTTCTAGGTTCTACATTCCCACAATGATCGCATTTGAGAGTTCCTCTTCTCAAATAATGGAGTTTTTCTCCACAAATACTGCATAGACCATAAATTACCCCAAGTTCATTATAAGTGGTAGTAAATTGTAATGGAATAGTGTGGGCATCAGTTATTTTCCCTCTAACAATGTCACCTTCTTTTATGGCATCAAACATGGAATCCAAATACGCTCGGGTGCAGTGAGAAATATGCATTATTGCTGAATAAGGTGGTTCTACACTTTGACCATTTATGTATTTCACTGCAAGTGAGACCATGTGTTTGTTTACACTGTCAGCTTGCCCTATTATGACATCATCCCTTTTTGGGACTAATGGTTTTCTTACTTTTGGAAAAATACTCACAGTTCTTCTTCTTTTGTCTTGGAACAATGTTCCTGTCACTGTGGCAAAAATCATTCCTTCGGCTACATGTGTTCCTTCTCCGGGTAAGGCTTCCTCAATATTACAAATCTCGTCACCGGGTAAAAGGAATAGGCCATTACTAATCATTTCTAATCTTACCGTCCTTTCTTTTCTTCTACACTTAAGTCCAAAATTACTTGCATTTAAATCTAGTTCTAATGTTGAAAACATTATTTTAGTAATTCTTTTCTTCTCAAGTAATAATTAAACAAAATACAACTTTATTATTTTTCTTATCATTACAGAGTAAAACGAACGAAATCAATTTGTTTAATCAAATTTTAGGACTAAACATTATTAAAATCAGCACAAAATTAAGTATTAATATCTCTTACATTGTTTCACAAAAACGAAGGAACACTAAATGTTGAGCTCTAAACTTAGAATTGCTATTGTAGATGCTACTGCTGCTGGGAAAGGTCGCAGAAGATTTACTCGAGATGCTATTGGTTGTGGTGTGAGAAGTGTTTGTGGTGTATTAGAAGATCACAATATTAAATCGAAAATTCTTTTAGCTGAGAATATTATTGAAAAGGGATTTCAAGAAAACTTTACTGCTTTATTTATTAGCGGTATGTCTATGGATAAGGTTGCAATAAAGAGAGTTGTTAAGATTTGGCGGAAGAAACATCAAGGCAAAGTTGTTGTTGGAGGTCCTGTTACCTCAGAACTTGAGTTGTCATTAAAAGAAACAAAAGCTGATCTAATTGTAATAGGGGAAGGAGAATTAACATTAAAAGAACTAATTGCTAGTGATTTTCTTACAAGTGGTAAGATTTCAGACATTAAAGACATTAATGGTATTGGTTACTTTAATCAAGAAGGCCAGCTTGTTTTAACTGGTTTTAGGAAATATTCTTCTAATGATGAATTTAAATCCTTTAAAGCGTCAACAAAACGCATAGCTGATTATCCAAATTATTTTTCTGCGAAGGTTTATGTTGAGTGCTTGAGAGGTTGTTCCAATTTTGGTGGAACAAGAATACAATTACCAGATGGGCGAAAGTGCAGTGAATGCAGTCTTTGTGATAGTGATTATCTTGAGGATAGAGCTAATTGTCCATCCGAAATTCCACCAGGATGTGGATTTTGTAGTGTTCCAAGTTTGTTTGGGCCATCAAGAAGCAAATCTGTTGAACACATAGTAAGTGAGATAGAAAAGCTAGTGGCTTTCAATGTGAAAAGAATTGTTTTGAGCGCTCCCGATTTTCTAGATTTTGGAAGAGATGAGCTGGTTTCACCGAAACCATTGATAACACCATCTTCTCCAAAAGCTAATGTTAAGAAAATCAAAGAATTGTTGTCGAAAATTCATACTATTGAGAGAGTAGCAAATGGACATGTTTGGATTGAAGTTGAAAACATTAAAGCTACCCTCTTCACTGATGAATTAGCTAGAGTTCTTTCCCAATATTTACCAAATTCACCATTTTCTATAGGGTGTGAAACAGGCAGCGAATTACATGCAAAATTATTAGGGAGACCGAGTGGTCCAAAAGATACGTTACGAGCAGTGAAAATTGCACATAAATATGGGTTGAAAGCTCATGTTTACTTTATTCATAGCTTACCGGGACAAACAAGTAGAACTGCTCAAGAAACAGCTGAGTTCATTAACAAACTTGAACCTTATATTGAGAAAGTTACGATTTATCGATTCCGCCCCTTACCTTTATCAGCTTTTGGTGATTTCCCAGATCCGCAACCTGCCATTTATAATCCTGAGAGTAAAATCATTGCTGATGCCGCAAATCAGGTCAATTTAAGGAAAAAGAAAGACCTTGTAGGCGAAATAGTTCGAGTAATCATTAGTGAACCCAATTATCGTGATAAAAGAGGAACGATTGCATATATTTTGGGCGGTGGTCCCATGGTTGCAGTGGAAAACTCTCGAGAGAGAGTTGGAGAGATTGTTGAAGTCAAAATTTTGAGGGCAATTTCAGAGAAATTAGTATTAGGAACTATTTTTAATTCGTGAAACTGTGTGAAATATGCATTTAAGTATTGATTTGTTTAACTAAACAGTAATACGAAATTTTTAAAATGCCTATTGAAGAAATTATCGAAAGGTAATTACCAAGAATATAAAGAAAATCTACTGGAAATTTAATAAAGAGGACAAACTGTCTAAGATAGGAGGACTAAAAAATGGCTCTTAAAATGGTTTTAGCAGATGCGAAAATTTGGAAGAATATTATTGAATCACTTACGTTATTGGATGAAGCTAACTTTATTGCCTCAGAAAGAGGTATTGAATTACGTGCAATGGATCCAAGTAGGGTTGCGATGGTCGATTTCTTCTTACCTGCAAGTGCTTTTGAAGAATACGAATGTTCAGAAGTGACTCGTCTAGGTATTAATCTTGATGAAATGACCCAAATTATGCGAAGAGCAGGAACTTCCGATACACTACAAATGGAATTAGAAGGAACAGCAAAACTCGTGATGACTTTTAAGGGACAAAATGTTAGAAGTTTCGGTATCAGTTTACTCGACCTTGGTGATAGCGAATATCCTGCACCAACAATAGATAGTAAAGCGAAAATAAAACTAACAGCAGATGCTTTACAACAAGCTGTGAAAGATGCAGAAATTATTGGTGATCATATACGAATTGTTGCTGAAGAACATGGACTTACTTTGTCAGCTTCAAGTGAAACAAAAGATGTTAAGGTCTCTATAGAAAAAGATAGTGATGTTATTGCGGAATTCAATGTGAGAGAAGAATCGAGTGCAATGTATTCACTGAGTTACTTGAGTGAAATGACTAAAGCAATTAAAGCAAGTGAATTAGTTATGATTGCTTTTTCAGCAAGCATGCCAATTCAGTTGGAATTCCCAATAGTTGCTGGAGGAAAACTAACCTATTATCTTGCACCAAGAATTGAAACTTAAATCAAAATTCTTGGTCTCTTATTGTTTCCCTGATTCCTAATAGCAAAATTAGCTTTTAATTCTAGGAGTGGGGTAATAACAATATACTTTAGTGAGGTCCAAGAAAACTCATAAGAGAAAATGAATATAATGTATATACTTTGCACAACTAGTACGCATGGAAGATGTATAATTAATGGTTAAGGATGATCAATACAAACAAATATTTCAACTCTGGAAAAGTGAAAGAAGAACCAACAAATTACTTGAGGTAAAAGGTAGTTTGTATTCTGCAATTCGACAGAGAATAAGCTCTCTTGAAAAAGAATTGGAAGGCATTGATTCCAAAGATGTTGCATCAACGAAGATTATATCTGAGAGAACTGAACGATTAAAGAGAATTCTCCGAGATTTGGCTAAGATTCGAAAGCATAAAATCATTCATGCAATAATTAATGAGGATTTAAATAAGAGTGGTTTAGCAGCAGAAGAAATGGATTTAGTGAAGAATCTCGAGAGTATATTTGACGCGCATAATAATAGAAGCATTTTGGGAGAAGCAGGTTTAGACATAAGTAAGGAATTTGATTCCGCAGTCGGACAAGAAAACGATACTGATCTTATGACAGTAAGAATATTGAAGGACATACCTGAAATTATAGCCACAACAGCTCAAGATAAATCAAAACAATCAATTGGTCCTTTCAAGAAAGAAGATATTGTACAGATACCTTTAGTGTACGCAAAAACTTTGATTATGAAAAATGCTGCTGATAGGGTCGATCTGCCTGAATTGTAATCTTCAGCTTTTTCGTTATAACTTTTAGAAACTATTATTCCTTTTTATCAGGCTCGATAACTTTGCCATGTATTTTGCATTTCCCACCTGCGGGGGTAGCCAATTTACAATTACAAACTAAGCATCTGACTTCTGTGGAAGAATGACTAAAAACTTTCTGTACTTTATTACAATCTGGGCATTCGACTTGTAGGAATTCCGATTTTGGTCTTGGGATAGTTGGTTTAGACAATGTTATAACATTCTCCTAAGCTTTTTTTTAGTATTACTTTGACTGACCATTTCTTGTGCATTTAAAACTTACTACAAGTCACTTTTATTAATGTTGAAAAGTTAATTCATGAAATTATACATCGTTTAGAATTAGTTTCGATCGTATCCACAATTAGAACAATATTCCCAGTTGGGTTTAACAGGATTCTCACATTGTGGACAAGATTCTAAAGGAATTTTTTCTTCTTTCGGGAGTAATTTCTTGTTAATCACATATTCATGTTCGATAATATAATCTGGGTCTGCTAATATTATTTCAATAACTCTTTGTTTCTGTAGTGAAGTAATATTACTGATATACATTATGCTTGTTTTTTGTCTTTTACTTACTAAGTTCTTGACTTTGGTTTGTTCCTCTTCTGGTGAGAGAGAATCTCTATCTGCCTTCTTTTTACCCTCAAGAGCTAATTGTACTTCATATTCTTCTGGAGGTTTTCCCGAATATTTTTCTAAATGCTCACCTCCAAGAATATCAACATTATCTGACTCACCTGATGCCCATAAACAACAATCAAAACACAAAAAACATCCTTCACCAATTGCTTCTGCTAAAAA
>JAGXNT010000091.1 GCA_019894765.1 Candidatus Heimdallarchaeota archaeon
GGTCATTACTTCTACAATTGGATCCTTAACTGCACTTTCGATTTGTATGAATGAAAGTATCATAGGTGTTATCAGTAAAGCAATAAGAAAGAGAATTTTCTGTCTTTTCAATTTTTTCAAACCTCATTATTCAAAAGTTTTCAAACTTATTATTTCTTATGTTTTATTCCTTAAAAAATAACCTCTTTAGAAGAAAAGATGAGTAAAGGATAGGTTTACTCATGAATTTCTTGATTTGATTCATTACTTTCCGTTGTATCAATACTGTTTTCCTTTGCCTCATTCATCTTTGCAATAATATCAATAAAAGGAATCACTGCAGCAATTAATCCTAGAGTTGTAAAAACCATACCAAATGAAAATTCTAGAACGCGTTTAATATGTAATGTACTTATGGTTTTTGTATCAACTACAAAATCTATTGAAGTATTCCAATCGACTAGTAGTGTAACGGCATATAGTGTCGTTTTATTAGTTAATGTGTAGTTTATTCCAGTAGTAAAATTTTGAGTTATTGAGTAATGAACTAGTGAATTCGCTACGAAGTCTTGTGTAAGGTTTTGATAGCTAGATATAAGCCAGGAATAATTATATCCAGAGTTATTATTAACGTAAAGATCAAAAATCTCCGTTATGGAATCATCAAAATCCTGGAATTGCTCTTCACCTGCTATCATAGCAGTAATTTCACAGGCTGAATTATTTCCCGCAAAGATGCCATTCATGTTTAATGCATCATTTTTATCTAACTCAAAATTCTGATATGTTCCATAGATTGTTTCATCTGGCGAGAAACTAAGCAATTGACTATTTTCTCGATTCTCTGTCCGATTCAATCGGAAACCGGGTCCCAGTGTTAATCCAAATGTGAGTAAGATTAATCCACCAACAATCATTGGATTCCTCAATTTGCGTAGTTTCTTGAAGAAATTCTCTGGGTTAGGTCTCTTCCTAAGCAACAAAACGACAGAGGTAACTGGGAATAAGATTGTCCAAGTTAGTAATGATAAGAAGTGAATTGGAAATTCACCAATAAAAAGCTCAAGGTATTGAGCACCGAAATAACTAATTCTTTGCTGAGGTGTCATATTAAATATTGAATTATCAATTCCTTCAGCGAAGGACACGCTTGACCAACTGAACTTTAATTCCTTAAGAAAATAAAATGTGTCAAGATCCCAGACCATGGAGACATTCCAACGATATAATCTGGTATCAAAAGGATAGAACAGTAAGACTGGACCGGGGTTCAAATCCATTATACTGTGAAGGATAAGGAAAGCACAAATAATTATTATGGATCGCCAAATTAGATTAGCTTTTTCTCCAATGACTTTTTTCCTAATTAATTTTTCAAAACTTAACCAGCCAAACACTCCGAGAATTATGAACAATGGCCAAACAATGGAGTGCATATACGTTCTATGAATATAGAAAAGTGTATCAACATCGGGTAAAAATGAAAAAAGCGTTAGAAGAGTAAATAACCAAAGTCTCTTCTTGAAAATTTGACGATTCTTCTTACCCATTAATACCCAGACAATAATCGCTGCTA